>NZ_FMCH01000661.1 GCF_900091855.1 Streptomyces sp. DvalAA-14
GCGGTACCCGCGTGGCGGGCCGGGGATGCGGGGGCGCCTTGGGAGGCTCGGGGAGCGAGGACACCGGAGCCTGGAGTTGTCATGACATCGCATGAGCTGATCCCCGAGTCACCTCGCCCCGAGGAGGTGGAGCCCGCCACTCCGCCGCCAGCCGAGCGGCTCGGCCGGCGGCCGGTACGGGAGGCGGCGATCGTGGGCGGCCCGGCCTTGCTCGCCATGTACCTCGGGTACCGGCAGCGATGGGTCGGCGACGACGGCATGATCTACGCCCGGACGGTGCGTCAACTCCTGGCCGGCCACGGTCCTGTCTTCAATGTCGGCGAGCGCGCCGAAGCGTCCACCGGGACGCTGTGGCAGTGGCTGGTGACTGCCGCCACCTACCTCAGCGGCCGGGACCCGTCGGTGGTCGCGGTCACCCTCGGCATCCTGCTCACCGGCGCCGGCTACCTCGCCGCGACGGCAGCCGCCCGCAAAGCCGTACGCCCGCTGACCGCGGCTCCCCTGCTGCCACTCGGCATGCTGGTGCTGCTCGCGGTCAAGGCCGACTGGGACTACGCCTCCTCCGGCCTGGAGAACGGCCTCACCACCGGCTGGATCGGCGCCGCCTGGTGGCTCCTGGTCGGTGCGCGCCCCACGGCGGCACCCCCGGCAACCGGCCGGACCGGCCTCCGCCGCCGACGGGAGTGGGCGACCGCGTTCGTCATCGGCCTCGGTCCACTCGTCCGGCCCGACCTCGCCCTGGTCAGCGCGGTTTTCCTGGGCGCCCTGTGGTGGCTGCTGCGCCCGCCTGTCGGGCGGACCCTGCTGATGCTGGGCGCCGCGGCCGGACTGCCGGCCGCCTACGAGGTCTTCCGAGCCGGCTACTACGGAGTCCTCGTCCCCCTACCCGCCCTCACCAAGGAGGCCTCGGACGCGGTGTGGACGCGCGGCTTCGCGTACCTCGGCAACTTCACCGGCCCCTACCACCTGTGGCTGCCCCTGACCCTGCTCGCGGGGCTCGCCGCTTTCGCCTTCGTCCCGCGACGCGCCGCCGCCCGCCCGGAACTGCTGGCGCCACCGGTCGCCGGGCTGCTCTCCTGGCTGTACGTCTGCCGGGTCGGCGGCGACTTCATGCACGGCCGACTGCTGGTGCCCGGCCTGCTGCTGCTGATGATGCCGCTGTGCGCGGTCCCGCTGTCCCGGCCGGTGGTGGCCGTGGCCGGCGCGCTCGCCGTCTGGGCGGTGTGCTGCGCGCTGCTGTGGCGGCCGGTGGCCTCGAGCGGCAATCCGTATCTGATCCTCGACGAGCAGCGCGACTACGTCTCGTACACCCACGACCCGCACCCGATCACCGAGGCCACCCACGCACGGCGCGCCAAACCCCTGCGCCCCGCGCTGCGCGCCGCCGACTCGGCGGGCAAACCGGTGCTGCTGCTCCAGACCCCGGCCAGCAACGGCCGTTTCGTTTCGCTCCCGCTCGCCCGTCGCCTCCGCGCCCGAACGGCCGGTTCCTACGACCTGCTCGGCTACAACGGCATCGTGACCCCGCTTTCCGACACCTCGGTGGACCCGCTCGGCCTGGCCTACCCGCTGGCCGCCCACCAGACCCGCGCCGCAGGCCGCACCGCCGGCCGCTCGGGCCACGAGAAGCCGCTCGACCCCGCCTGGATCATCGCCGACTACACCGACCCGGCCACCACCCCGCCACCCGGCATCGACCCGGCCCGGGTCCGCGCCGCCCGCCATGCCCTGACCTGCGGGCCCCTCGCCGAGCTCCAGTCCTCCGTACGCGCGCCCCTCACGCCCTCCCGCTTCCTGCGCAACCTCGCGGGCGCCTGGACCCGCACCGGTTTCCGCTACCCCGACGACCCGGTCCGGGCGGAACAGGCGCTGTGCCGCGGGTGAGTCCCGCACCCGCCAGCCCGGGCCGCCCAGCGGACCGGCAGCGATCCGGCGATCACTGTGCAGTTGTCAAGGCGGTGGGCCGTACCTCCGGCAGGTGCGGCCCACCTCGCGCGTCCCGGGCCTACCGGTGCGTGCGCAGCAGCGTGCGGAAGGTGCGCATCGCCACCGACAGACTGGCCAGGTCGAACTCCTCCGCTCCCTGGATCTCCTCCAGGGTGGTGCGGGCCCGGCTGATCAATCCGGAGTTCTGGTCCTCCCACGCCTGGTAGCGCTGCTCGGGCCGGGTCAGCCCCTCGCCCGCGGCCAGTACGTCCGCGGTGAGGGCCGCGTGCGCCGCGAACAGGTCCTCGCGGATCGCGGCCCGCGCCATGGACTGCCAGCGGTCGGCCCGCGGCAGCAGGATGATCCGGTCCAGCAGCTGGGTGATCTGCAGCCGGTCGGCGAGGTCGAAATAGACCTCGGCCACCTCCAGCGGGTCCTTGCCGCTCCGGTCGGCGACCCCGACGATGTCCAGCGTCGGGAACGCCGAGGAGAATCCGGCGACCCGGTTGGCCAGTTCCTCCGGCACCCCGGCACCGGTCAGTTCGTCGTGCAGGGACTGGTACCAGTCCAGGTCCGCGCCGCGCAGCAGCTTGGGGAGCTGCGCCCACACCGTGTGGACCCGCTCGGTGAAGAAGTCGATGGTCTCGGCGATCTGCAGCGGCTGGATCCGGTTGTTCAGCAGCCAGCGGGTGCCACGCTCGACCAGGCGTCGCGAGTGCAGCCTGATCCGGGTCTGCACATCGGCGCCCACCACGTTGTCGAGCGCCTCCACCTCGTCCCAGATGCGCCCGAGGTCGAAGACCGTGCGCGCCACCGTGTGCGCTCGCACGATCTCGTCGGTCGTGGCACCGGTCTCCTCCCGGAAGCGGTGCAGGAACGTCGTACCGCCGGTGTTCACGGTGTCGTTGACCAGCACCGTGGTGACGATCTCGCGGTGCAGGGCGTGACCGTCGATCTGCTGCTCGAAGCGCTCCCGCAGCGGGACCGGGAAGTAGGCGTGCAGCAGGGAGCGCAGATACGGGTCGTCGGGCAGATCGGTGTGGATCAGCTCGTCGGCGGTCGTGATCTTGGCGTAGGCGAGGATCACGGCCAGCTCCGGCTGCGTCAGCCCTTGGCCGGCCGCCAGCCGCTCACGGATCTGCCGGTCGGTGGGCAGGAATTCCAGCGCGCGGTCCAGATGCCCGTCCCGCGCCAGCCGCCGGATGAACCGCTGATGGGCGTGAAGCAGGCTGCTGCTCTGCGCCATGCTGTTGCCGAGCGCGACATTCTGCGCGTAGTTGTTGCGCAGCACGAGATCGCCGACCTCGTGGGTCATCTCGGCCAGCAGGTTGTTGCGCTGCTTCACGGTCAGATCGCCCTCGGCGACCACGCTGTTGAGCAGGATCTTGATGTTGACCTCGTGGTCGGAGGCGTCCACCCCGGCACTGTTGTCGATGGCGTCGGTGTTGATCCGCCCGCCCGAGCCGTCCGGGCCGCCGGAGCGGGCGAACTCGATCCGCCCGAGCTGGGTGAAGCCCAGATTGCCGCCCTCGCCGACCACCTTGACCCGCAGCTGCGCACCGTCGATGCGGATGGCGTCGTTGGCCTTGTCGCCGACGTCGGCCTGGGTCTCGGTGGACGCCTTGACGTAGGTGCCGATGCCGCCGTTCCACAGCAGGTCCACCGGCGCCTGGAGGATCGCCTTCATCAGCTCGGCGGGGGTGATCTTCGCCGCGGAGACCTCCAGGCCGAGAGCCTTGCGGACGTTGGCGCTGAGCGGGATCGCCTTGGCGGTGCGGGGGTACACGCCGCCGCCGGAGGAGATCAGCGAGGTGTTGTAGTCGGCCCACGAGGAGCGGGGCAGTTCGAACATCCGGCGCCGCTCGGCGTAGGAGGTGGCCGTGTCCGGATTGGGGTCGAGGAAGATGTGCCGGTGGTCGAAGGCGGCGACCAGTCTGATGTGCTCGGACAGCAGCATCCCGTTGCCGAACACGTCACCGGACATGTCGCCGATGCCGACGACGGTGAAGTCCTCTTCCTGCGTGTTGTGGCCGGTCTCCCTGAAGTGCCGTTTCACCGACTCCCAGGCGCCGCTGGAGGTAATGGCCATCTTCTTGTGGTCGTAGCCGACCGAACCGCCCGACGCGAAGGCGTCGCCGAGCCAGAAGCCGTAACTGACCGCGACCTCGTTGGCGATGTCGGAGAAGGACGCGGTGCCCTTGTCCGCGGCAACCACCAGGTAGGTGTCGTCCTCGTCGTGCCGCACCACGTTCTGCGGCGGGACCACCTCGCCGGCCACCAGGTTGTCGGTGATGTCGAGCAGGCCGGAGATGAAGGTCTTGTAGGAGGCGATGCCCTCGGCCATCCAGGCGTCCCGGTCGACGGTGGGGTCCGGCAGCCGCTTGCCGACGAAGCCGCCCTTGGCGCCGACCGGCACGATGACGGTGTTCTTCACCATCTGCGCCTTGACCAGCCCGAGCACCTCGGTCCGGAAGTCCTCGCGGCGGTCGGACCAGCGCAGCCCGCCGCGGGCCACCTTCCCGAAACGCAGATGGACGCCCTCCACGCGCGGCGAGTACACCCAGATCTCGAACGCCGGGCGGGGAGCCGGCAGGTCGGGGATCGCCTGCGGGTCGAATTTCATCGACAGGTAGGCGTGCGGGTTGCCCTGGGAGTCGCGCTGGAAGAAGTTGGTGCGCAGCGTCGCCTTGATGAGGGTCAGGAAGGCCCGCAGGATCCGGTCCTCGTCCAGGCTGGCCACCTGGTCGAGAGCGAAGTCCAGCTCTTCCAGGATGCCCTCGGTCAGTTCGCTGCCGGCCCGCTGGTGGTCGGGCGACAGCCGGGCCTGGAAGAGATTGGTCAGCAGCCGGGTGGTGTGGACGTTGTTACGGAGGGTGTCCTCCATGTAGTCCTGGCTGAAGGTCGAGCCGGCCTGCCGCAGGTATTTGGCGTAGGCCCGGAGCACCAGGGCCTCCCGCCAGTCGAGCCCGGCCCGCAGCACCAGGGCGTTGAAGCCGTCGTTCTCGGCCTGGCCGGTCCAGGTGGCGGCGAAAGCCTGTTGGAACCGCTCGCGGGCGTCGTCGCCGAGGTCGCCCAGGGCCGGGTCCAGCCGGAGGCCGAAGTCGTAGATCCAGGTGCGGGGGTTGTCGGCCCGGCGCAGCAGCTCGTACGGGCGCTCGTCGACAACCTCGACCCCGAGTCGCTGGAGCACCGGCAGCACCGCCGACAAGGACACCGGAGCGCCCGTGCGGTAGATCTTGAAGCGGCGCTCCTCGAGGACCGCGCCGACCGGCTCGTACAGGCTGAGGGTGAAGTCGTCCTCGCCCAGGGTCGCGATGTGCTGGAGGTCGGCCACCGCGACGCGGGGGGCGAAGTCGGCACGGTAGCCGTCGGGGAACGCCTGGCCGTACCGGCGGATCAGCTCGGCGGCCCGCTCCTCGCCGCATTCGGCGGTCATCGCCTCGGCGAAACCGTCCGCCCACGAACGAGTGGCTTCCGAGAGCCTGTTCTCGATGCGTTCCACGTCCACGTCGTTGAGCTGAAGCAGCGGGGTGCCGGGATCCACCCGGACCACGAAGTGCAGCCGGGACAGTACCGACTCCGTGTTCCAGGCGGTGAAGTCGGCGCTGTGGCCGCCCAGTTCCTCCTGGAGGATATGGGTCAGCCGCAGCCGCACGGCCGTGGTGTAGCGGTCACGCGGCAGGTACACCAGCGCGGAGTAGTAGCGGCCGTACTCGTCCTGCCGCAGGAAGAGCCGGAGCTTTCGGCGCTCCTGGAGATACAGCACGCTGGTGACGATGGACCGCAGTTCGTCGGCGGGTGTCTGGAACAGCTCGTCGCGCGGGAAGGTCTCCAGGATCTGCAGCAGGTCGCGGCCGTCGTGGCTGTCGGCGGTGAAGCCGGCGCCGTCCAGCACCTCGTCGACCTTGCGGCGGATCACCGGGACGCGCCGGATCGACTCGGTGTAGGCGGCCGACGAGAACAGGCCGAGGAAGCGGCACTCCCCGATCACCTTGCCCTCGGTGTCGAACCGCTTGACGCCGACGTAGTCGAGGTAGGACGGGCGGTGCACGGTGGACCGGCTGTTGGCCTTGGTCAAGATCAGCAGTCTGGGCTCGCGGGCCTTGGCCCGCGCGTCGGCCGACAGCCGGTTGAACGACGGCGAGCCCGGGTGGCCCGGATGCCCGGGATGGGTGCTGTCCGCTGTCGGGTGCACGGGGTCGGAGCGCAGGATGCCCAGGCCGGTGCCGGGGATTGCCTGCAGCACGTCCTCCTCCTCGCCGTCGGGCCCGGGCTCGGTGGTCAGCGTGTACTCGCGGTAGCCGAGGAAGGTGAAGTGGTCCTCGCAGAGCCAGCGCATGAGTTCCACCGCCTCACCGGACTCGGGCTCGGGCAGCGGCGCCGGGGCGGCGGCGAGTTCGTCGGCGATGGACATCGCGGCCTGGCGCATCTTCGTCCAGTCCTCGACGGACTCGCGTACATCGGACAGGACCTGGCGGAGATCGGCGCTGATCTCCTTGAGGTCGGCCTTGTCGGTCTCGCGGTCGATCTCGACATGGATCCAGGACTCGATGAGCACGTCGTGCGGCAGTGGCTCGTCCTCCGGGGCGCACCCCGAACCGATCACCTCCAGGAGCTTGCCGGTGATGTCCCGGCGGACCTGGAACTGGGGATGGAACACGACGTGGATGGCCCGGTTGGCCTGGTTGAGCGCGCTGGTCACCGAGTCGACGAGGAAGGGCATGTCGTCGGTGACGACCTCGACCACGGTGTGGCTGCTCTGCCAGCCGTTCTCCTCGACGGTGGGGGTGTGCACCCGGACGTTGGCGGTGCCCTGCGGGCGTGCCTCCGCGAGCCGGTAGTGGGAGAGCGCGGCGCCGAAGATGTCGACCGGATCGCGGTCCATCAGGTCTTCGGGTGCGCTGTGCAGGTAGTAGCGCTGGAGGAACGCGATCAGCGTCTCCGCGTCGAGGCCCTGGCCGGATACCGCTCCAGCCGGGCTGTTCTCACCGACCCGGGCTGCCCGTTCCAGCAACTCGGCCTTGGCTTCGTCCAGCTTGGTCTGCATGTTCTCTGACTCCTGTCGCGCGCCGTTGCGTGACGTCGGGTGGTGGCACGTCCTCCAGCGACGCGGGGTTACCGCTGCGGGACGACGTCATACCGGAAAAGGGGTCGTCGTGCGCACAAGCACGGATCGGTCCCGGGTGCACGGATCAACGATGATCACGGCGTCAAGGCTATCGCTCCGGCCGGGGTGCCTGTATGCGCCGCCTTCGTACAAATGCAGTGCACACCTTTGGCCGGATTGGCCAGAAGTCGGGCTCCGGCCCTGGTCAGCGCGTTATGTCCTCGGCCAGCCGGACGGCTTCCGCAAGGGTGTCCACCACCGGCACCCCGGCCGACTCCAGACTGCGGCGGCTGCCCGAGCCTCCCGTGTAGAGGACCGCGGACGCACCGACGTAGGCCGCTGCCGCCGCGTCGTCCAGGGCGTCTCCGATCACCACCACCGGGCCGCCGTCCGGCACACCGATGGAGGCGAGGTGACGGGCCATCTGGGCGGCCTTGCCCTCGGTGGACGGGCCGACGCGGCCGTCCACCCGCACGAAGTGCGCGTCGATGCCGTGCGAGGTGACCATGGGCAGCAACTTGTCGTGCGGGGCGAGCGAGCACAGTGACTGGGTCAGACCGGCCGCCTGACGGGCGGTGAGCAGCTCCAGGGCGCCCTCGGCCAGCCCGCACGCCTCGGCCAGGGCCCAGTAGTGGCGGTGGAAGGTGGCGTCCATGACCTCCCACTCGGCGTCCGTCGGCAGCCTGCCGATGAGCCGCTCGTAGAAGAGGGGCACCGGCACGCAGTACAACTCGCGATAGCGGTCAAGGGTGATCGGTGGCAAGCCGAGCTCGGCGAAGGAGGCGTTGGTGGCCCCGATCACCGCGTCCATGTCGTGGAACAGGGTGCCGTTCCAGTCCCACACGAGATGCGCGTTCACAGGAGAAAAGGTACTCGCGCGGTGCGACGGCCCGTTTCCGGCCTGTGGATAACTCCCGCCGTCCGGCCGAACTCGGGCCGCACGCGCCCCGGCTCAGCCGATCAGATGGGGGATCTCCTGTGTCGCGAACCAGAGCAGTTCGTGGTCCTCGGCCCCGTCGACCGTGAACTGCGCGTCGTCGTCGCCGGTGTCGGCCGCCCCGACCGCGTCGGCGGCGGCACGCACGTCACGCTCGGCCCCGTCCGCGTCGAGATGCACGGCTGCGGCCTTGGCCAGCGGGACGCCCCCGGCCAGCCGCACCTCGCCGAGCGTGCCCGGGTCCAAGCCGCGGTCCGGGTCATGGTGCACCTCGCCGTCGGCGATGTCCACCGCGACGACCACCCGGCGGCGCGGAACGTCCGGATGCGCCGCGAGCATCCGCAACGACGCCTGCGCCGCCCGCGTCAACGCGGCGTACTCCAGTTCCTCGATGTCGTCGGAGACGTACCACTCGCGCAGGCCGGGCGTCACCGCGAAGGCGTCCAGCGGCACGGGCCCGAATTCGCCTGCCTTGTAGGCCTCGGCCAGCCCGGCAAGCGTGGTGGGAATGTAGACGCGCATGGCGTGAAGCATACGTGCGGCACCAGCCTGATAGGTGAATCTCAGTCGGCCTCCCGCCGACCCCCTCTCGGCCCCCCGATCGCTTGCCCGCGACAGCCGCGACCCCCTACAACCGGCCCTACCAACCGGTAACGATCTTGGGAGTCCGTCCGTGCGCAGCCCTGCCCTGCCCTCGTCCGTTCCGACCCCGGCCGCCGGCGCCGCTCGCCGCTCCGGCAGCGCCGCGCCGCCCGGCCGGCGGGACACCAGGCGCCCCGCCGGACGCCCGGGCGCCACCGTCCGCCCCGCCGCAGGCCCCGCCATGCCCGCCGCCACCGGGCCCCTCACGCAGCCCGGCACGACCCCGGGGCTCCGCCCGCTGCCGCCCCACATCTGGTTCGCCGGCCGCCTGCTGGAGGTGCTGACCGGGCGGCAGCCGCTGACCTGCCTGGCCGGCCGGGTGCGCGACGAGGCCTACCAGCGGCTGTGGGAGCTGCACGCGGCCCGCGCCGACTGGCGCCGCCGAGCCCGGGGCCGTACCCCGTACGTGTACCGCTGCCGGATTTTCCGTACCGCCGGCGGAGCCCTGGAAGTGACGGCCGTGGTGGCGCTGGACCAGGACGTCTTCCGGGCGCTGGCCTTCCGCCTCGAACCCGGCGACGACGAATCGGGCCCCGGCTACGGACCGGCCCGCTGGCGCTGCACCGCGGTGGCCGCGCGGTGACACCGGCGAGCAGCCGAGAGGCTGCCCCGTCGCAGCCGCGCCACCGGCGCCGTAGGCCAACCGGATGCCGGTCCGGACATGAACACGGCTCGGGGCCGGACCTGATCGGTCCGGCCCCGAGCCGGTGGAATTCCGCCTGCCGCGGCTCCTACTTCTTGCGCCGGCGCCCGCCCTTGGCGGCCCGGCGGCGCTCGGCGCGCGTCGTGCCGCTCTCGTCGTCGTCGGCGGAACCGCCGCCGTCCACCGCCGCGCCGGCGAAGTCGCCCTCGACGACACCGCCCTCACCGTCCACCGAAGGAGCGGAGAAGTGCAGCCGGTCGGCCCGCTTGGGAGCCTCCAGGCCCTTGGCGCGGATCTCCGGCCGGACCTCCTTGACCAAGGACGGCACCGCGTCCTCGACCTCGGCGTCCGTCACCGGGACCTCCTCGACCTGCTGCTCGACCTGGACCTCCAGGTTGAACAGGTAGCCGACGGACTCCTCCTTGATGCCGTCCATCATGGCGGTGAACATGTCGAAGCCCTCACGCTGGTACTCCACCAGCGGGTCGCGCTGCGCCATGGCGCGCAGGCCGATGCCCTCCTGGAGGTAGTCCATCTCGTACAGGTGCTCGCGCCACTTGCGGTCCAGCACCGAGAGGACCACGCGCCGCTCCAGCTCGCGCATGATCTCCTCGCCGAGCTGCTTCTCCCGCTCGGCGTACTGCTCGTGGATGTCGTCCTTGACCGACTCGGCGATGAACTCGGAAGTGATGCCGGCCCGGTCGCCGGCCGCGTCCTCCAGCTCGTCGATGGTGACCTTGGCCGGGTAGAGCTGCTTGAAGGCGCCCCACAGCCGATCCAGGTCCCAGTCCTCGGCGAAGCCCTCGCGGGTCTCGGCGTCGATGTACGCGTCGATGGTGTCGTCCATGAAGTGCTGCACCTGCTCGTGCAGATCCTCGCCCTCCAGGACGCGGCGGCGCTCGCCGTAGATGACCTCGCGCTGCCGGTTGAGCACCTCGTCGTACTTCAGGACGTTCTTACGGATCTCGAAGTTCTGCTGCTCCACCTGGGACTGCGCGGAGGCGATGGCCCGCGTGACCATTTTGTTCTCGATCGGCACGTCGTCCGGCACGTTCGCCATGGACATCACACGCTCGACCATCTGCGCCTTGAACAGCCGCATCAGGTCGTCGCCGAGCGAGAGGTAGAAACGGGACTCGCCCGGGTCGCCCTGCCGGCCGCTGCGGCCACGCAGCTGGTTGTCGATCCGGCGCGACTCGTGGCGCTCGGTGCCCAGCACGTACAGCCCGCCGAGCTCCTTGACCTCCTCGAACTCGGCCTTGACGGCGGCCTCCGCGCGCTCCAGCGCCTGCGGGAGGGCCGCGGCCCACTCCTCGACGTGCTCGACCGGGTCGAGGCCGCGCTGCCGCAGCTCCGCCTCGGCGAGGTCGTCGGGGTTGCCGCCGAGCTTGATGTCGGTGCCGCGGCCGGCCATGTTGGTGGCGACGGTGACGGCGCCCTTGCGGCCCGCCTGGGCGACGATGGACGCCTCCCGGTCGTGCTGCTTGGCGTTCAGCACCTCGTGCGGCACACCGCGCTTGGACAGCTGAGCCGAGAGGTACTCCGACTTCTCGACGGAGACCGTGCCGACCAGGACCGGCTGGCCCTTCTCGTGCTTCTCCACGATGTCCTCGACCACGGCCGCGAACTTCGCCTCTTCGGTGCGGTAGATCAGGTCCGGCTTGTCGAGGCGCTGCATCGGGCGGTTGGTGGGGATCGGGACCACACCGAGCTTGTAGATCTGGTGGAACTCGGCGGCCTCGGTCATGGCCGTACCGGTCATACCGCAGAGCTTGTCGTACAGGCGGAAGAAGTTCTGCAGGGTGATGGTGGCAAGGGTCTGGTTCTCGTCCTTGATGTCCACCTCTTCCTTCGCCTCGATCGCCTGGTGCATGCCCTCGTTGTAGCGGCGGCCGGCCAGGATACGGCCGGTGTGCTCGTCGACGATCATGACTTCGCCGTCCATGACGACGTAGTCCTTGTCGTTCTTGTAGAGCTCCTTGGCCTTGATGGCGTTGTTCAGATAACCGACGAGCGGGGTGTTCACCGACTCGTAGAGGTTGTCGATGCCCAGCCAGTCCTCGACCTTGGCGACGCCGGTCTCGTGGATGGCGACCGTGCGCTTCTTCTCGTCCACGTCGTAGTCGCCGGTCTCCTCCTTGCCGAGGCTGCTGGCCTCGCCGCGGCTGAGCCGCTTCACCAGACGGGCGAAGTCGCTGTACCACTTGGTGGCCTGGTCGGCCGGACCGGAGATGATCAACGGGGTACGGGCCTCGTCCACCAGGATGGAGTCGACCTCGTCCACGATGGCGAAATTGTGACCGCGCTGGACCAGCTCGTCCTTCGACCACGCCATGTTGTCGCGCAGGTAGTCGAAGCCGAATTCGTTGTTGGTGCCATAGGTGATGTCCATGGCGTACTGCTCACGCCGCTCGGCGGGCGTCATATTGGCCAGGATGCAGCCGACCTCCAGGCCGAGGAACTTGTGCACCCGGCCCATCCACTCCGAGTCGCGCTCGGCGAGGTAGTCGTTGACGGTGATGAGGTGGACACCCTTGCTGGAAATCGCGTTCAGATACGCGGGCAGGGTACCGACCAGGGTCTTTCCCTCACCGGTGCGCATCTCGGCCACATAGCCGAGGTGCAGGGCCGCACCGCCCATGATCTGCACGTCGTAGTGGCGCTGTCCCAGTACGCGCTTGGCCGCCTCACGAACGGTCGCGAACGCCTCGGGGAGCAGGTCGTCGAGGGACTCGCCCGCCTCGTAGCGCTCTTTGTACTCGTCGGTGAGGGCCCTCAGCTCGGCATCGGAGAGGTTGATGAAATCCTCTTCGATGGAATTGACCTGGTCCGCGATGCGGTGCAGCTTGCGCAGGATCTTGCCTTCACCTGCACGCATGATCTTGCTGATGACGGACACGTAGGCTGGCTCCTTGCCGGTCGGGCCTGGCGCGGCTCCCGCGCTGGCACAGCGGGGGGATCTCGACTGTCTCGGACGGTGTTCGGACGGTCTCGGCCCAGCTGCAACGGCCATCGTAAGCGAGGAGACCAGGAGGCCGGGAGGCCCGGTGGAGGCAAAACGGTTTTCCACCGCCTGACGACGTCGGTGATACTCGGCCGCAGGTCCCCCGGCCTCTTCCCGGAAGGTGCAATTCAGCATGGAACCGATCAGCCTCACCACCGACCGCCTGCTGCTGCGCCCCCTGGCACCCGCCGACGCCCCGGCCGTCCACACCGCCTGCCAGGACCCGGACATCCCGCGCTGGACGAGCGTGCACTCACCGTACGCCCTGGCGGACGCGGACGACTTCGTCGGCCGGATCTGCGTCGAGGGCTGGCGGGACGACGTCCTCTACAACTTCGGCGTCTTCACCCGGGACACCGGTGATCTGGTCGGTTCGATGGGCTTGGTGCGCCTCGGGCAGCTGCCCGCCCCCGACCACCAGGCGGAACTCGGCTACTGGACCGCCAAGGAGCAGCGCGGAAAGGGCTACACCGTGGAGGCGGGGCGCGCGGTCTGCGGCTGGGCCTTCGCAGCGCTCGGGGTGGAGCGGATCGAGTGGTACGCGGAAGCGGGCAACGAGGGCTCACGCGCGGTGGCCCTGCGGCTGGGCTTTGTGATGGAAGGCACCATCCGGTCCAAGATCGTCCAGGAAGGCACACGGCGGGACGCCTGGAGCGGCTCGCTGCTGCCGTCGGACTGGGGACGGCAATCGGCGACCGCCTACCTGCCGTACGGGACGTAACCGAGCGCATCCGGGCTGGTCAGGACTGGTCAGGGCCACTGTCGGTGGTCGGTCCTATCCTTGCGGCCATGACGCTCCTGCCGCCGCCCCAGGCCACCTTGTCCGCCGATGAGGCCCGCAGGATCGTCCTGCGCGCCCAAGGCCTCCTCGGCGCCCCCGACCGGCGGGCCGGCACCCGTGGCGTCCTGCGGTCACTGGGCGCGGTGCAGCTCGACACGATCTCGGTACTGGCCAGGTCGCACGAGCTGATCCCCTACGCCCGCCTCGGCGCGGTGGGCCGCGAAGCGGTGGAGCGTGCGTACTGGACCGACCAGCACGCTTTCGAGTACTGGTCGCACGCCGCCTGCATCCTGCCCATTGAGGAGTGGCCGCACTTCGCCTTCCGGCGCCGGGCCCGGCGCGCCCGCGGCCACCGCTGGCACGTGCTCGCCGACGCCGAGCGCTCCATCGCCGCCGTCCTCGATCAGCTGAAGGCCGAAGGGCCCCTGAACTCCACCCAACTCGGCGGCGCCAAGAACGGCGGACCGTGGTGGGACTGGTCCGAGACGAAGATCGCAGTGGAGTGGCTGCTGGACACCGGCGAGGTGGTCTGCACCCAGCGGCGCGGCTGGAAGCGGATCTACGACCTCGCCGAGCGTGCCGTCCCCGGCGCGCTGCTGCACGACGATCTGTCCGACGACGAGTGCGTGCGCAGACTGGTCGCCCAGGCGGGAGCGGCGCTCGGTGTCGCCACCCGGTCCGATCTCGCCGACTACCACCGGCTCAAGGGCGAGCAGGTCACCGCGGTGATCGCCGATACGGGGCTGGTCCCGGTCGAAGTCCAGGGGTGGGGCAAGCCGGCCTGGGCCGATCCGACAGCGCTGGCGAGCGAACCGCGCGGCCGGCACCGCACGACGCTGCTGTCCCCGTTCGACTCGCTGGTCTGGGACCGGCCGCGCACCGAGCGGATCTTCGGCTTCACCCACCGGCTGGAGGCCTACACCCCCAAGGCCAAGCGGGTGCACGGCTACTTCGCGATGCCGCTGCTGGCCGGAGGGAAGCTGGTGGGCCGGGTGGACCCGTCTCGCGAGGGGCACACCCTGGTGGCACGGCAGGTGACGCTGGACGGCGTGAAAGCGGTGCAGCCCGCAGCCGACGCCATCACCGAGGCAGCCGGCTGGGTCGGCTGCGTCGAGACCCGGGTGGAAAGGGTGCTGCCGGAGACGCTCCGCGAGCCGCTGGCGGCCGCGGTCGCCCGCTCGCAGGACCGCCGCTGACCCACCGATCGGCTGACCGGATGCGCCGGCGGCGTCCGGTCAGCGAATCTCCAGGATCTTCTCCCGCATCGCGTAGACCACGGCCTCCATCCGCGAGTGCAGCTGCAGCTTCTCCAGGATGTTGCGTACGTGGTTCTTCACGGTGTTTTCGCTGATGAACAGCTGTTTGGCGATGTCCCGGTTGTTCAGCCCGGTCGCCACCAGCTTGAGCACTTCCAGCTCACGGTCGGTGAGCTTGGGTGCGGGCAGCAGTCGCCGCTCGTCGGTGCGCTGGATCATCGACTTGAACTCGGTCAGCAGCTTCGACGCCATCGAAGGGCTGATCTGCGACTGTCCGTCGGCGACCGCCCGAATCGCGGTGGCCACCTCGTCGGTGGAGATCTCCTTGAGCAGATAGCCGGTCGCCCCGGCCTTGATCGCCTCGTAGAGGTCGGCTTCCTCATCGCTTATCGTCAACATGATGATCTTGGCGCTGGGCGCCACCTCCTTGATGGAGGTGCACGCCTCGATACCGCCGCGGCGCGGCATCCGTACATCCATCAGCACGATGTCCGGCAGCAGGTCGGCGGCCTTCTCCACGGCTTCCGCCCCGTCCCCCGCCTCACCGATGACCTGGATGTCCTCCTCCTGCGCGAGAACGATCTCCAGACCCCGCCGGAACAACGCGTGATCGTCCACGACCAGAACCCGGATGGGTTCTGGTCTGGCCGGACTCACCTCGGGGACGTCATAGGGGACCGGGCCGCGCGCGCCGGGAGCCCCATGGTCGAAATCCGGCATCAGATCCTCCCCCTCAGACCAGAATTGGGCATTGGCCCAGCATTTCACGTCCCCCGCACGATGGTGCCCCCGGGACGAACCCGGGGGCACCGAACTGCCGCTCGTCTGCCGGTCAGGCTCCGTGATACAGCGCGTCGCCGGCCCCGGCCGAAGCTCCCGCTCCTGCCTGGTCCGCGTTCAGGTGGATGACACCGTAGTCATAGCCCTGCCGGCGGTACACGACACTCGGCTGCTTCGTCTCGCTGTCGACGAAGAGGTAGAAGTCGTGCCCGACCAGTTCCATCTCGTACAGCGCCTGGTCGAGCCCCATGGGCGAAGCCGGGTGCGTCTTCTCCCGGACCACCAGGGGCCCATCACCGCGCACTTCCAGCGGACCGATCCTGGTGGTCGGCACCCCGTCGTCGGCGTGATCGGCGGCAAACTCCCCGTCCCCGTTGATCGCCGCGGCCTCGGGCACGCTCGTGGCGACCTCCGATGCCGGAATCCGGCCGTTTCCCCGTCGCGTGTGGCGCTTGCTCGCGGCCTTGCGCAGCCGCGCCTCCAGCTTCGTGACGGCCGCGTCCAGGGCCGCGTACGGGTCCGCCGCCGATGCTTCGGCGCGAACCACGGGACCACGGGTGTTCAGCGTGATCTCCACCCGGTCCGAATGCTCCGCCTGCCGCGGATTGAGCTCCTTGGACACCTCGACGTCGAGGCTGATCACCTTGCCGTCGAGCTTCTGGATCTTGTCCAGTTTCTCGGCCACGTGCTTGCGGAACCTTTCCGGCACCTCGGCATTGTGGCCCTTGACGACGATGTCCACGCAGAACTCCGTTCCGGACCACCCCGCTGCTCGGGGGCGATCCCTTTCCTGAGGCCGGAACGGGTGCCAGACCCGTCCGGCGCTGCGTCGGCTGCTGCCTCGCCACCCCGGGCCTCCGGGATGCGAAGCCGCGGCTTTCACCTCCTTCTGCCCCGCTGGGAAGATCGACACCCCAACGGTCCACTTCCCTCTCCCTCGAACATAGACCCGAAGCATGCAACTCGGCATCCCCAGCGGCCTCGCTCCTCCATCCGGATGAAATTCCGCCGCTACCTGCGCTCATTCGCCCCCGAAGCGGCCTCCGGATCATGCGGCCCGGCCACCACCGCGGCTCCCGCCACGCACCCGCCGGCAGCCCTGACGGCCGCCGCTGCCAAGGTCAGCGAGGCCCCGGTGGTCATCAGATCGTCGACCAGCACCACCGGAGCGGCCCGCAGCAGCGACAATCTGCCCCCGGCAGCCGCGACGGCGCCGGACAAGTTGGCCAGCCGCTCGGCCGCGGTCAGCCCGGACTGGTCGGCCACCGGCCGCAGCTGCCGCAGCACGGGCACCACCCTGGCCGCTGCGCCCCGCCCGCGCAGCAACCGGGCCGCTGCCCCGGCCATCCGTGCGGTGGCGTCGTGGCCCCGCTGAGCCACCGCACGCCGGGCCGAGGGCACCGGCACGAGCAGCACCGGACCGGCAACGGGCACCTGCCGTACCGCCGTGGCCAATGCGGCGCCCAGCGGCCGGGCCAGACCCAACGCGCCACGCTCTTTGTGCGCAAGGACCACCGCCCGCACCTCGTCGCCGTAACGGGCCGCCGCGTACACCGGTGGCAGCCCGGGCGGCTCCGGGGACGGCCATACCCGGCGCGCCGGGGCCGCCCCGCCCAGCAGCCCCGTACAGCGCCCGCACAACTCCGTCCGCGGCAGCCCGCACCCCGCGCAGTCCACCGGCAGAACCAGCCCGGTGATCTCCTGCCACCAGCCCCGCATACCTCCACTGTGCGGCTGCGGCGCGCGCCGCCGCCAGTCACTCTTTCGAGGGCTGTGGACAACGTGCCCCGGGGACGATCCGGAGGGCCGGGCCCTGTCTCACCCCGGGTAGACCGGACCGGCACCCTGCGGGGAGACCCGCTGCCAGTTCGCGTCCGCGGGCAGCAGGTAGACGTAACCGTTGTAGGACATCAGCAGCGGCTTGCTCTGGTCCTCCGAGGCCGCCACCGCGGTCGCCTCGTTTATCCCCTGGAGGGCGGGGGGCATCGAGCCGTCCGTGTTCAGGTACTGGATCTGCTGCACCTCCCCGGACTCGGTGCCGGCGACCACCAGCTCGCTGCCCCCGGCCCACGACGCCGAGGCGACGTTCTCGCCGGCGGGGCTGAGGGTGCGCAGGCCGGTCACCGAGAAGGCGTCAGGATGCTGCGCGGTGCCCCGCTGGATCCTGCCGAGCTGCAGTGTCACCGACGAGCCCTGCTGCACCACCAGAGCGATCCGTACACCGTCGGAGGCGACGCGCAGCGACTCCACTCTCCCGTCCAGGCCGGGTACCGGCACGGAGATCGGCGTTCCCTTGCCGTTGCGCAGCATCAGCAGCTTCGGATCGGCCGGATTGCGGTCGGCCACCCACAGGTCGCCCAGTCCGTCCCAGCTCGGGGCGCTGAGCCCGTTCTTCTTCGCGTCCACCGCGGTGCTCTTCAGCACCGGCGGGCCGAACGGCCCGTTGCCGGCCAGCGGGCCCACGACCAGGTCGCGGCCGCCGGCGCGCACTCCGGCTGCCTCTTCCTCGTCGAACCGCACCGCGACCGAGTTGAGCTCGGCCTTGGCCGCGCCGAAGGGCCCGGGCGCCGGCGTTCCGGCGGTGCTGTCCCCGGCCAGGGTCAGCAGTCGATGGCCGTCAGCCCCGAGGTAATACGACTGGGAAGACACGCCAGCAAGATTCTCCGGACCGTAGGACAACGCCTGCGCGCTCGACAGACTGCACACCGGGGCGCCGTCCGCCCGCTCCACCTCGGCGGAGGCGAGTTTCGCCGATGCCTGGGCCTGGGCCGTTGCGAACAACTGCGCCGCCAGCTGCACACAGCGCTGACGGGGCAGCCGGTCCGTGCTGTGGTTGTCGAGCCGGACCCGCAGATGCTGCGAGTCGTCGAGACTCACTCCGCCGTCGGGACCGGTGTCGGCCAGTCGCGCACCGGTCGGCGCGCCGCTGAAGGCCACCGGCGCCAGCCAGTTCGTGGGGCCGTCAAGCAGCGCCGAGACCGCGGAGAACAGGGGATTGGTCTCCTGACTGCGCAGATACACCGGGTCGGCGACCAGCGTCTGCTTCCCGCCGTCTCGGTCCGCGTCGGCGCCGAGCTTGGCGAAGTAGTACACATTCGCCGATTGATACAACTGCTGGAACTCCGTCTCGGACAGGATCAGGCCGTCCGGCAGGCGTTCTATCCGCCACCCGTCCTTCTGTTTGACCACCTCGAAGGACGCCTGGAACTCACCTTGGTTCGGCTCATAGGCGTGCTTGTGGTCCACCACCGCCGCCTTGTCCGCGGACAGGTCGACCATCCTGGCGTTCTTCGCGCCGGCGCTGCCGTCGTCGGCCACCTGGAAATCATTGGAGGAGTAGACGGTGATCCCGGCCAGCGGCTTCCACTTCGCGGCCGAGTCCTTCGTCAGGAACTTCTTGGCCGTCGCGAAGTCCGTCTCGCTGCCGGTCGTCGCCTGCAGGAAACCGTTGACGATCTCCGCGGGGTCCTCATCCGCTGTCGGCCCGAGGGGAAAGAACCGCACCTGCGGATCCGCGTCGGCCCGCTGCCCGTCGCCGACCTTGCGCACCTCGCCGCTACTGGGCATCGAAGCGCATCCGGCCAGCAGCAGCACCGCGCACACCGGGACCGCGCTCAGCCGCAGCAGCCGTCCCCGGCTCCACGTCGCCCGCATCAGGCGTCGCCCTCTCTGGCCGCTTCTCTGCGCTCCACCACCCGCGCCCCACTGCCGGGCAACGCCGCCGGGTCGGCGGCCGGTGGCCGAGGCGACGCGCTGGGCACAGGGGGTATGCCGGGTATCTGCGGCGGCTGCCCGGACTCGCGGCCCCAACCGCGGTCAGCTGTCGTACTCGTACGCGGGGCCGGGACCGAAGCAGGCGCCGCCGGTCGCGCCGGTAGGCCCGAGGAGAGCAGGCCCCGGTTGCGTCGCGAGTCGTCCGGTTCCAGTGGCAACGGCGAACCCCGCAGGCTGTCGCCGGCGGTCCGCGGCAGCGTCACCCGGAACTGCGACCCTCCGCCCGGCTCTCCCCACGCCTGCAGCCAGCCGCCGTGCAGCCGGGCATCCTCGACGGCGATGGACAGGCCGAGTCCCGTACCGCCGGTGGTGCGGGCCCGCGCCGGGTCGGCCCGCCAGAACCGGTTGAACACCCGGGTCGCCTCGCCCGGCTTCAGCCCGACGCCGTAGTCCCGCACCGCGATCGCCACCGCGCCGTCCGCGGTCGCCAGCCGGACCAGTACGTCCTGGCCCTCGCCATGTTCGATGGCATTGACCACCAGATTGCGCAGGACCCGCTCCATCCGGCGGGGATCGGCCTCGGCTATCACCGGCTGCGCGTCACCCCTTATGACCACCCGGCTGCCCTTGCGCTCAGCCAGGGGCTCGGCGGCATCCACCACCCGCCGGACCACCTCGCGCAGGTCTATCGGCTCCGCGGACAGCTCGGCCGCACCCGCGTCGAACCGGCTGATCTCCAGCAGGTCCGACAGGAGCGACTCGAACCGGTCCAGCTGGTTCTGCAGCAGTTCCGCGGACCTGGCCGTCACCGGGTCGAAGTCCGTGCGTGCGTCATGGATGACGTCGGCGGCCATGCGTACCGTCGTCAGCGGTGTCCGCAGCTCGTGCGAGACATCGGAGACAAAGCGACGCTGCATCCGGGACAGGTCCTCCAACTGCTGGATCTTGCTCTGAAGAGTCTGCGCCATCTTGTTGAAGGACTCGCCCAAGCGGGCGATGTCGTCCTCGCCGGTGACCTGCATGCGCTCCTGCAACCGGCCGGCGGCCAGCCGCTCGGCGATCCCGGCGGCCATCCGCACCGGCGTCACCACCTGCCGGGTCACCAGCCAGGCGATCGCACCGAGCAGGACCACCACGAATATCCCCGCGGTGGCAAGTGTGCCCTTGACCAGGCCGAGAGTCTTCTCCTCCTGGTCGAAGGGGAAGAGGTAGTACAGCTCGTAGGAATTCCCGTCGATGTCCGTCAGCCGCTTGCCAATGGCGAGCGCCGGCTCCGGTGGACTGCCGTCACTGGTCCTCGCGAGGGTGTACTGCTCAACCGCGCCGGAGTGCTTCTCGACGGCGTCACGCAGCGAAGCGGGAATGCTCGCGTCGGGCAGGATGCTGCCGGACCCCCGCGACCCGTGCGCGTTGACACTGGCCTGGCCGATGGACTGCTCACTGCCGGCCCCCGGACTCAGAGTGACGATCCAGTAGACGCCCTTGCCGCCGCTGGCGAACTGCTGGACCAGGGTGGTCAGCCAGTCCCCGGCGTGGACCGCTCCTTGCGTCGCGCCGGGCCCCGACTGGGTGGCACCGGCCCCCGAGGCGCCTTGGGAGCGGCTGCCGGTGGAAGCCATGTCCTGCGCGATGTGAAATCCGCCGGTCGCCTGATTCTCGGCGGCCTTCTCCTTGGCGTCGAGCAGCCCGTTCTTGACCTGCCCGATCACCACGAAGCCCAGGAGCAGCACCACACCGACCGACATGAGCAGTGTGAAGGCGACCACCCTGAGCTGGATGTTCCGCCGCCACAGCCGTGCCAACGGCTGCAGCGGACGTCGAGCCCAGCGCACGAACGAGCGGATCACCGGCTGCAGTCCCCGCAAGGGATCGGCAAGCCGGCTCTCCAACCGGTCACGCTCGTGCGACACGCTCATCTCAGCCCGGTCCCGCCTTGTACCCGACACCGCGGACCGTCACGACGATCTCCGGACGCTCCGGGTCCTGCTCCACCTTCGACCGCAGCCGCTGAACATGCACATTCACCAGCCGGGTGTCGGCAGCGTGCCGATAACCCCACACCTGCTCCAGCAACACCTCCCGGGTGAACACCTGCCACGGCTTGCGGGCCAGGGCCACCAGTAGGTCGAACTCCAGCGGAGTCAGCGCGATCGGCTGCCCGTCACGCTTCACCGAGTGGCCGGCCACATCGATCACGAGGTCACCGATCGCCAACTGCTCGGGGGTCGGCTCCTCCGCGCGGCGCAGCCGCGCCCTGACCCGCGCGACCAGCTCCTTCGGCTTGAACGGCTTGATCACATAGTCGTCAGCCCCCGACTCGAGGCCGACCACCACATCCACCGTGTCGCTCTTCGCCGTGAGCATCACAATCGGCACCCCGGACTCAGCCCGAATCTGTCGACACACATCAATGCCGTCCCGTCCCGGCAGCATCAGGTCCAGGAGCACCAGATCAGGCTTGGTCTCCCGGAAAGCAGCCAGCGCCTTGTCACCGTCGGCGCAGAACGACGGCTCAAAACCTTCTCCACGCAGCACGATGCCAAGCATCTCTGACAGCGCAGTGTCGTCGTCGACGACCAGGACACGTCCCTTCATACCGACCATCATCCCATTTGCATATCGGTTAGCGTGACCATCGGTGATGTAGGTCACGGCCCTGGGCCTATGTCCGCGGTTGTCCACGGTTGTCCAGCGAGATCCGCCACCGTTGATGTCAGGCGTGGATGTCACACTCTCGGGCGGCTGCGACCGAGGTCATGGGTCCAGTATGGCCTGGGCTTGGCACCTCCGGCACCTGCGAGCGCAGACACTGGTGGAGAGGACGACGCTCTCGGACGGCCTACAGATGGCCCGGGAAGACTGTTCTGGTTCTACGACCGTCCGCGCCTTGCTAGGGACAAGCATGCTTGTCGGCGGTACGGACGACCGTGGTATGGGCGACGATCGATGCCCCTGGCGGCAACCCCTCGAAGACTCGCATGCCAGGAAGGATGCGGCTCACGACGTTGGACAAGGAGGGGTTCAACCGCCACAGCAGGAGCTGGTACTCCTGGCCTTGTCGGTTGGTCGTACTGCCGACCTGGAGAGGACCGGAGACCCAGGATTCATCGCTATCTCCTGCCTGAACTTGTCGGGACAGGTAGTAACCGCGACCTCCTACGGCATGAAGGACCAGCCAAACCGATCCAGTGTGCGGTACCTGCCCCTGCCCCTTCACGAGCGGCAGACAGAGATCAACACTTTCGGCCTCTCCGGGTGCCGTGATCGAGTAGTGCGAAGGAGCCTCGCTCGCGGTACTCGACGCCGCGAAGTGGACACCGAGCCCTGCCAAGGCAAGTCCGAGGACACCTGAACCGATGGTCCAGACGTTCATGGTCATCCAAGCTGGCCGCTGCAAAGCCATCATCCCCCCAGGGTGTTTGGCAGAAACGGATGTTACCGGGCGCACCTTCGCTGCGTAGCCGTTTGACGTCGTTTCCCCAGACCCCGTGCCTCGCTGCGACAAGCTGCGGCTGGCCAACAACAGAGACCGCCGAGCCGCGAGTCCTTGAGGCGCTTAACCTCCGCCTGCACGAACCTCCTCAACCACCACTCTCTTCAGCTCCCATCTCGTCTGCCGTCGGCCCGCACTCCTGTGGAGCGGGCGTGGTTCCTGGCGTCCAGATGGAGCGCGCCACTGTACGAACGATCTGGACGCCAGGGGCCGCGTCTGCTCGGCTTGCCCGGGTCGATGGCAGGCGGGATGGGAGCGTCCTGGCTCGCCACGACGAACGCTCAGACGCTGGCTGGGCTCGATCCATCTCGGAGTCGGAGCGCCCCCGCCGGAGGCACCGTCTGTGCCGCGCCTTGGGCTGTCCGCGGTTCACATCCCATGCCCCCGGGCCTACGTGCGGGCGCGCGCGGCGCCGGCAGCGCCGAGCGGGGCGGAGACAGGAGCGGGCGCGGCCGGAAGCCGGACGCGCGCCCGGCGGAGCGGAGCGCAGCCGGGTGCCTTGATGAGGTAGAGAAACCTGTAACAGCTCAGGCGGCGGGCCAGACGTAGCACGCTGCGGGGCTCTGCTGATCGGCACCGAAGTGGTGCGCCACCTCACCAATGCGTTGCCAGCCAAGACGCTCGTATAGGCGGATGGCGGCGGCGTCCTTTGTCATCACGTCCAGCACGAGCCGTAGGGAGTTCTTCCGGGCGTAGTCCATGGCTGCCTGCATCATCCGTTCGCCGACAGCATGGCGGCGCGCCTCGCGGACCACGAAGAGTCGGGCCAGAACTCCGATTCGCTCCTCTGTCTCCCCGCTCTTGTCCTGCCACAGGCGGACCGCCCCCTCTCCCCGCGGGCGCATCACAGCCACGTGGCCGACGATCTTCCCCTCCTCCTCCGCCACCCAGCCGCCCAGAACGGCCGGCGGGCGGATCCACGACTCGGGCTCCTCGACACCTTCGACGGGGTAGCCGTCTGTCGTGTGCACTTCGACCAACGCTGCGGCTGCGCCGGGGACATCGGCATCCGTGATCGGGCGTACAAGAATGCTGGTCACTGCCCCTCCGGAGATGCCGGCTGTTCAACAGGGAGTTCGTAGAGCAGGCCGGTTTGGTCGGCTCGGTGCACGTAGCGGGTGACCTCGAACGGCTCGGCATTCTGGTCAAGGCTGGTGTGGAGCACTTCGAGCACCGGTACGCCGGGGAGCAGGTCTAGGAGCGAAGCTTCTTCGGGTGTCGGCATGCGGGCGCTGATCTCGTCGCGGACCCGCGTCATCACGTGCCCAAGCTCTTCGAGACGGCCGTAGATACCGTTAGGCCCTGACTTCGGCTCCATGAGGAGAGTGCCCTGCGCCTCCTCCCACCGAATGTAGGTGGAGACGATCTGCACCGGCTCGTCGTCGGCAAAGTAGAGGTTCTCCCGATGGACCACGCTCGCCTCGTCACGCGAGACCCTAAGCCGCTCGGCGACGTCGGCCGGTGGTGCTTCGCGGGTGATGCTGAGCACATCGATCCTGGCCGTCTTCCCCTGGCGCTTCGTCTCCAGGCGGAAGGGCGTGAGCCCCGTCTCCCGATTCTTGATCGAGTACCGGTCGCTGCCGAATCGAAACAGCCTCTGCGGTCGCCGAACGAAAACGCCCTTGCCGTGCTTCGCGGTTACCAACCCTTGCTCGGCGAGGATGCGTACGGCTTCCCGGGCCGTGTTGCGCGCCGCTCCGTACTCTTCGGCAAGCGCCCGTTCCGAGGGGAGCTTGTCGCCCGCTGCCAGCTCTCCGCGCTCGATTCGTGTACGAAGCTCATCGGCGATACGTCGACTCGGCGGCTGCTGGGAAGTAGGGGCGGACGGGGTCATGACCAGCAGCATACAGGTGGCTCAAGCCAGTGTCTTGACGCTGCGTCAGTCATGTGTTCCACTGGCTTAAGCCAGTAAGTGGCTCAAGCCAGTTGGAAGCGGCGCCCTACCGCCAAGCAAGCCGCCGCTTCCTCCCTCGTACAAGGGAGTTGCCATCATGGCATCGTTCAAGATCGATCTCTCGACGGCCACGGTGTTCGTGGCGACGCCTCCGGTGTCCAAGCTGGTCAACAAGCAGACCGGCGAGGTCGCGATGGACCGCGAGACCGGCGCCCCGCTGATGACGGTGGGCCTGCTGGTCTCGGACGAGGGACAGGGCGACCTGTTCCAGGTGACCGTTCCCAACACCGGCGTGGACGCCACGCTGACCCCCGGCACCATGGTCGTGGTCACCGGACTGCGGGCGCGGGACTGGGAGAACGAGTTCAACGGCCAGAAGCGGCACGGGATCAGCTTCCGCGCGGTCGCGGTGACCTCGCTGGTGCCGGTCGCCGCCTCGAACGGCAGGGCCTGATCACCATGGTGACCGTCCTGGTCTTATCCGGTGTCGGCTTCGCCGGGGTGCTGATCCTGCGCCGGGTCCGCCCCGCGCTGTACTGGCTGGTCATCGGCGGGCCGGCGGCTCGTGTCCGGGTCGGTTGGACGTACGGGTCCGTGATGGACGCCTGCGGCCTGACCGTTCCCCCGTCCCGGGCCCGCCTCGCGGTCGCCCGTGCGCTGCGCCGGGAGATGCCGGCCAACCGGCCTCCGAAGCTGCTGCGCCTGCGCACCACCCGTACCGGGCTTGTGGCGCGTGTCCGGTTGCAGCCGGGGCAGGACGCGTTCGACGTGATCTCGGCGACCGACCGTCTGCGCCACTCCTGGCGGCTTGAGCAGGTCTCCGCTCGGGAGATCCGCTCCGGGGTCCTGGAACTGCGGATGACCGGATACGACGTGCTGAGCCGCGTGCAGGTGCCGGCCAGTGCGAAGCGGTCCCCGATGCGGGTACCGGTCGCCATGCGCGATGACGGCACGATCCACTACCGGGAATTCCGCAAGGTCCCCCACAGCCTGATCCTTGGCGCCACCGAGTCGGGCAAGTCGGTCTATCAGCGCGGTCTGGTCAAGGAATTGGCCGGTCAGCCGGTCGCTCTGGTGGGGATCGACTGCAAGGGCGTGGAACTCGCCGCGCTGGCCCGCCGGTTCACCGCCATGGCCGACAACCCCGACTCCGCCGCGGACCTGCTGGACGCGCTGGTTGCCGAGATGACCGACCGGTTCCTGCTCATCCGGGCCGCTCAGCGGATCAGCGCCTACACCCCCGCGGCCGAGATCACCTCCGACATCTGGGGCCTGCCCGAGAAGGACCGGCCGGTGCCGATCGTGGTCCTGATCGATGAAGTCGCCGAACTCCTGCTCATCGCCAACACCGGCCAGAAGAAGCTCCGGGAACGGATCATCACCAGCCTGATCCGTCTGGCGCAGCTCGCCCGCGCCGCGGGCATCTACCTGGAAATCTGCGGACAGCGCTTCGGCTCGGAACTCGGCGACGGCGCGACCATGCTCCGCGCTCAGCTCACCGGCCGGGTCTGCCACCGCGTCAACGACGAAGGCTCAGCGAAAATGGCCTTCGGCGACATCTCCCCCGACGCTCTGGCCTCGGTGCTGGCCATCGCACCGGATCAGCCGGGTGTGGCGGTCGCCGCTGACACCTCCGGCGGCTGGGCCCGTATCCGCACCCCGCACACCTCGCTGCGCGACGCGGTCGTGGCCTGCGCGAAGTTCGAGCACCTGACCCCCGACGTGCCCGCGCTGGCGGCCTTCCGCCCGCACCTGGCCCCCGGCCCGTGGCCGACCGCCCCGGCCACGCCGGTGCCCGCCACCACCTGATCACCCCCGCTGCTTCACCGGTCGGCGCGACCGCTCCCCGCGCCACGTCCCTACCCCGCCCATCGCCCAAAACCGGAAGGACGACCCGTCATCGGCCCCGCGCAAGACCACCGCCCGCCCCGCCAAACCCGCTGCTCCGGCCCAGCCGGAACCGTGCGGCGCGTGCAAGGGCACCGGACAGGTTGCCGTGCCCGTCCGCGTCGGCCGCCGCCACCGCGTCGTCGGAGATCAGGAAGGCATGTGCCTGGGCTGCCTAGGCACCGGCACCGCCTGACAACCACTCCGCCGCCCGGGGCCGCATGACCGCCGGCCGCCCGGCCCCGGGCCTTGATCCCTGAAAGGAGGTGAGCCCCGTGTCCCGAACTCTGCGCCTGGACCCGATCCTGATCCAAGCCGTCATCGCAGGATCGCTGTCCTTCGCGCACCTGCACGACATCGCGGCAGGAGCCGGACAGGACGGCTGGAAAGCCTGGGCTTACCCGATCTCCGTTGACCTGCTATTGGTCGCCGCCTGGCGCCGTATGCGTGCCCTGCACGCCGCCAAACAAGCGGCACGCGCCGCCTGGACCTGGTTCATCATCGCCCTTGCCGCGTCGCTCGGCGCCAACGTCGCCACCGCCGGACTACTCGACATGCACCGCGTCCCGGCCGTGCTCCGCATCCTGGTCGCCGGCTGGCCCGCCGTGGCCTTCCTCGGCGGCACCCTCCTGGCCCACACCCCCCAAGCCGCAACACCGGCACCGGCACCGGCACCGGTTGACGAGCTGCCCGCCCCGGTCGCCCCGCCGGCCCAGCCCGCGCCGGTCACCACCGACCGCGCACCCGCCCCGGTCCCGGAGCTTCCGCCCGCCGCTCCTGCTCCCGCTCCGCCCGCTTCTCCTGCGGTGACCGTTCCGGCGGCCCTGGTCGCTCACGCCCGCAAGCTCGCCGACGCGCACCACACCACTACCGGCCACCCGATCGACACCGACACCCTGTGCGCCCGCCTCGGCGTGCCCCCGGCGCTGGCCGACGCCATCGCCGCCCAACTCGCCTGACCCGAAAGGAGAACCGTTGTGACCAGCCGCCCGCCCACACGAGACGAATTGGTGGCCGCCGCCCGCGATGAAGCCGCCGCCGGAAACCCGGGCTTGGCCTCGCTGCTCGCTGAAGAGGCCGAGTTCTGCCCCAACAGCCGCGCCGACAACGCCCGTGTTGCCTACGACTTCCCCGGCGGACAGCGCCGCAGGGAGAGCTGACCCATGGCCCGCTTCGAGCGCTTCCGCAACGTCGCCCGTATCGGCCCCGTCGAGGTCGGCGACCACCGCGACCGGCACGGCCGTAACGCCAGCGTCGCCGCCTGCACCGCCCCGCGCTGCGGCTGGTCGAACGACTACGCCACCCGCTCCGCAGCTGAACTCGCCGCCCGCACCCACACCTGCACCACCCGCTGACGCGAAAGGACACCGCTGATGTTGAAGCCCAAGTACCCGCCGAACTACTCCTACACTCCGCCGGCCGTGGCCCCGGCCCACCTCCCGGAGCCCACCGCTGCGGAGGTTCAGCCCACCCTCCCGGCGCCGCTGCCGGTCCAGCAGAACGGGCGGCCGGTGGTTCAGCTCACCCCCGGCAGCGTCGCCACCCTGGTCATCGGCGGCACCGCCGTAGTCGTGGTGGTCGGCGTGGTCCTGGTTTCCATGCTTCTGGCCGTTGCCGTCACCGCCGCCTCGGTCGCGGTCGTAGCTGTCGTGGCTCGCGCCATCCTCAACGACTCCCGCAAGGGTCGGTGACTGCCGTGGGCCTGTTCAGTCGCAAGAGCGATGCCCCGGCCAATCCGGCTATGGCCGAGCTGGGCCGGGAGTTCGCCAACGCGAAGCGGCACGGTGACCGCAAGACCATGCGCAAGGTCGCCCGCGACTTCGACCGGGCCGCGCAGAGCGACGGTGACGCGGCCTCGTTCCAGCAGGGCCAGGACGCCTACAACGCCATCCCGCCCGCCTATCCGATCGGACGCAACCGCCGCCGTTCGTAACGGCCCCCGGGGCGGCCTCAACCGCCAAGTTTCCGCCGCCCCGGGCGCCTCACCCCATCCCTGATCCAACGGACCCGAAAGGGACTCACCATCATGCCCCAGCACACCCCTGCCCCGGGACAGCATGTTTGCGGCCACTGCGACGGCTTCCCGACCGTCGCCATCACCACCGGCACCCGCAACCCGGACGGCACCCGCCGCACCCTCAACGTCACCTGCCCCGCCTGCAAGGGCACCGGCACCATCACCGCCCCGGCCCGTCGCACCCTCGCCACCGCCGGCCGGTGAGCGCCGTGGCCTTCCTCAACTGGAACGACGCCAAGCACTTCGACCACACCGGCGACAAGCCGTGCGTGCTGTGCACCAAGCCCACCCCGCTCCGCTCCGATAAGGGCACCCCCGTGCACAAGGTGTGCGCCGAGAACTGGCTCGACACCCACCCCCGCTCCGGCGGTGACCAGTGATGGCCACGCCTTCCACCGGTCTGCGGGTGCTGGATCTGTTCTCCTGCGCCGGCGGGGCCGCGATGGGCTACCACCGGGCCGGCTTCGCCGTTGACGGCGTGGACATCGCACCCCGCCCCCGCTACCCCTTCACCTTCCACCGGGGCGACGCCCTGGAACGGCTCGCCGACCTGATCGCCACCGGGGAGATCCAGCGGTACGCCCTCGTCCACACCTCGCCGCCCTGCCAGGCCGGCTGCGCCCTCACCGTGGGCACCAACGCCTCCCGCGGCTGGGGCGCCGAACACGCCCAACTCATCCCGGCCCTGCGGACCTTGCTGGACATGAGCGGCCTGCCCTACGTGATCGAACAGCCCACCGGCAAGGCGCCTGTGCGCCGGGACCTGTCCCTGTGCGGCGAGACCTTCGGCCTGGGCGTGCTGCGGCACCGCACCTTCGAACTCGGCCGGTGGGCCACTACGCAGCCGGCGCACCCCCGCCACCGGGGTTATGTGCGCGGCTACCGGCACGGCGAGTACCGCGACGGCCCCTATGTCGCCGCGTACGGCTCTGGCGGCGGCAAGGCCACCGTGCCCGAGATGCAGCACGCCATGGGCATCACCTGGACCGACGTGCGCGAAGAACTCACCGAAGCCATCCCCCCGGCCTACACCCAATGGATCGGCCACGCCTTCCTCACCGCCCGCCAAGAGGTGATCGCGTGGTCATGACCGCCGACCTCCCGGCGGGCCTGGACCCGGTCGCCTGGCAGGACTTCCTGCGGGTGGCCGGGCTTCCCGGCTTCGACCGCTGGCAAGACCAGATCACCCGCACCGGCGGCTGCGCCGACCCGATCCACCTGATCGGGTCCACCACCACCCTGGACCCGGTCACCGGACAGATCCTCTACAGCTACGCCACCGACAAGGAACCCGGCGGCCGGCTCCGCATCGCGTGCGGCAACCGCCGTGCCTCGCGCTGCCCCGCCTGCGCCTGGACCTACGCCGGAGACACCTACCAACTCATCCTGTCCGGCCTGACCGGCGGCAAAGGCGTCCCCGCCACCGTAGTGGACCACCCCCGGGTCTTCGCCACCCTCACCGCCCCCTCGTTCGGCCCGGTCCACAACCGCCCCGCCGCCGGCCGGTGCCGCTGCGGCACCACCCACCCCGACGGCTCCCCGGAGCTGGGCACGCCGCTGCACCCCGAGTCGTACGACTACGCCGGGGCGGTGCTGTGGAACAATCACGCCTCGCACCTGTGGCGCTACGTCACCATCTACCTGCCCCGGGAACTGGCCGCCCGCGCCGGCCTCACCCAGAAGGAACTCCGCGGCCGGCTGCGGGTCTCGTACGGGAAGGTTGCCGAGTACCAGAAGCGCGGCGCGATCCACTTCCATGCCGTGATCCGCTTCGACGGACCGGACGGGCCCGACACCGCCCCGCCAGGGTGGGCTACCACGACGTTGCTCGACGCCGCGTTACGCGCCGCCGCCGCCCGTGCTGCCGTCACTGTTCCCGCCGCTGGTGACCAGCCGGCCCGGGTCCTGCGCTGGGGCACGCAACTGGACGTACAGCCCATCGGGGCTTTCGGGGGCGGCGAAGACCTCACCGAACAGGCCGTTGCCTCCTACGTCGCCAAGTACGCCACCAAAGCCGCCGAGACGACCGGCACCGTTGACCGCCGCATCGGTGAACTCGCCGAACTCGACAAGCTGGCGGACCTGCCCGAGCACACCCGCCGCCTGATCCAAGCCTGCTGGGACCTCGACGCGCTGTATCCCGATCGCCGGCTGTGGGCCTGGGCTCACATGCTCGGCTTCCGGGGCCACTTCTCCACCAAAGCCCGCCGCTACTCCACCACCCTCGGAGCGCTCCGCCAGGCACGCGCCGACTACCGCAGCGAGCAGGAACGCCAGGATCGCGGCCTGCCCGACCTCGACTCCGACCCGGACGCCACCACCCTCGTGATCGCCCATTGGACCTACGCCGGACACGGCCACACCCCCGGCGAATCCTGGCTCGCCCAACAGATCCATCGCGACATCACCCAAGCACGCGAAACAGCACGCCAAGCGCGCAACGACCATGACGACTGGGGGGGACCACGGAATGACGGAGGAACTGCTGACCGTGCCCGACGTGATGGCCCGACTCAAGGTGGGGCGGTCCACGGTGTACGAGCTGTTGCGTACGCGCCGGCTGACCTCGGTGACCATCGGCCGGTCGCGTCGCGTCCCTGCGTCGGCCGTGCGCACCTTCATTGAGGGGCTTGGGGGTGGCGCCTGATGGCCGGCCCGCGCAAGCGCAACCCGAACGGCTCCGGCACGGTCACGAAGCGGACTGATGGCCGCTATCAGGCTGCCGTCTACGTTCCCCAGCCGGACGGCACGACGAAGCGGAAGTACGCCTACGGCAAGACGTACGACGAATGCGACCGCAAGCGGCGTGAGCTGATCGACAAGACCCAGCAGGGCATCCCAACGCCGACCCGGGACATGACATTGAACCAGTGGTTTGACTACTGGTTGGAGGCGGTCGTCCGTCCCTACCTGTCGGCAGGCAGCTACCGCACCTACGAGCAGACAACGCGCCTGTACCTCCGGCCGTACCTCGGAACGAAGGTGATGTTCAAACTTGGCGTGAAAGAGCTGCGGGCCGTTATGACGGCCCTGGCGGGGGACGTGTCGAGCAAGTCCGCCCGGCAGGCGCTTCGGGTGCTCTCGGCGGCTCTGACGGCCGCGATGGAGGAGGACTTCGGCCTTACCCGCAACGTCGCCAAGCTCGTGCATGTCCGGGCGACCACCGAACGGGGCGAGAGCTGGACTGCTGTGGAAGTCCTGCGCTTCCTCGCCGAAGCGCGCCGCCGGACGGTGTACTACCCGGCACTGCTGCTCGTCTGCCTGCTGGGCCTGCGCCGGGCGGAAGTGTGCGGGCTGCGCTGGGAGAACATCGACTTGGAAGCACGCACCTTGTGGGTGGAACAGCAGTTGCAGCGAACCGGCGCCGGCACGGTCGATGTCGAACCCAAGACGGACACGTCGAAAGCTCCGCTACCGCTACCCGCGCAGTGCATTGCGCCTCTGCGCTGGCAGAGGATGCGCAGCACATGGCTCCGGGAACGGGCGCTCGCCTCTGGCCAGCCCTGGTACGACGATCCCGCCGGCCACGTCTTCGTGACCCGTACCGGCCAGCCCTGGCAGCCTGACAACCTCTACCAGTCGTTGCAGCGTGTCAGGGAGTTGGCCGGCCTGGGCAAGATGAACCCCAAGGGGCTGCGGAAGTCCTGCGGGACCCTGCTCGTGCATCTCAAGGTCCACCCCCGGGTTGTCAAGGCGATCCTTCGGCACAGCAGGATCTCGACCACCATGGACATCTACGCTGAGGCGCTCGATCCCGACGTGATCGAGGCGGTTGGCCGGCTCGACCTTCTTCTGAGGCAGCCGGGCCGACTGGAGAGGCTTCGGGAAGCGGTCGAACGGCCGAACTGATGTCAACCGTAGATGTCACCGCCCCTCTGCCCGGCGTATTCGCGCTGGTGGAGGGGCGGTTCTCGTTCTCGGCCGCGCCATCATCCCATTTGCATATCGATGCTGGTGACCTTTGGTGATCGAGGTCACGCTACGCGACCATTGTCCATGGTTGTCCGCAGATGCGCTGCCCCCAAATGTCAGCCTGTGGATAACTTGCCGGAAACCGGCCCGGTGAGTGGGACAGCCCGAATCGAGCGCGCCGATCAGCGGCAGACCGCCGCCAAGCACTCCCCCGTTACGGGCGACACCACCCCGTTCTCGGTGACGATCGCCGTGATCAGCTCCGGCGGTGTCACATCGAAGGCCGGGTTGTACGCCTGCGTGCCCAATGGCGACGGTGCGAGATCAGTCACCTCGCTGCCCGATCGCTGCTCCACTTCGATCGAAGCGCCGTCCGGCGTCGCCAGGTCCACCGTAGTGGTCGGCGCCACCACGATGAACGGTACGTCGTGGTGGCGGGCGAGCACAGCCAGCGGATAGGTGCCCACCTTGTTCGCCGTCGCACCGTCCGCCGCGATCCGGTCCGCCCCTACCAGGACCGCGTCCACCTCGCCGGCCGTGAACAGCGACCCCGCCGCACTGTCCGCGAGCAGCGTGTAGGGCATGCCCGCCCGCGCCGCCTCGTACCCGGTCAGCCGAGCACCCTGCATCAGCGGACGTGTCTCGTCGACCCACAGCCGCCGCAGCTCACCGGACCGATGAACGGCCATCACCACGGCGAACGCGGTCCCCTCCCCACCCGACACCAAAGCGCCCGTATTGCAATGCGTGAGAATGCGATATCCGCCGCCGGACGCCAGATCCGCGAGCAGTCGTCCGCCGTGTTCCGCCATCGCCCGGCTCGCCGCCGCGTCCTCGAGGTGAAGAGCACGCGCCTCGGCCAGGGCCGCCGACGCCGCCTGCTCCGGAGCCGCCTGACGGTATGCCCCCACCGCACGCCGTACTCCGTAGGCCAAGTTGACGGCGGTCGGACGGGCATGCGCCAGCAGGTCGACGGCCTCTTCCACGTCGTAGCCACGCGCGGCAGCCAGCGCGATCCCATAGGCGCCCGCCAGCCCGAGCAGCGGCGCGCCTCGCACGGCCAGCGACCGGATCGCCGCCACCAGCGCCTGTACGTCCGTGCACACCAACTCGACTTCCTCCTGGGGAAGCCGGGTCTGGTCGAGCAGGATCAGCACCGGACCCTCGGGCGGCTCCTCCCAGCGCAAAGCCGGGATGATGCCGTGGTCAGGTTGCGTGAAGTGATCACCCATCCTCCCAGTCTGCCCTGCCAGGCCGTGTTCGCGGCAGCCCATGACACGATGAGCGGCCAGTACAGCAGCGCGACACGAAGGGGCAGCTACCGATGACCAACGCTCCGGGCTCCGAATCGCCCGGATCCTCCTCCGACTCTCCCGAGCCGGTCGACGGCCAGAGCCCCGCACCCGCCCCACCGGAGCCCAGCGGTCCTCCGACGGGGACGGTCGGCCCGCCCCACTGGGCGCCGCGGCAACCGCCACCCGTGAGTGGCTGGGGCGGATGGGTCCCACCGCCCGGAGGACCGCAGTCGCCGGGAGGCGAGACACCACGCTGGGGGCACGGCTGGGGAAACCCGCCGTCGAACGGATGGCAACAGGGACCCTGGATCCCGCGTCAAGCGCCCAAGCCCGGCGTCATCCCGCTGCGGCCCCTTGATGTCGGGGACATCGTGGGAGGCGCCTTCGCCACGCTACGACTCCACTGGCGAGCCCTGCTCACGGCCACCTTCGCGATTGCCCTGGTCAGCGCAGGCGCCTCCGTAGTCATACAGGGACTCTTTCTCGATGACACCCGCATCAAGAGCCTCCGGGACAACTCCGACCCGAGTGCGCGCGACATCCTGCACAGCACCAGCGGCGCCTTCGCGGGGATCGGACTGACTTCTCTGGTCACCTTGATCGGGACGGTCTTCGCCACGGGCATGCTCGCACTGGTCACGAGTCGATCAGTCCTCGGCCGGCAGGTCACGGCCCGGGCCCTGTGGCGTGATGCCCGGCCGCGACTGCCCCAGCTGCTCGGCCTGACCCTGCTGATCGCGGTGGCCCTTTACGGAGTGATCGCCGTCGCGACACTTCCCGGAGTGCTCATCGCCGTAACCGGTTCGGAGAACGGCGGAGCCGCCCTGGGATCTCTCGGCCTTCTCGGCGGATCGATCGTCGCGATCTGGCTCTGGGGTCAATGGAGCCTGGCGGCACCGGCCCTGATGCTGGAAAAGCAGAGCGCCGTCGCGGCGTTGAAACGCTCGGCCAAGCTTGTCGGTGGCACGTGGTGGCGCGTCCTGGGCATCCAGATCCTCGGTCTGCTGATCGCCGGCGTGCTCAGCGCAGTCATCACCATCCCGTTCGATCTGATCGCGGCCGCCGTCACCAGCGACAGTTTCGACTCACTCATCGGCTCCGACAGCAATCCCAGCTGGACATATCTCCTGATCAGCGGAGCCGGCCAGGTCATTGCCTCGACAATCACTCTGTCGATCAGCGCCGGCGTCACAGCGCTTCTCTATATGGACCAGCGTATCCGCCGGGAGTCCCTGGACATCGAACTGCTGCGTGCGGCTGCTGCACCTACGAAGGTGGAGGGCAAACCCTGAGGGGCTGCGACAAGAGGGCCGGGAGATGGACAGACCGGCCGGGAAACGCAGAAGTGCCCCCGCCCCCGAGTCAG
>NZ_FMCH01000660.1 GCF_900091855.1 Streptomyces sp. DvalAA-14
GCGCGCCGCTGGCCGCGGCGGGCTCGGGCGACCCGCCGCCGCTACGCCAAGGACCGCCGGGCCGCACCGGCCGCGGGTGCCCCGGCGGGCGGCGACTACACGTTCGAGGCGGCCGCCTCGGGGCTGCGGGTGTCCTCCCGTGCCCGACGTGCCACCAGCGCATTCGGGTGCCGTGCCGGGGGAAGGTGCGGGTGCGGTGCACGTTGTGTCTGACGACACTGGACTGCGACACGTAGCGGCCCCACGGGGCCGCCGGCCGCGGACAACCGGCCACCACCCGGCGGATTACGGCCCGCCGCCGACTGCCGCCCCGTCGTGGCCGGCCGCGCAGTTCCCCGCGCCCCTACGGGGCACGAACGATGCACACCGCGCCCCCCAAGGGGCGCGGGGAACGGCGCGAACAAGCCCGACCCGGCGGGAACCGGCCCGCCGCCGACTGCCGCGCCATCATGGCTCGCCGCGCAGTTCCCCGCGCCCCTACGGGGCACGAACGACCCACACCGCGCCCCCCCAAAGCGGCACGAGGAACGGCGCGAACAACCCCCACCAGGCCGCAACCCGCCAACAACCCGCCAGCACTCGGCGGAGACCGGCCCGCCGGGCAGTTCCCCGCGCCCCTACGGGGCACGAACGACCCACACCGCGCCCCCCAAAGGGGCGCCAGGAACGGCGCGGGCAAGCCCCACCCGGCGGGTTACGGCCCGCCGCGCGGAAATGGTGCAGCGCCCGCCTCCTTGGTCGGGGAGTGGCGGGCGCTGCGGTGTTGCTGTGTTCCGCACTCCGTTGTGCGGGACAGGTGGGACAACTGCGGGTCAGACCGTCAGGGGGCGGTCCGTCGGGCGGATCGGGGCGTGGAGGGCGGAGGGCAGGCCCATGAGGTAGGTGTCGACCTCCTTGGCCGCGGAGCGGCCCTCGGCGATGGCCCAGACGATGAGGGACTGGCCGCGGCCCGCGTCGCCGGCCACGAAGACGCCCTCGACGTTGGTCGCGTAGGCGCCGTCGCGCGCGATGTTGCCGCGGGCGTCCAGTTCCAGGCCGAGCTGCTCGATCATGCCGTTGCCCTGGTCGGTACCGGTGAAGCCCATCGCCAGGGTGACCAGTTCGGCCGGGATGATCCGCTCGGTGCCCTCCTGCGCCACGAACGTGCCGCCCTCGAAGACCACCTCGATCAGGTGGAGTTCACGCACCCGGCCGTTCTCGTCACCGGTGAACCGCACGGTGTTGACGGCGTAGACGCGCTCGCCGCCCTCCTCGTGCGCCGAGGTGACCTTGTAGACCATCGGCATCGTCGGCCACGGCTGGTGCGCCGGGCGCTCGTCCGACGGCCGGGGCATGATCTCCAGCTGGGTGACGGACAGCGCGCCCTGCCGGTGGGCGGTGCCGACGCAGTCCGCGCCGGTGTCGCCGCCGCCGATGACCACGACGTGCTTGCCCTCGGCGGTGATCGGGGGGGCCACGAAGTCGCCCTCCTGCACCTTGTTGGACAGCGGCAGGTATTCCATCGCCTGGTGCACGCCGGCCAGCTCACGGCCCTCGACGGGCAGGTCGCGCCACTGGGTGGCGCCGGCCGCGATGACGACCGCGTCGTAGCGCTTGGCGAGCTTGGCCGCGTCGAGGTCGGTGCCGATCTGGACGCCGGTGCGGAATTTGGTGCCCTCCGCGCGCATCTGCTCGATGCGCCGGTTGATGTGCCGCTTCTCCATCTTGAACTCGGGGATGCCGTAGCGCAGTAGTCCGCCGATGCGGTCGGCGCGCTCGTAGACGGCAACCGTGTGGCCGGCCCGGGTCAGCTGCTGGGCGGCGGCCAGACCCGCGGGGCCGGAGCCGATGACGGCGACGGTCTTGCCGGACAGCCGCTCCGGGGGCTGCGGGGTCACGTCCCCGTTGTCCCAGGCCTTGTCGATGATGGTGACTTCGACGTTCTTGATGGTGACCGCGGGCTGGTTGATGCCGAGCACGCACGCGGACTCGCAGGGCGCCGGGCACAGCCGCCCGGTGAACTCCGGGAAATTGTTGGTGGCGTGCAGCCGCTCGCTGGCCGCGGTCCAGTCGCCGCGGTAGGCGTAGTCGTTCCACTCGGGGATCAGGTTCCCCAGCGGACAGCCGTTGTGGCAGAACGGGATGCCGCAGTCCATGCAGCGGCCGGCCTGCTCGCTGATGATCGGCAGCAGGCCGCCGGGAACGTAGACCTCGCTCCAGTCCTGCCGGCGCTCCTCGATCGGGCGGGTGGGGGCGCCGACCCGCGGCGTGCTGAGGAAGCCCTTGGGGTCAGCCATTTGCCGCCTCCATCATCTTCGCGGTGGTCTCGGACTCGGAGAGCCCGGCCTGCTCGGCGGCGTTCTTGGCGGCGAGCACTGCCTTGTAGTCCCTCGGCATGACCTTGCCGAAGCGGGTGAGGGCGCCGCCCCAGTCGGCGAGCAGCCGCTCGGCGACGGTGGAGGCGGTCTCCTCGAAGTGGCGGCGCACCACGTCGTGCAGCCACGTGATGTCGTCGGCGTTCAGCGGCTCGACGGCGACCATGCCGGGGTTGACGGCGGCCGGGTCCAGGTCGAGGACGTAGGCGATGCCGCCGGACATGCCGGCTGCGAAGTTCCGCCCGGTGGAGCCGAGGACGACGGCCCGGCCGCCGGTCATGTACTCGCAGCCGTGGTCGCCGACGCCTTCGGCGACCACGGTGGCACCGGAGTTGCGGACGCAGAACCGCTCGCCGGTCCGGCCGCGCAGGAACAGCTCACCGCCGGTGGCGCCGTAGGCGATGGTGTTGCCGGCGATGGTGGACTGTTCGGCGAGGTGGTCGGCGTCGCGGTCGGGGCGGACGATCACCCGGCCGCCGGACAGGCCCTTGCCGACGTAGTCGTTGGCGTCGCCCTCCAGGCGCAGCGTGATGCCGCTGGGCAGGAAGGCGCCGAAGGACTGGCCGGCCGAGCCGGTGAAGGTGATGTCGATGGTGCCTTCGGGCAGGCCGGCGCCGCCGTACTTCTTGGTCACCTCGTGGCCGAGCATGGTGCCGACCGTGCGGTTGACGTTGCGGATCGGCACCTGGGCGCGGACCGGGGCGCCGGATTCGAGCGCTTCGGCGGCGAGCCGGATCAGCTCGTTGTCCAGCGCGCGGTCCAGGCCGTGGTCCTGGCCGGTGTTGTGGTGCAGGACGGCGCCTGCGGGCAGTTCGGGCACGTACAGCAGCGGGGCCAGGTCCAGGCCCTGCGCCTTCCAGTGGTCGACGGCGCGGCCGGCGTCGATCAGCTCGGCGTGGCCGACGGCCTCCTCCAGGGTGCGGAAGCCCAGTTCGGCCAGGATCTCCCGGACCTCCTCGGCGATGAACTCGAAGAAGTTCACCACGAACTCGGGCTTGCCGCTGAAGCGTTCGCGCAGCACCGGGTTCTGGGTGGCGACACCGACCGGACAGGTGTCCAGGTGGCAGACGCGCATCATGACGCAGCCGGAGACCACCAGCGGGGCGGTGGCGAAGCCGAACTCCTCCGCGCCGAGCAGGGTGGCGATCACCACGTCCCGGCCGGTCTTGAGCTGGCCGTCGGTCTGCACGACGATACGGTCCCGCAGGCCGTTGAGCAGCAGGGTCTGCTGGGTCTCGGCCAGGCCCAGCTCCCAGGGGCCGCCGGCGTGCTTGAGCGAGGTCAGCGGGGAGGCGCCGGTGCCGCCGTCGTGTCCGGAGATCAGCACCACGTCGGCGTGCGCCTTGGACACACCGGCGGCGACGGTGCCGACACCGACCTCGGAGACCAGTTTGACGTGGACCCGCGCCTTGGGGTTGGCGTTCTTCAGGTCGTGGATGAGCTGAGCGAGGTCCTCGATGGAGTAGATGTCGTGGTGCGGCGGCGGCGAGATCAGGCCGACGCCCGCGGTGGAGTGCCGGGTGCCGGCGATCCACGGGTAGACCTTGTGGCCGGGCAGCTGGCCGCCCTCGCCGGGCTTGGCGCCCTGGGCCATCTTGATCTGGATGTCGTCGGCGTTGACCAGGTACTCGCTGGTCACCCCGAACCGGCCGGAGGCCACCTGCTTGATGGCGCTGCGCCGGGCGGGGTCGTAGAGGCGGTCCGGGTCCTCGCCGCCCTCGCCGGTGTTGGACTTGCCGCCCAGCTGGTTCATGGCGATGGCCAGCGTCTCGTGCGCCTCGCGGGAGATCGAGCCGTACGACATGGCGCCGGTGGAGAACCGCTTGACGATCTCGCTGACCGGCTCGACCTCCTCCAGCGGGACCGGCGGGCGCTCGGTCTTCAGGCCGAACAGGCCGCGCAGCGTCATCAGCCGCTCCGCCTGCTCGTTCACCCGGGAGGTGTACTGCTTGAAGATGTCGTAGCGGCGGGTGCGGGTGGCGTGCTGGAGCCGGAAGACGGTGTCCGGGTCGAACAGGTGCGGTTCGCCCTCGCGGCGCCACTGGTACTCGCCGCCGATCTCCAAGCGGCGGTGGGCGGCGGCGATCCCGGAGACCGGGTAGGCCTTGGCGTGCCGGGCGGCGACCTCCTGGGCGATGACGCCGATGCCGGCGCCGCCGATCTTGGTGTCGGTGCCGTGGAAGTAGGTGTCGACGAAGTCGGTGTCCAGGCCGACGGCTTCGAAGACCTGCGCGCCGCGGTAGGAGGCGACGGTGGAGATGCCCATCTTGGACATCACCTTCAGCACGCCCTTGCCGAGTGCCTTGATCAGGTTCCGGATCGCGGTGTCGGGGTCCCCGGCCGGCAGGAAGGTGCCGGCCCGCACCAGGTCCTCGACGGTTTCCATGGCCAGGTAGGGGTTGACGGCCGCGGCGCCGTAGCCGATGAGCAGCGCCACATGGTGCACCTCGCGCACGTCGCCGGCCTCGATGAGCAGGCCGACCTGAGTGCGCTGCTTGGTGCGGATCAGGTGGTGGTGCACCGCGGAGGTGAGCAGCAGCGACGGGATGGGGGCGTGCTCGGCGTCGGAGTGCCGGTCGGAGAGCACGATGAGGCGGGCGCCGTCCTCTATCGCGGCGTCGGTCTCGGCGCAGACCTCGGCGAGCCGGGCGGCCAGCGCCTCGCCGCCGCCGGTGACCCGGTACAGCCCCGACAAGGTGGCGGCCTTCATCCCGGGCATGTCGCCGTCGGCGTTGACGTGGATGAGCTTGGCCAGCTCGTCGTTGTCGATCACCGGGAAGGAGAGTGTGATGTTGCGACAGGAGGCGGGGCTGGGCTCCAGCAGGTTGCAGGACGGCCCGATGGTGGAGACCAGCGAGGTGACGAGCTCCTCGCGGATGGCGTCCAGCGGCGGGTTGGTGACCTGCGCGAACAGCTGGGTGAAGTAGTCGAAGAGCAGCCGGGGCCGCTCGGAGAGGGCGGCGATCGGCGCGTCGGTGCCCATGGAGCCGATCGGCTCGGCACCGGCCCGGGCCATCGGCGCCAGCAGCACCCGCAGCTCCTCCTCGGTGTAGCCGAAGGTCTGCTGGCGGCGGGTGACCGAGGCGTGGGTGTGCACGATGTGCTCGCGCTCGGGCAGGTCGGCCAGGTCGATCAGGCCGGCTTCCAGCCAGTCGCTGTACGGGTGCTCGGCGGCGATGCCGGCCTTGATCTCGTCGTCCTCGACGATGCGGTGCGAGACCGTGTCGACCAGGAACATCCGGCCGGGCTGCAGCCGGCCCTTGCGGACGATCTTCCGCGGGGCGATGTCGAGCACGCCGGACTCGGAGGCCAGCACGACCAGGCCGTCGTCGGTGACCCAGTAGCGGCCGGGCCGCAGGCCGTTGCGGTCCAGCACCGCGCCGACCAGGGAGCCGTCGGTGAAGGTGACGCAGGCCGGGCCGTCCCAGGGCTCCATGAGCGTGGAGTGGTACTGGTAGAAGGCGCGGCGGGCCGGGTCCATGGACTCGTGGTTCTCCCACGCCTCCGGGATCATCATCAGCACGCTGTGCGGCAGCGAGCGGCCGCCGAGGTGCAGCAGCTCCAGCACCTCGTCGAAGGAGGCGGTGTCGGAGGCGCCGGGCGTGCAGACCGGGAAGATCCGCTCCAGGTCACCGGCGGTGAAGCGGCTGTCGTCGGCGCTGAACAGTTCGCTGGCCAGCTGCGACTCGCGGGCCCGCATCCAGTTGCGGTTGCCCTTGACGGTGTTGATCTCGCCGTTGTGCGCCACGAAGCGGTACGGGTGGGCGAGCGGCCAGCTCGGGAAGGTGTTGGTGGAGAAGCGGGAGTGGACCAGGGCGATGGCGGTGGCGAACCGCTCGTCGGACAGGTCGGGGAAGAACGGCTCCAGCTGGCCGGTGGTCAGCATGCCCTTGTAGACGATCGTCCGCGCGGACAGCGACGGGAAGTACACGTCGGCCTCGCGTTCGGCGCGCTTGCGCAGCACGAAGGCGAGCCGGTCCAGCTCGACGCCGGAGCGCCGGCCGGCACTGTCGGACAGGAAGAGCTGGGCGAAGTACGGCATGGTGGAGCGGGAGGTCGCGCCGAGCAGGTCGGGGTCGGTCGGGACGGCGCGCCAGCCGAGGACGGTGAGGCTCTCCTCGGCGGCGATGCGCTCGATGGCGTCCACGGCCTTGGTGCGGTCGTCGTGCTCGGGCGGCAGGAAGGCGAGGCCGGCGGCGTACTGCCCGGCGGCCGGCAGGTCGAAGCCGGCGGTGGCCCGCAGGAAGGCGTCCGGGATCTGGAGCAGGATGCCCGCGCCGTCGCCCGAGTCGGGCTCGGCGCCGGTGGCGCCGCGGTGCTCCAGGTTGCGCAGGACGGTGAGCGCCTGGTCGACGAGTGCGTGGCTCGCCTCACCGGTGAGGGTGGCCACGAATCCGACGCCACAGGCGTCGTGCTCGTTGCGGGGGTCGTACATCCCCTGCGGGGCGGGGCGCCCGTCCATGAACGCGGAACGCGAACGCATGGCTCTCCCGTCGTCGTCTTTGGCTGATATGCATCGCCTGTTCACAGGCATGAGCAACAGGGACGACGTTGGCCCTCTGCGATTTCGTGCAGGTTACATGATGACCGAATGTTCGAGAAGCGGATAAACGATTCCAGTATGTGGACATACCGGAAGGTGGAGCGATCAGTTCAGGCCAGCACGTACTCACGTTCACGGGTGATGGTTGCGTTCCTGCCACGCTGCCTGGCGGCTCTGCCGACGCGTTACCGAGTGATGCCCCGTGCGGAGGGATCCGAAACGAGCGGGAAACACCGGCTTCGCATCAGCTCACCGCGGTGCCGATGAAGCTGCCCAGCACAAAGGTCATCGCACCGGCAGCTCCGCCCAGGGCAAGCTGCCGCAGGCCGCTGTACCACCAGGATCGGGCCGTGACCCGGGCCACCGCGGCGCCGCAGCCGAACAGGCCGGCCAGGGCCAGCAGCACCGACGGCCACAGCGCGGCCGCGCCCAGCAGATAGGGCAGCACCGGCAGCAGCGCGCCCAGCGCGAACGCGGTGAAGGAGGAGACCGCGGCCAGCAGCGGCGAGGGCAGATCGGTCGGGTCGACGCCGAGTTCCTCACGGGCGTGGATCGCCAGCGCCTGCTCGGGGTCGGCGGAAAGCTGCCGGGCCACCTCGTGGGCCAGCGCGGGCTCCACCCCGCGGGACACATACAGCTCGGCCAGCTCGCGCAGCTCGTCCTCCGGGTGCCGGCGCAGCTCGATCCGCTCCACGGCCAGCTCGGCCTCGACCAGCTCGCGCTGCGAGGCCACCGAGGTGTACTCGCCGGCCGCCATCGAGAAGGCGCCGGCCGCCAGCCCGGCCAGACCCGTCACCACCACGGTCCGCGCCGAGACGTCCCCGCCGGCCACCCCGGTCATCAGCGCGAGGTTGGAGACCAGGCCGTCCATGGCGCCGAACACGGCCGGACGCAGCCAGCCGCCGCTGACGTCGCGGTGGGAGTGGTGGGGTACGTGATAGGGGGCCGCGGGCTCGGCTTCGGCGGGCTGTCCGGCATCGGCGGGCTGCCCGGCAGGGCTCGGCTCGACGCCGGTCCCGACGGCGGTCCGCTCCCCGGTGGTCTGCTGGGCAGCGCTCTGCCCGACGGTGGTCTGCTCGACGGTCTCTTCGACGGCCGCGGTCATCCGATCCACCCTCCCCTGGGCGGCCCATTGCCGCCCACCGGATCGACCGTACGCACGAACCCGATCGGCCGCCAGCAAGGAAAGGCTGCCCTGACCTGCGAGAACGCCCCTCGGTGAGGGGCGTTCTCGGGTGCTCGCGTGCGGCGGACCGGGCGCCGGCGGCCGGGAGTCAGACGCTCTTGGACGCGCTTTCCGGCTGGTCAGCGGGCTCCGGATCCGGGCGCTCGGCGAGCTCCGCGCCGCCGGGCTCCTCGGTGACGGTGGCCGTTGTGGTGGCGGTGCCGGTGCCGCCGTCGGGATCCGCGGCCGTGGCCGGATCCGGAGCAGTGGAGCCGGCCGGACCCACCGGCTCGGTCCCGTCGCCGTCCCCCGCCGCCGCGGACTCGTCGGCGGCCGTTTCCGCGCCCGCCGGTACGACGGCGACCAGGTCCGGCTCGACGATCTCCTCGCGGCCGGGGTGCAGCCGGGCGGACAGCACGAAGTAGACGACGGCCCCGACGAAGACGACGATCGCCGTCCAGTCGTTGAGCCGCAGGCCCAGGATGTGGTGGGCGTCGTCCACCCGCAGGTACTCGATCCAGAACCGCCCGACCGTGTAGGAGGCGACATACAGCGCGAAGGCCCGGCCGTGCCCGAGCCGGAAGCGGCGGTCGGCCCACAGGACCAGCAGGGCCACACCCACGCACCACAGCGACTCGTACAGGAAGGTCGGCTGGTACGTCGCGATGCCCGGAGTCGCCTCCGGCCGGTGTTCCACGCCGATCTTCAGGCCCCACGGCAGGGTCGTCGGCCGCCCGTAGAGCTCCTGGTTGAACCAGTTGCCCCAACGCCCGATCGCCTGCGCCAGCGCGATGCCCGGGGCGATGGCGTCGGCGTAGACCGGCAGGGCGATGCCCCGGCGCCGGCAGCCGATCCAGGCGCCCAGCGCGCCGAGCGCGATCGCGCCCCAGATCCCGAGGCCGCCCTGCCAGACCTTGAAGGCGTCGACCCAGTCCTTGCCGTTGGTGAAGTACAGCTCGTAGTCGGTGATCACGTGGTAGAGACGTCCACCGACCAGGCCGAACGGAACCGCCCACACGGCGATGTCGGCGACCGTGCCGGCCTTGCCACCGCGGGCGAGCCACCGCTTGCTGCCGAGCCACACGGCGACGAACACGCCGATGATGATGCAGAACGCGTAGCCGCGCAGCGGGAGCGGTCCGAGGTGGACGACTCCGTGCGAGGGGCTGGGGATGAATGCGAGTTCCATGGCAATGACCGACGCTACCTTGCCGGGCGGGGGGAACGGCAACCCGCCCGGCTACGGCTGGATAACTTCCACCCGTCAGGACGGCGTCGCGGTGACCTTTCCGGGCTGCTTGCCCTTGTTCGCCTGCGCGACCATCTGCCGCAGCGAGGCCGGGGTCAGCGGGGCGGCCTGGCTGCCGAAGATGTTCTTGCCGTTGAGCAGGATGGTGGGGGTCGAGCTGAAGCCGGAGGTGTTGAAGGCGCCGTTGGACTTCTTCACCCAGCTGTTGTGTGTGCCGTTGTTCACACAGGCGGTGAAAGCCGGCGTCTTCAGCCCGCTCACCTTGCCGGCCAGCTGGAGCAGGGTGCTCTTCTTGGCGAAGGCGTCGTCCTGCTCCTCGGGCTGGTTGGCGTAGAGCACGTCGTGGTACGCCCGGAACTCGCCCGCGTCCTGGGCGCAGCCGGCGGCGTTCGCGGCGTTCAGCGAGCCGGAGCCGCCGAGATTGCCGTCGATGAGCGTCACCAGGTGGTATTCGGTGCGCATCTGCCCGCTGTTCTCCAAGTCGTGGATAGTCGGCGTGAAGGACTTCTCGAAGGAGTCGCAGGCCGGGCAGCGGAAGTCCTCGTAGATCGTCAGGGCCGACGGCGCGTTGCCGGCGCCGACCGGGATGACCAGCTTGTCGGTGCCGATGGCGCCCTTGGGAGCGCTGACCGCGCCGGCCGAGTCGGTGCCGCCCCCGCCACCGCTGTTGTCGGAGACGACCACGCCGATCAGCGCACCGACGACCAGCACGCCGACCACCGCGCCCGCCACGATCGTCGTCCGCTTGCGCTTGGCCTGCTTCTGCTCCTTCGCCCGCTGTTCCTGGAGCGCCTCGCGGGCGCTGCGTTTCCTGTCACGGTTGTTGTCGCTCACGTCCCTGGCAACGGTGTGGGGAGACGCTGAGCGTCTCCCCACACCGTTTTTCGCCCTCCGGGGTGACAAGAATCCGTCCCCGGGGTGACGCCGCGGGGCTCAGCCGCGCTTGCGGACACCCGCGGCGAGTTCGGCGGCCAGGGCCCGTACCGCGTCGAGCCCGGCGGGCAGGTCGCCGTCATGGTCCAGCAGCCGCTTGACGAACGCCGATCCGACGATCACCCCGTCGGCGAAGCCGGCCACCTCGGCCGCCTGGGCCGCGTCGGACACGCCGAGGCCCACGCAGACCGGCAGCTCGGTACCGGCCCGGGTGCGGCGCACCAGGTCGGCGGCCTGCGCGCCGACGCTCGCCCGGGTGCCGGTCACGCCCATCAGCGAGGCGGCGTAGACGAAGCCGGTACCGGCCGCGGTGATCTTGGCCAGCCGTTCGTCACGGCTGGACGGCGCCACCACGAAGACGGTGGCCAGACCGTGCTGCTGGGCCGCCGCGCGCCACCCCTCGGACTCCTCCACCGGCAGGTCGGGCAGGATGCAGCCCGCGCCGCCGGCCTCGGCGAGCTCCGCGGCGAACCGTTCGGCGCCGTACCGGTCCACCGGGTTCCAGTACGTCATCACCAGCACGGGCCTGCCACTGGCGGCGTGCGCCTCCCGGACGGTCCGCAGCACGTCCGCGACCCGGACCCCGTTCTTCAGCGCGATGTCGTCGGCGGTCTGGATGACCGGTCCGTCGAGCACCGGGTCGCTGTGCGGCAGGCCGACCTCGACGATGTCGGCGCCGCCCTCGAAGACGGCCTTCACCGCTTCGATGCCGCCGTCGACGGTCGGGAACCCGGCCGGGAGGTAGGCGATGAGGGCGGCCCGGCCCTCGGCCCGGGCGCCCGCGAGGGTCTGCTCCAGCAGGGCGATCCGGCCGCCGGAGGCGGGCAGGGACCGGCCGGTCGTGGACTGCTGTGCCGAGGTCTGCTCAGCCGCGGACTGCTGTGCCGCGGTCTGCTGTGCCGTTGTCTGCGCGCTCACTTCGCCGCCACCTCGTGCTCCTCGTCGACGTCGCCCGTCGGCTCGTACAGCCCGAAGTAGCGGGCCGCGGTGTCCATGTCCTTGTCGCCGCGCCCGGACAGATTGACCAGGACCAGGCCGTCGGGGCCCAGTTCACGGCCGATCTCCAGCGCGCCGGCCAGCGCGTGGGCGCTCTCGATGGCCGGGATGATGCCCTCGGTACGGGACAGCAGCCGCAGGGCCTGCATCGCCGCGTCGTCGGTGACCGCCCGGTACTCGGCGCGGCCGGAGTCCTTCAGATAGGAGTGCTCCGGGCCGACCCCCGGGTAGTCCAGGCCGGCCGAGATGGAATACGGCTCGGTGATCTGGCCCTCGTCGTCCTGGAGGACGTAGGAACGGGAGCCGTGCAGGATGCCGGGCTCGCCCCGGCTGAGGGTGGCGGCGTGCTCGCCGGTCTCCAGGCCGTGGCCGGCCGGTTCGCAGCCGACCAGCCGGACGCCGGTGTCCGGCAGGAAGGCGTGGAAGAGTCCCATCGCGTTGGAGCCGCCGCCCACGCAGGCCACCGCGGCGTCGGGCAGGCGCCCGGCGCGCTCCAGCAGCTGCCGGCGGGCCTCGATGCCGATCACCCGGTGGAAGTCGCGGACCAGGGCCGGGAAGGGGTGCGGGCCGGCCACCGTACCGAACAGGTAGTGGGTGTGGTCGACATTGGCCACCCAGTCGCGGAAGGCCTCGTTGATGGCGTCCTTGAGGGTGCGGCTGCCGGACTTCACCGCGATGACCTCGGCGCCGAGCATGCGCATCCGGGCGACATTGAGGGCCTGCCGCCGGGTGTCGACCTCACCCATGTAGATGGTGCAGTCCAGGCCGAACAAGGCGCAGGCGGTGGCGGTGGCCACGCCGTGCTGCCCGGCCCCGGTCTCGGCGATGACCCTCGTCTTGCCCATCCGGCGGGTGAGCAGGGTCTGGCCGAGCACATTGTTGATCTTGTGCGAGCCGGTGTGGTTGAGGTCCTCGCGCTTGAGGAAGACCCGGGCGCCGCCCGCCTGCTCGGCGAATCGCGGCACTTCGGTGAGGGGGCTGGGGCGGCCGGCGTAGTTGACCATCAGGTCGTTCAGCTCGGCGGCGAAGGCGGGGTCCGCCTTGGCCTTCTCGTACTCGACGGCGACCTCGTCCACGGCGGCGACCAGCGCTTCCGGGATGAATTTGCCGCCGAAGGCCCCGAAATACCCGTCGGCGCTCGGGATGAGGCCTTCGGGGTCGGGAAAGAAGAACTCGGTTGTTTCTGACATGGGTGTCCCCTGGCAGGTGGGTCAATGTGGGTCAATGACGTCACTGACGTCAGTGGCTGATGGGGTGCGGGGGCGGCGGGCCGTCCTGGCCCGCCTGGCAGACCCGGCCGGTCCGGCCGTACGTTCGCCACCCGCGGTGGTCGCGGATCAGCCGCGACGCCATCGCCTGCCGTTCACCTGGCCGGGCTCGCACCCGATCACATACCGCACCCGCCGCCCGAGCACCCGCCGCGCTGGCGCGCGGCAGCCGCGGGGGCGGCAACCGGGGGCGAGGCGGGAGGCGATGGGCACGCCTCGGAGTCTACGGGGTCGCCGGGGGTTCCCCTCCCCCCGGCGCGGGTGAGCGGACGGGGTGCGGGTCCGCCGCGGCTCGTCGCGCAGTTCCCCGCGCCCCTGGGGATGTCCCGTCCGTGCGAAAGCCGCCGGTCCGTCGTGGCTCGTCGCGCAGTTCCCCGCGCCCCTGGGGATGTCCCGTCCGCCCGTAAGCTGCCGGTCCGTCGTGGCTCGTCGCGCAGTTCCCCGCGCCCCTGGGGATGTCCCGTCCGCGCGTAAGCTGCCGGTCCGTCATCGCTGAGCGCGCCCCGTGAGTTGCCGTGCGCGCGCAAGGTGCGCCCCAGGACCTGCTGGTCGCGCCACGGGGTGGCGGAGCCGAAAAGGGGCGCGAGGAACTGCGCGACAAGCCACCCACCGCCCGACGATCCGGCGACAACCCGAAGCCCCGAATCAGGCGGACCCGAAAAGGGGCGCGAGGAACTGCGCGACAAGCCACCCACCGGCGGACGGTCCGGCGACAACCCGGGGCCCCACAACGGGCGGACCCCGAAAAAGCTAATCGCGCCCGTTGCGCAAAGCGGGATGCGCCCCCGCCGCCACCAGATCCGCCACCGCGCCGCGCGGATTCTGCCCGGTGACCAGCGACTCCCCGACCAGCACCGCGTCCGCGCCGTCATGCGCGTAGGCGATCAGGTCGTGCGGCCCGCGCACTCCCGACTCGGCGATCTTGACGATGTGGTCCGGGATCACCGGCGCGACCCGCGCGAACGTGCCGCGGTCGACCTCGAGGGTCTTGAGGTTGCGCGCGTTGACGCCGATGATGCGGGCGCCGGCGTCCACCGCGCGCCCGACCTCCTCCTCGTCGTGCACCTCGACCAGCGGGGTGAGCCCGATGGACTCGGCCCGCTCGACCAGCGAGACCAGAGCGGACTGGTCCAGGGCCGAGACGATCAGCAGGGCGAGGTCCGCGCCGTAGGCCCTGGCCTCCCACAGCTGGTAGGCGGTGACGATGAAGTCCTTGCGGAGCACCGGGATGTCCACCCTGGCGCGGACCGCTTCGAGGTCGGCGAGCGAGCCGCCGAACCTGCGCTGCTCGGTGAGGACGCTGATCGCCGCGGCGCCGCCCGCCTCGTAGTCGGCGGCCAGGCCGGCCGGATCGGCGATCGCGGCGAGCGCGCCCTTGGACGGGCTGGACCGCTTGACCTCGCAGATCACCGTGACGCCCTCGCTCTTCAGGGCCGCCACCCCGTCCTTGGCGTCGCGTGCGCGGGCGGCCCGCTGCTTGAGGTCGTCGAGGGACACCCGGGCCTGGCGCTCGGCGAGGTCGGCTCGGACTCCGTCGATGATCTCGTCGAGCACACTCACGCGAGAACTCCCCTTCCGGCCGGATCGAGCAGCGAAATGATCAAGCCAGGGGCGACCGCCACCGGCACCCCCGATGGTAACGGGCAGCGGCCTGACTCCTCGCATCCGGTGATGGGACCGCCCGCCACCTGGACGAATGCCCGGCCGGGGCCGCCGGAGCGGGGGCGGCCTCAGGGTGCGAGGGCGGCGCCGAACGACAGATTCCGGACAACGGTGAAGACCAGTACGAGGGCGAGCAGCAGATGCCGGTGGCGAGACCGCGAGGGCGGGCGCGAAAGGGCGGCCGCGCAGCGCCCGGCTGAACCAGACCGCCCACAGGGCCGCGAAGGCCAGGTAGCCGGCCACCGCCAGCGCGTTGCAGCCCAGCGCGGTGCGCAGCTGGCCGTGCACGAGGGCGTGGGCACCGCGCAGTCCGCCGCAGCCGGGGCAGAGGATCCCGGTGTAATAGCGCAGCGGGCAGAGCGGGTAGTGCCCCGGGCTGTTCGGATCGACGGCGCCGACATAGCCGAAGGCAGCCACGACG
>NZ_FMCH01000655.1 GCF_900091855.1 Streptomyces sp. DvalAA-14
GTCGAGAATCTGGAGGTAGAAGCGGCTGGCGCCCTGCGCCGCGTACTGCCCGATCCTGTCCACCACCTCCGCGGGCGAACCCGCGAGCCCGTTGGCCTTCAACTCCTCGACCTCGCGCCCGATCGCCGCCGCCCGCGCGGCCACCTCGGCGTCGTCCTTGCCGACCACCGCCACCAGGGCGTTGGAGTACACCAGGTCGTCCGCGTCACGGCCGGCCGCCTTGGCGGCCTCCCGCACCCGGCCGATCTGCAGACCGGAGTCCTCCACCGAGGCGAAGGGCAGGTTGAACTCGTCGGCGTACCGGGCCGCGAGCTCCGGGGTGCGCTTGGGGCCCAGCCCGCCGATGATCACCGGCACTTTCGCCTGCGTGGGCTTCGGCAGCGCCGGGGAGTCCTTCAGCTGGTAGAACTTCCCGTCGAAGTCGAAGGTCTGCCCCACCGGGGTCTCCCAGAGCCCGGTGATGATCGCCAGCTGCTCCTCCAGACGGGCCAGCTTCTCCTTGGGGAAGGGGATGCCGTAGGCGGTGTGCTCGGTCTCGAACCAGCCGGCGCCGATGCCCAGCTCGATCCGGCCGCCCGACATCTGGTCGACCTGCGCCACCTGGATGGCGAGCACACCGGGCAGCCGGAAGGTGCCGGCGGTCATCAGGGTGCCCAGCTTGATCCGGCTGGTCTCCCGGGCGAGGCCGGCCAGGGTGACCCAGGCGTCCGTGGGTCCGGGCAGTCCGTCCCCGTCCCCCATCGAGTGGAAATGGTCGGAACGAAAGAAGGCGTCGAAACCGAGGTCCTCGGTGGCCTTGGCGACCGCAAGCAGCGTGTCGTAGGTCGCCCCCTGCTGGGGCTCGGTGAAGATTCGCAAGTCCATTCCTCCATCCTGCCCGCACCACGGCGTCCCGCGTCAATCGCCTCCGGCGCGCGCCAACTCCCGGATCCGGTCCTTCGCCTCGTCCACCGCGTCCAGCGCCTCGATGCAGTGCCAGTAGGCCGCCTCGTCGTCGGCGGTGCAGGTGATACCCACCAAGGTGAGTCCGATCTCGCCGAGCAGGGTGCGCAGCGCCCGCAGGGTGCCGTCCGGATCGCGCACCCCGCTCAGCCGGGCCGCCCGCGGCGGTCCCGCGCCCGCCGCCGTGACGACCGGGGCCCGGCCCGCTCTCACCCCCGGCTGCCCCAGCGCGTCGCCCAGCAGCCGGCCCACCGCCTCGGTCAGCTCGTACGCCTGCCATGCCTCCGCGATGACCTGCTCGGGCTGCGGGCTGTCCCGCAGCGCGCGCTCCGCCTCCGCCACCAGTCGTGCCGCGTCCATCGCCGTACCCCTTCCGCACCTGCGGCGAGCTCCGTGCCGCCGTCTGATGTCACTCAGCGTGACAGAGATCGGACGGTGCGGAAGGGGCCGGGCGCACATCTGTGGACAACGGACGCCTTGTGGATAACTCGCTCACTCGTCCGAGTGAGCGGCCCCCGAGGAGTCGCCCGCGGACGCGTCCGGCGACCCGCTGGCCGGTGCGTCGACCGGTGCATCGACCGGCGGGCCGACCCACGGGCCGACCGGCGGGCCGACCGACGCGCCATCCGGCCGGGGAAAGCGCAGTTCGTTGCGGTCGATCTTCGCGTCGAGCGCGACCAGCGGATCGACGTCGAGGGCGGTGCAGAACTGCAGCAGATAGGCCAGCACGTCTGCCACCTCGTCCCGCACCCGGTGCGCCGTACCGGCGTCCTCCATCACCGCCGCGGCCTGCTCGGGCGTCAACCACTGGAAGATCTCCAGCAGTTCGGACGCCTCGACGCTCAGCGCGGCCGCGAGGTTCTTCGGGGTGTGGAACGGCGCCCAGTTGCGGGCCGCCGCGAAGTCGACGAGGCGGCGCTGCAAGGCCGCGAGGTCCAGGTCCTGTGGTTCGGTCACCCGGACTGGTCTACCTCATCTTCCCGGTCGCCGCCCTGGCCGTCCGCCGGCTCCTCGTCCACGAGCCCGAATTCGGCCGCCTCGGGCCCGCCGTCCCCGACCCCGTCCCCGACCCCGTGTCCGTCCTCGCTCTCGCTCACGCCCTGTCCGCCGTCCTCACCCCCGCTCCCGACGCGTGTCTGCCGCGGCACCGTCCCGGCGCCGAAGGTCGTCACGGACACTCCCCCCACCCCGTCCAGGCAGGCCGCGTCCTGCACGGTCCCCAGCAGCCGGATGTGCCCGCGGGCGGCCGCCAGTCCGGCCAGTCGCAGCAGTTCGCGGGCCTGCCGGCGATCCAGCCCGAGGTCGAGCCCGTCGGCCAGCACGGTCAGCACCTGGCCGGCCGGCAGCAGTTCCGTACTGGTGTCGACGTCCAGCACGCCGGGGCCGGTCAGCAGGACCAGTGCCAGCGCCAGGAAGCGCAGTTCGCCGTCGCCGAGGCGGTCGATGGGCACCAGGCCGAGGGGCCCGCGGTCCACCGCGGCGATCGTGCCGCCGGTCGCCGGGCCGCGCCGCTCGCCGTCGCCGGTGAGCAGTGCGGGCAGGGTCGTCAGGCCCTCCACGGGCGGGCTGCACACCGCGCGGACCGCGTTCACCAGGGCCGCGTGGCGGGTGACGCACTCGCCCTCCGTCCGGGCCAGCACCGCGGAGAGGTTGTCGCAGGCGGCCCGGAGCCGGCCGTCGCCGATCGCGACAGGCGCCCGCATCAGCTCGGGTCTCGGTGCGACCGGGAACACCCCGCGCAGCGCGACCACCACCTGCTCGGCCGCGGCGAGCACCAGCCGCTGCCCGTCGGTCCGGCCCGCGACCCGCAGCGGCAGCAGCGCGGTCGCCAGCCGGTCGTCGGGCAGCGGGGCGCGGGTGACGGCGACCACGCCGGCGGTGTGCCAGGCGGCCTGGACGGTGGGCCGGGACGGGTCGCGCAGCGCGGTCGTGAGCAGTGTCTCGCCGGCGCCGGTCAGCCGTTCGCCGACGATCCGCAGGGTCGGCTCGGCCTGTACGGCGACATCCAGCCGCACCGGGCCGATCGGGCCGGTCACCGTGCAGCCGATCCGGAAGCCGCGGCGGCCCTGCGCGTCGGGCTGGGCGCCCTGGGGCACGCAGGCCGCGGCGCCGCCGCGCACCACGGCGTCGAAGACCTCGTGCAGCCCGGCGCCGCAAGCGAGCCGGCCGAGCGCGGTGAGCCCTTCGAGCACGCTGGACTTTCCCGTGCCGCTGCCCCCGGTGAGCAAGGTGAGCGGGCCGAAGCCGAAGGTCGCTCCCCGGTGCGATTTGAAGGCCGACAGCCGGAGTTCGGTGACGACGGGACGGTGCTGCGCGGTGCTCATGGCGGCGAAGGTAACGACCTGTCGGGGTGCCGAACCGTTCAAGCGGCCTCACCGTCCCTCGAACGAGGGACATCAGGCATGACTCGCGTCAACCCTGGAAAAGGTACGGATCAGCGGATACCGCACCTCACCGCCCAGCCGCCCAGCCGCCCAGCCGGGCACCCCCGGCACACCGGCACCCCCTGCCCCCGGCACCCCGCCCGGCCGGAATCAGCAAGCCCGGAATTCAGCAAGCAAGGAACACGCAGAAAGCGACCCGCCCCCGGCGCCCCCCGGTAGCGTGACGCCGGTGACCACGACCGGCTACATCGCCCTGCTGCGCGGCATCAACGTCGGGCCCAACAACCGGGTGCCGATGGCGACGCTGCGCGAACTCATCGCCGGCATCGGCGGCTCCGAGGTCCGCACCCACCTCCAGAGCGGCAACGCGGTCTTCGCGCACGAGGGGCAGGACCCGTCGCGCCTCGCGGCGGAGCTGGAGCAGGCGATCACCGCGGAGCTGGGCCTGACCATCACCGTGCTGGTGCGCACGGAAGCCGATCTGCGCCGTGTGGTGGAGGCGAACCCGTTCCCGATGGAGAAGGTCGACGGCTCCCGCTTCCTGGTGGTGTTCCTGTCGGGACCGGTCCCGCTCGACCGGCTGGCGGCGATCGACCCGGCGGCGTACGCGCCGGACGAGTTCAGCGCCGGCCAGACGGAGATCTACGGCCACTTCCCCGACTCCATCCGGAACTCCCGGCTCGCCGCCCTCTTCACCGACCGCAAGCTGGGCCTGACCGCCACCTTCCGGAACTGGAACACGGTCACCAGGCTCCTGGCCCTGTCCGAGGCGCTGGAGGGCCCCTCGGCGTAGCTTGCACCGGCGCGCGGCCGGCGGGGGTCAGGACGTCTTCGCGGCCGGTGCCAGGATCGCCACGCACTCCACGTGGTGGGTGAACGGGAACAGGTCGAACGCCCGCAGGGTGATGGGGCGGTAGCCCTCCTCGGCGAACCAGGCGAGGTCGCGGGCCAGGGCGGCCGGGTCGCAGGCGACGTAGGCGATGCGGCGCGGGTCGAGGGAGGCGATCTGGCGGACGGTGGCGTGGCCGGCGCCCGCCCGGGGCGGGTCGAGGACGACCAGGTCGACCTCGGTGATGCCGGTACGGGGCAGGACCTGCTCGACCTTGCCCGCCTCGATGCGGACCCGGTCCAGGTCCTGGAGGTTGTGCCGGGCGTCCTCGACCGCGCGCTTGGCCGATTCGATGCCGAGGACGGCGCCGCGGTCGCCGACCCGCTCGGCGAGGGCGCCGGCGAACAGGCCGACCCCGCAGTAGAGGTCGAGCGCCATCTCGCCCTTGCGCGGCATCAGGCCCTGCATGACCGCTTCCACCAGCAGTTCGGGGGCCTTCGGGTGGACCTGCCAGAAGCCGCCCTCGCCGACCCGCCAGGTGCGGCCGACGGCCCGCTCCCGCACGAAGGGGCGGCCGTGCACACGGTGCACCGCGTGGTCGCGCTCCCCGATCCGCTGCACCGACACCGGCCGGTCCAGCTCCACGATCGGCAGCCGGCCGCCGGGGTTCGGGGTGAGGATGACCTGCCGGTCGTGGGAGCCGGTGGCCGCGATGGCCTCCACGGCGGCGATCTGCGGCCAGGAGCGGGCCTCGACGCCCAGTTCCTCGATCTCGGGCGCGGCGATCAGGCAGTGGTCGATCACCTCGACCTCGTGCGAGCGGTGCTTGCGCAGCCCCGCTCGGCCGTCGGCGTCGACCGCGTACTGCACGCGGGTGCGCCAGGCCGGCACCTCGCCCTTGGCCACCTTGTCCCCCGGCGCGGGGGCGACGGTCCCGTCCCAGCCGGCCTGCTGCGGGGTGAGTCCGGCCAGCCGGGCCAACTGCTCGGCGATCACCGCGGCCTTCAGCCGCCGCTGGGCCCCCGGGCCGGCGTGCTGCCAGTCGCAGCCGCCGCAGCGCCCGGGGCCGGAGTACGGGCACGGCGGCGCCACCCGGTCCTTGGAGGCGGTCAGCACCCGTACCGCGTCGGCCCGCAGGAAGCGCGCGCCCTGCTCGCCTTCGGTGACCTGGGCCACCACCCGCTCGCCGGGCAGCGCGTGCCGGACGAAGAGCACCTGGCCGGCTTCGGTGCGGGCGACGCAGTGGCCGCCGTGTGCCACCGGGCCGACCTCGACCTCGTGCTCACGGCCGACGAGCGAGCCGAGCGAGGCGGCGGATTCGGTCTGCATACGGGACTGCTCCTGGGCTGGTGACGGGATGCGCGCGGGTTGGGCGGTCCGGCGGCGCCAGCCGACCAGTCTACGTCGCCGCGCCCCTGCCTCTCCGCGCCCGCCGCTCTTCCCGGCCGCGGGAGCGCTACTTCTTCCCCTCCGCCGTCCCGCCGGGCTCGCTGTGCTCCCGGCTCCTGGGCAGCGACGGGGGCCCCACCGGGCCGCGCCGGATTGATCCGGGCGCGTTCCAGTCGGCCCGGCGCCGGGCCCGGACCCGGGCCAGCTCGGAGGATTCCAACTGCCACGGCACCGAGGTGACCATCACCCCGGGGGTGAACAGCAGCCGCCCCTTGAGCCGCAGCGCGCTCTGGTTGTGCAGCAGGTGCTCGTACCAGTGGCCGACGACGTACTCGGGGATGTAGACGCTGACCACGTCGCGCGGGCTGTCGCGGCGCAGCCCCTTGACGTAGTCGATGATCGGCCGGGTGATCTCGCGGTAGGGCGAGTCCAGGACCTTCAGCGGCACGTCCACACCGTGCTTCTGCCATTCCGCCTGGAGGACCTTGGTGTCCTCGGGGTCGACGTTGATGCTGAGGGCCTCCAGGCTGTCGGAGCGCATCAGCTTGGCGTAGGACAGGGCCCGCAAGGTGGGCTTGTGCAGCTTGGAGACCAGCACGATGGAGTGCACCCGGGAGGGCCGCACGTAGTCGTCACCGGGCTCGTCCTCGGCGGCGATCTCCTCGGCGACCCGGGTGTAGTGGCGGCGGATCGCGGTCATGGTGCCGTAGAAGACGACCATGCCGAGCACCGCGACCCAGGCGCCGTGGGTGAACTTGGTGAGCAGCACGATCACCAGCACCAGGCCGGTCAGGAAGGCGCCGAAGGCGTTGATCCCCCGGGACCGGTGCATGTGGCGGCGCTTGCCGGGGTCGGTCTCGGTGAGCAGGTGGCGGTTCCAGTGCCGGACCATGCCGATCTGGCTCAGCGTGAAGGAGACGAAGACGCCGACGATGTAGAGCTGGATCAGCCGGGTGGAGTCGGCGCCGTAGATGTAGACCAGCACGCAGGCGAAGCCGGCCAGCAGCACGATGCCGTTGGAGAAGGCCAGCCGGTCGCCGCGGGTGTGCAGCTGGCGCGGCAGGTAGCGGTCCTGGGCCAGGATCGAGCCGAGCACCGGGAAGCCGTTGTAGGCGGTGTTGGCGGCCAGGAAGAGCACCAGGGCGGTGACGGCGGCCAGGAAGATGAACGGGATCGAGTTGTGGCCGAAGACGGCCTCGGCGACCTGGGCGATGACCGGGTCCTGGGTGTAGCCGGCGCCGACCGGCCGGCCGTGGTCGAGCAGGTCGGTGGCCGGGTTGGAGGCCATCCGGACCTTGGTGTTGATCGCCAGCGCGATGATGCCGACGAACATGGTGACGGCCAGCAGGCCCATCGCGGCCAGCGTGGTGGCGGCGTTCTTGGACTTGGGCTTGCGGAAGGCCGGTACGCCATTGCTGATCGCCTCGACACCGGTCAGCGCGGCGCAGCCGGAGGAGAAGGCTCTCAGCAGCAGGAAGATCAGGGCGAAGCCGCCGAGGCCGGAGGACTCGGCGTGGACGGTGAAGCCCGCGGTGGGCGCGTGCATGACATGCCCGGTGGAGATCTTGAAGATGCCCCAGGCGATCATGCAGAAGACGCCGAAGACGAAGGCGTAGGTGGGGATGGCGAAGATGGAGCCGGACTCCCGCACCCCGCGCAGGTTCATCAGCATGAGGATCACGATCATGCCGATGGCGCCCAGCACCTTGTGGGTGACGAAGAACGGCACCGCGGAGCCGAGGTTCTCGATGCCGGAGGCGACCGACACCGCCACGGTGAGCACGTAGTCCACCAGCAGGGCGCTGGCGACGGTGAGCCCGGCCTTGGGGCCCAGGTTGGTGGTCGCCACCTCGTAGTCGCCGCCGCCCGAGGGGTAGGCGTGCACGTTCTGCCGGTAGGAGGCGACGACGGTGAACATCAAGATGACGACGGCGCCCGCGATCCATGGGCTGAAGTGGTAGGCCGACGCTCCCGCGATGGAAAGGACCAGCAGCACCTCGCCCGGCGCGTACGCCACGGAGGACAGCGGGTCGGAGGCGAAGACGGGCAGCGCGAGACGCTTGGGGAGCAGTGTTTCCCCCAACTTGTCACTGCGCAGCGCCCGGCCGATCAGGATCCGTTTCGGCAGGTCGGTCAGTTTGGACACCCCGCGATGTTAAGGGATCGCCAAGATGCGCGGGTGCCCGGGCGACTTATGGAGTGTGGCGAACTTGTGACCCCTCCATGGCGCAACCTTTAGCGGCAGCGCACACGTGTGTAGCTTTGGCCGCGGTCTGAGACGCTTGGCGTACCGCTTGAAGTACGCCGACGGCTCGGACCTGCAGCCGCAGGAACCGCAAGGCACAGGCGCATACGTTGGCAGCCGGAAGGACGGTCGTGCACGTCGTGATTATGGGATGCGGGCGAGTGGGCTCCACTCTCGCGCACTCCCTCGAACAGCAAGGTCATACGGTCGCGGTGGTGGACCAGGACCAGACGGCGTTCCGCCGGCTGGGCTCCGGGTTCGCCGGGCGCCGGGTGACCGGAGTCGGGTTCGACCAGGACACGCTGCGCGAAGCCGGAATCGAGGAGGCGGGTGCCTTCGCGGCCGTCAGCAGCGGCGACAACTCCAACATCATCGCGGCTCGGGCGGCCCGCGAGATGTTCGGCATCGAGAACGTGGTGGCGCGGATCTACGACCCGCGCCGCGCCGAGGTCTACCAGCGCCTCGGCATCCCGACCGTGGCCACCGTGCGGTGGACCGCCGACCAGATGCTGCGCCGGCTGCTGCCCTCGGGCGCGGAGCCGCTGTGGCGCGACCCCAGCGGCGGCGTGCAACTCGCCGAGGTGCACACCCCGCCGTCCTGGATCGGGCAGAAGGTGAGCCTGCTGCAGGAGGAGACGGGGGTTCGTGTGGCATTTGTCACCCGGCTCGGCGAGGCGATGCTGCCGACGTCGCAGACCGTGATCCAGGAAGGCGATCTGGTGCACGTGATGATGCGCACCGACGGGGTCGCCGCGGTCGAGGCGGCCTTCGCCAAGGGTCCCGAGGGGCAGGGCCACTCATGAGGGTCGCGATCGCCGGGGCCGGCGCGGTGGGTCGTTCCATCGCCGCCGAACTGCTGGAGAACGGGCACGAGGTCCTGCTCGTCGACAAGAACCCCTCGTCCATCTCGGTGGAGCGGGTGCCGCAGGCGGAGTGGCTGCTGGCCGACGCCTGCGAGATCACCTCGCTGGACGAGGCCGCGTTGCAGCGCTGCAATGTGGTGATCGCCGCCACCGGTGACGACAAGGTCAATCTGGTCGTGTCGCTGCTGGCCAAGACCGAGTACGGGGTGCCCCGGGTGGTGGCCCGGGTCAACAACCCGAAGAACGAGTGGCTGTTCAACGAGTCCTGGGGGGTGGATGTCGCCGTGTCCACCCCGCGGCTGATGTCGGCGCTGGTCGAAGAGGCGGTGAGCGTCGGCGATCTGGTCCGGCTGCTGCGCTTCAGCCAGGGCGACGCCAACCTGGTCGAGCTGACCCTGCCGGAGGACGCGGCGCTGGTCGGCACGCGGGTCGGGGAGGTCGAGTGGCCCACCGATACGTCGCTGGTCACGATCATCCGCGGCAACCGGGTGCTGACGCCGTCGAAGGACGACGCGCTGGAGGCCGGTGACGAGCTGCTGTTCGTGGCGGCGCCGCACCGCGAGGAACAGCTGGAGGACCTGCTGTCCCTGCAGGGCGGGTCCACCCCCGAGGAGTGACACGCGGCGGGGCCCGGACCTCCCGGTCCGGGCCCCGCGAGCGCCACCGTCAGGTGAGCGACTTCTCCTTCTCGGCCTTCTCGGCCGCTTCCATCTCCGCGATCACATCGATCGGCGCCGGCGCCTTCACCAGGAAGATCCAGGTGAGGTAGACCGACAGCAGGAACGGCGGAATGCCGAGCGCGACCTTGACCCAGCCCAGCTGGGTGGCGTTGCCCCACCAGTAGAGCGGGAAGAGGATCGCGGACTTCGCGAGCAGGATCAGGCCCCAGGCCCAGCTGGCCTTGGTGTACGCGCGCAGCCGCCCCGGATTGCGCTTCCGCCAGGACAGGTTCTCCTTGAAGATCGGCCCGAGGATCAGGCCGAGCAGCGGGAAGCCGGCCGCGGACGAGACGATGTAGGCGATCGCCAGGCCCAGCGTGTACAGCATGCCGGGCAGGTAGAAGTTCTTGGCGTTGCCGGACATCATCGCGAAGACCACGCCGAAGGCGACCCCGAAGATCCCGCTGAAGGCGTGCTTGAGGGTGTCGCGCTGGACGAGGCGGGCCACGCCCAGCACCACCGACAGCGCCAGCGCGGCGATCCCGGACGACTTGATGTCGTGGTCGACGGTGTAGATCGCGACGAACACCAGGCCGGGGACCGTGGTCTCCACCATGCCGCGTACGCCGCCGAACGCCTGGAACAGCGCGGCCTCGGTGACGGCCCGCGCCTCCTGGTCCGGGCCGGCCGCCGGGTCCGGCTCCCGGGTGGCACCCGTGTGCCGTGCGGAGCCCGCATTCTCTGGTGACGCCACCTGTTACTCCTGTCCGACCGGACGCAGCTCGTACTTGGGATTGAACAGCACCGGACGCCCGCGGTTCATCGAGATCCGGCCGGAGGCGATGATCCTGCGGCCGGGCTCTATGCCCGTGATGCTGCGACGGCCCAGCCACACCACGTCGAGCGCGGCGGATCCGTCGAAGAGTTCTGCCTCCAGTGCCGGCACACCCGCCCGGGGACGGAGCGTGACCGTACGCAGCGTACCGGTGACCGACACGATCTGGCGGTCGGAGCAGTCGCTGATCCGCGTACAGCCGGTGGCGAGGGCGTCCTGCTGCAGTTCCTCGGAGTGCAGTTCCTCCTGCGAGGAGGACAAGCGGTCGAACATGCGGCGGAAGCGGCCCGCGGGCCGGTCGGAACGGAGTGAACCACTCATGACACCAGGGTACCGGCCACCCGCGCAGGGCTCACTGTTCGAAGCGGTAGCCCATGCCCGGTTCGGTGATGAAGTGCCGCGGTCTGGCCGGGTCGCTCTCCAGCTTGCGGCGCAGCTGCGCCATGTAGACCCGCAGGTAGTTGCTCTCCGTGCCGTAGGCGGGCCCCCACACCTCCTGGAGCAGCTGCTTCTGGCTGACCAGCCGGCCGGGGTTGCGCACCAGCACCTCCAGCAGGTGCCACTCGGTGGGGGTGAGGCGGACGTCGGCGCCGGCCCGCTGCACCTTCTTGGCGGCGAGGTCCACCGTGAAGGTCTCGGTCTCGATGGTGGCGGTGTCGTCCTCGGGGCCGCTCGGCGCGGCCCGGCGGACCGCGGCGCGCAGCCGGGCCAGCAGCTCGTCCATGCCGAACGGCTTGGTGACGTAGTCGTCGGCGCCCGCGTCGAGCGCCTCCACCTTCTCGTCGGACGCCTGCCGGGCGGACAGCACGATGATGGGCACCCGGGTCCAGCCGCGCAGGCCCCGGATGACCTCCACGCCGTCCATGTCGGGCAGGCCGAGGTCGAGAACCACCACATCGGGGTGGCGGGCCGCGGCGACGCGCAGCGCGGTGGCACCGTCGTGGGCCGCGTCCACCTCGTAGGCCCGGGCCCGCAGATTGATGGCCAGAGCGCGGACGAGCTGCGGTTCGTCGTCGACCACGAGCACCCGGTACATCGTTGTCCTCTCCTTGATCACCCTCGTTGGCAAGATGGCGGTCATGTGGTCGCCGACGCCGGCAGTCGCGGGCGGGACGGGGCCCCGCCGGTGGCGGCCCGCAGGGTGAACACCATGGTCAGGCCGCCGCCCGGGGTGTCCTCGGCGACGAGGGTGCCGCCCATGGCCTCGGCGAAGCCGCGGGCGACCGCCAGGCCCAGGCCGACGCCGTTGCCGCGCGGCGCGTCGCCGTAGCGCTGGAAGGGCTCGAATATGTGCTCCTTGGCGCCCTCCGGCACGCCGGGCCCCCGGTCGACCACCCGCACCTCGACACGCTCGCCGAGGGCGCTGGCGGCCACCAGGACCTTCGTGTCCTGCGGGCTGTACTTCACCGCGTTCTCCACCACGTTGGCGACACCGCGCTCCAGCAGCCCGGGATCGACGGCCACCATCGGCAGGGTCTCGGGTATGTCGAGGGACACGCTCTGCTCCGGGACCCCGCCCAGCGCCATGGGGACCACCTCGTCCAGGTCGACCTCGCGGATCAGCGGGACCACGGTGCCGGTCTGCAGCCGGGACATGTCGAGCAGATTGCCGACCAGGTGGTCCAGCCGGTCGGCGCCGTCCTCGATGCCGGCCAGCAGTTCCGCCTCGTCCTGCGGCGACCAGGCCACGTCGTCGGAGCGCAGCGAGGACACCGAGGCCTTGATGCCGGCCAGCGGGGTGCGCAGGTCGTGCGAGACGGCGGCGAGCAGCGCGGTGCGGATCCGGTTGCCCTCGGCCAGTTCCCGGGACCGCCCGGCCTCGTCGGCGAGCCGCTCGCGGTCCAGCGCCACCGCCGCCTGCGCGGCGAAAGCGGACAGCACCCGGCGGTCGGAGGCGGGCAGCATCCGGCCGGTCAGCGCCAGCGCCAGCCGTTCGTTGACCGGCACCTCCACATCGGCGTCCTCCGGGCGCATGCAGGGGGTGCCGCCGACGGCGGCCACGCAGTGCCAGCCGGCGTTCTCGTCGTCCCGCTCCAGCAGCACCACCGCTTCCATGGCGAACGACTCCCTGACCCGTTCCAGCAGCGCCCGCACGCTGCTCTCGCCGCGCAGCACGCTGCCGGCCAGATGCGACAGGATCTCGGCCTCGGCCCGCAGCCGGGCCGCCTGCTGGGTGCGCCGGGCGGCCAGGTCCACCACCGAGGCGACGGCCGCGCCGACCACCACGAAGATCGCGATCGCGATGACGTTCTCGGGCTGCGCGACGGTGAAGGAGTGCCGGGGCGGGGTGAAGTACCAGTTCAGCAGCAGCGACCCGCCCACCGCGGAGACCAGCGCCGGCAGCAGTCCGCCGACCAGGGCGGCGGCCACCGTCAAGGTGAGGAACAGCAGCAGCTCGGTGGCCTGGCTCATGCCGGGGTGCCAGTGGGTGAGCAGCACCGAGAGCAGGATCGGCCCGGCGACACCGGTCAGCCAGCCGGCGACGACCCGGGATCTGCCGAGTTTCGCGCCGCGGGCGGCCGGCAGTCCGCGGCCCTTGGCCGCCTGCTCGTGGGTGACGATGTGGACGTCGATGTCGCCGGACTCACGGGCGACGGTGGCGCCGACGCCGGGCCCGAAGGCGTACTGCCAGGTCTTGCGGCGGCTGGTGCCGAGCACGATCTGGGTGGCGTTGACGCCGCGGGCGAAGTCCAGCAGCGCGTCGACCACCTCGTCGCCGATGACGTGGTGGAAGGAGCCGCCGAGGTCCTCGACCAGGGTGCGCTGCACCGCGAGCTCCTTGGCGGAGGCCGAGGCGAGGCCGTCGCTGCGCACGATGTGCACCGCGAGGATCTCGCTGCCGGAGCCCTTGGCCGCCATCCGGGCGGCCCGGCGGATCAGGGTGCGGCCCTCGGGTCCGCCGGTCAGGCCGACCACGATCCGCTCGCGGGCCTGCCAGGCGGCGGAGATCCCCTGGTCGGCGCGGTACGTCTGCAGGTATTCGTCCACCCGGTCGGCGGTCCACAGCAGGGCCAGCTCGCGCAGCGCGGTGAGATTGCCGGGCCGGAAGTAGTTGGACAGCGCCGCGTCCACCTTGTCGGGCGCGTAGATGTTGCCGTGCGCCATCCGGCGGCGCAGCGCCTGCGGCGACATGTCGACCAGCTCGATCTGGGCGGCCCGGCGCACCACCTCGTCGGGCACCGTCTCGCGCTGCAGCACCCCGGTGATCGACTCGACCACGTCGGCCAGCGACTCCAGGTGCTGGATGTTGAGGTTGGAGACCACGTCGATGCCGGCCCGCAGCAGCTCCTCGACGTCCTGCCAGCGCTTGGCGTTGCGGGAGCCCGGCACATTGGTGTGGGCCAGTTCGTCCACCAGGGCGACCTCGGGGGCGCGGGCCAGGATCGCGTCGACGTCCATCTCGCTGAAGACGCTGCCGCGGTAGTCCAGGTCCTTGCGGCGGACCGTCTCCAGGCCGGCCAGCATCACCTCGGTACGGGGCCGCTTGTGCTGCTCGACGTACCCCACCACGACGTCGGTGCCGCGTTCGAGGCGCCGGTGGGCCTCGGAGAGCATGGCGTAGGTCTTGCCGACGCCGGGGGCCGCTCCGAGATAGATGCGCAGTGTGCCGCGTGCCATGACTCCATAGTCCCGCCGGTGCGCGCCCTTCACCCGGGCGGTCCGGCCGCGCGCTCACGTTGACCATAGAACGAACGAACCGGTCATACCGTAATTCCAGCGGCCGGGAGCCTGACCTTGACGGTGTCTTGATGCCCCTTGTCGACGGGCTACTCGTCGGTGACGATGCGGCCGTCGCGCAGTTCCAGCACCCGGTCGGCCAGCGCCAGCAGCTGCGTGTCGTGGGTGGCGACGAGGGCCGTGACGCCCTCGCTGCGGACGACCGCGCGGAGCAGGTCCATGACGGCGAGGCCGGTGTCCGCGTCGAGTTGGCCGGTGGGTTCGTCGGCGATGATCAGCACCGGGCTGTTGGCCAGCGCCCGGGCGATGGCCACCCGCTGCTGCTGGCCGCCGGACAGCTCGCCGGGGCGCTGATTGGCGTGGTCGGACAGCCCGACCAGGGACAGCAGCAGGTCGACGCGCTCGTCGCGGGCCCGGGCCGGGACTTTGCGCAGGCGCATCGGGACGCCGACGTTCTCGGCGGCGGTGAGGATCGGGATCAGTCCGAAGGACTGGAAGACGAAGCCGATGCGGTCGCGGCGCAGGGCCAGCAGGTCGTCGTCGGCCAGGCCCGCCAGATCGGTGCCGTCCAGGGTGATGCGCCCGCCGTCGGGCGAATCCAGGCCGCCGACCAGATTGAGCACGGTGGTCTTGCCCGAGCCCGAGCGGCCCTTGAGGGCGACGAGTTCGCCGCGCGGGACGGTGAAGGAGACGCCGCGCAGGGCGTGCACGGCGGTCTCGCCGCTGCCGTAGGTGCGGCGCAGGTCCTCCACCACCACCATGTCGCCGGCCGGTGCCTGCGCGACGGCGGTACCGCCCTGCCCGATGGACTGCTCGCTCATACGTCCCTCCCCGCCGTGGCCCGCCGGGTGACCGGGCCGGATGACTCGCCCGGCCGCCGAACGGATCGGCGGCCGGGCGGTTGTTCCCCACATCCGTGCGGCCGCGTGCGGCCGGTCGTACCGGCCCTGTTCGGCCCGCGCGCACCGGTCCCGTCCGGACTCCGGTCCGGGACCCGCGCCCGCCTCAGTGCAGCTCGGTGATCTCCGGTCCGCGGCGCAGCGGGTCGATCCCGTCGCCGAACTTGGACGGCTCGGCCTGCTCCGCGGGGGCGGCGCCGTCCGGCACCATCTGCGCGTCGTTCGGCAGCTTGAGCACGATCGGGTCGCGCGGGGCCATCGGAGCCTCGCCGCGCACCACCACGGTGTCGCGGAAGATCGACTCCAGCACCCCGGCCGCGGCGGGCTGGACCGCGCCCTGGCCGGAGATCACCCCGCGCAGGAACCAGCGCGGGCCGTCGCAGCCGACGAAACGCACCAGCTGCACACCGTTGGTACCGTCCGGCAGCCGTACTGGGACCTGGGCGCGCAGCTCCCAGCCCAGCGGGCCCTCGATCTCGTCGACGATGCCGCCCTGCTGGGTGATGCCGGACGCGATCTCGTCGCGCACCTCGCCCCAGATGCCTTCGGACTTGGGAGCGGCGAAGCCCTGGAGCTGCACGGCGCTGTCCCGCAGCACCACAGTGGCGGCGACGATGGACTCACCGGCCACCTCGACGCGAAGCTCCATGCCGTCGACCCCGGGGACGAACAGACCGCCGAGGTCCACCCGGCCCTCGCCGGGCTCCTGGATCTCAGCCGCGTCCCAGGGGCCGTCCGGCCGCGGGGCGGACGGGAGGTTGTAGCGCACCGACTCCCCGGAGCCGTCCGGCTCCTCCCCGGTATCCTCGGCGTCCTCCGCCGGCCCGTCCAGGCCCTCGGCCTCGTCGAGCTCGTCGATGGCGTCTTCGCGCTCCTTGCGACGACGGAACACGGTCACTGTCCTTCCCGGTCGCTGAGGACCGATGCGTATCCGTTGCTGGACGTGTCGGCCGACGGCGGCTCCACCGCGGCGTGACCCCCCGTGGAACCGAAGCCCCCCGCGGCCCGGGCAGAGCCGGGCAGCTCCGCGACCTCGTGGAAGCGGACCCGCTCGACCTGCTGGACGACCAATTGTGCGATCCGGTCGCCCCGCTCGAACCGGACGGTCTCGCGCGGGTCGAGATTGACCACGATCACCTTGATTTCCCCACGGTACCCGGCATCCACCGTTCCCGGGGCATTCACCATCGCCACCCCGCAGCGGGCGGCCAGGCCCGAACGGGGGTGCACGAAGGCCGCGTAGCCGTCGGGCAGCGCGATCGAGATCCCGGTGGGCAGCACCGTGCGCTCGCCCGGGGCGAGCTCCGCGGCCTCGGTGGTGCTCAGGTCGAGGCCGGCGTCTCCCGGGTGGGCGTAGGCGGGGACCGGCACGGCGGCGTCCAGTCGCCTCAGCAGCACGTCCACCGGCGGTCGCCGCGCGCTCACGGGTTCACCTCGAAAGCGCGCGCGACCTTCACCTGGTCCGGGTCCGCCATCGCGGCCTCGATCTCCGCGGGGCGGCCGTTGCTGGTGAAGTGGTCCACCTTGACCTCGATGAACAGCGCTTCGGCGCGGACCGCGACCGGGCCTGCGGGGCCGCCGATCCGGCCCTCGGCGCTCGCGTACATCTTCCGGCCGGCCACGCCGGTGCAGCGGGCTGCCAGGTGCAGGGTGGCGCCGACCGGCACCGGCCGCAGGAAGTCCGACTCCAGCCGGCCGGTGACCGCGATGACACGGCGCAGCCAGCTCAGCGAGCCCAGCGTCTCGTCCAGGGCGGCGGCGAGCACTCCGCCGTGGGCCAGCCCGGGGGCGCCCTGGTGGGCGGCCTGCACGGTGAACTCGGCGGTGACGGCGACGCCTTCGCCGGCCCTGGCCGCCAGGTGCAGTCCGTGCGGCTGGCCGCCGCCGCAGCCGAAGCACTGGTCGTAGTGCGCGCCGAGCAGCTCACCGGGCGCGGGCGCGTCCGGGTGCCGTACGGGCGCGGTGGCGTCAGGCGGCGGGGTCAGGCCCGGCCGGCCGGCGCTCGCGGATGTCGTGGCTGCACTCACGCCGGAGACCCTACCCTCCTGCGCGATCCTTTCCCTTCCGGTGTCCGGTCGCCCTTCTGCCGCCCTTCCGGGCGGCCGGTGCGCGTCACCCGGCTGCTGGCGCGCCCGCGCGGCGGAGGGCACAGGTGCGCATGGCACCCTTGTGCCATGCCTGGTGCCCCGGAGCCTTACGACGAACGCCTGACCGTGCCGCGCATGTGGTGGGTCCTCGCCATCGGGATCGGCGTCGCGATGGCGCTGATCCTCTTCCCCTTCGGGCCGCTGCCGATCCTGGCCGGCCTGGTGGGCGGCTCCGCGCTGGCGATGATGGGCGTCAGCTCCTACGGTTCGGCGCGGATCAGGGTGGTGGCCGGTTCGCTGATGGCGGGCAAGGCCCGGATCCCGCTGGAGGCGCTCGGCGAGGCCGTGGTGCTGGATCCGGCCGAGACGGTGGCCTGGCGGTCGCACAAGGCCGATCCGCGGGCCTTCATGCTGATGCGCTCGTATGTGCCGACCGCGCTGAAGGTCGAGATCATCGATCCGACCGATCCGACGCCGTATGTCTATCTGTCCACGCGGTCCCCGCAGCGGCTGGCGGACGCGCTGGCGGCGGTCAGGACGGCGGCCCGCTAGGGGGTGCCGCTGGGTCCGGGCGGCTCGCCCTCCGGTCGTGGGTGGTGCGCGGTCAGTCCTGGCCCTCGCCGCTGCCGGGCAGCTCCGGCCGGGGTCTGCCCGGGTCGGGGGCGGCGGGCAGCGCCGGCTGGTCCGGCTCGGGGTCCGGCCAGGGCAGCTGGTGGGCCCGCAGGTCCCGGCGTACGCGCTCGGCGAGCTTGTGGGTGTCGCGCCGGTTCATCAAGGCGCCCACCGCGGCGCCGACCATGAACGGGGTCAGCGAGGGGGTGTGCCGCAGGGAGCGGCGCAGCAGCCGCTGGCGCAGCTCCCGCTTCATGCTGCTGCCGAGCGCCACGTTGACGGTGGTCGGCTTCAGCACGTCGATGCCGCGCTGCTCCGTCCAGGACCAGAGGTAGGCGGTGGCCCGCTCCCTGACGGTGCCGGGGACGCGCAGTCCGTAGACCTCGTGCAGTTCGGCGATCAGCTTGAATTCCACGGCGGCGACGCCGAGGGTCTCGGTGGCCAGTTCGGCGGGTATGGCGGGTGGGGCGGGCAGCATCGCGGCGGCGCCGACGCCGGCCCCGACCGTCATGGTGCCCCTGACCGCCGCGGCGGTGAGCCGGTCGGCGATGTCCTCCGGGCCGAGCCCGGGGAACTGCTTGCGCAGGGTCGCCAGGTCGCGGACCGGGATCCGCGGCGCGGTGTCGAGCAGCCGCTCGGCGACCGAGCCGACGCCGACCTTGGCGAACCGGCCGCCCCAGCGGACGCCGCCTGTCACGCCGCGGCCGATGGAGCGCGCTGCAGTGGCCGCGAGCGAGGCCGCACGGCCTCGCTCGTCGCCCTCGTGTCGTTCCGGCGAGCCGGTCACGGGCGCCCGCGGATCAGGCCGCGCAGTCGCGGCAGATCGGGTTCCCGTTCTTCTCCGAGGCCAGCTGGCTCCGGTGGTGAACGAGGAAGCAGCTCATGCAGGTGAACTCGTCCGCCTGCCGGGGCAGCACGCGGACCGACAGCTCCTCATTGGAGAGGTCGGCGCCGGGCAGCTCCAGGGACTCGGCCTGGTCGAACTCGTCGACGTCGACCGCGGAGGTCGACTTCTCGTTCCGCCGGGCCTTCAGCTCCTCGATGCTGTCTTCATTGACGTCGTCGTCGGTCTTGCGTGGGGTGTCGTAATCCGTAGCCATTTTCGCTCTCCCCCTGTGGGTGTCTGTGGTGTCTCCAGCGCACGTAACGCGCGGGAGGCCGGACTTGTGCCCGACCTGAGGCGGAGATTTTGCCTCACATCAAGGCCCGTTACTCGATCGACACCCGATGACGCCCCCGAAGAGGTGATGACGAGGGTGGCCGATCATGATCCGTGGCGGTTGGGAAACCGTCCCGCACGGGCGCCTCCACGTGTACTTCCCGTGATCATGACCTGGGGAAACATGGATTTTCCGGTCCTTTTCCCAGGTCTGGCGATCACCGAGAGTACCTGTTGTACGACGTCCGTGTGCGGTCGATCACCATCCGTACCGGCCGAGAACAGACCCTGAAATTACTCGCAAAGCGAACACGAGCCGATCCGGACCGCTGTGACGCACGGGTCGGAAGTGACACGGTTCACAGCGTTCGAGGAGCTGATTCCGCAGGTCCGGTGGAAGACCGTGGGAGACCCTACAGCGGGATCGCGACCCTCATGACCAGGCCGCCTCCCTCTCGCGGCTCCGCCGCGATGACGCCGCCGTGGGCTCTGGCGACCGAACGGGCGATGGACAGGCCCAGGCCGACACCCTTGTCGCTGCCGGTCCGCTCGGTACGCAGCCGCCGGAACGGCTCGAAAATATTATCGATCTCATAGGCCGGTACGACCGGCCCGGTGTTCGCGACTACGAGCAGAGCTTGCCCGTTCTGCGCGACCGTACTCACCTGGACCCATCCGTCCTCGGGCACGTTGTAGCGCACCGCGTTCTGCACCAGGTTCAAGGCGATGCGCTCCAGCAGCACGCCATTGCCCTGCACCACCCCGGCTTCCAGCTCGCCGCGCAGTTCCACGCCCTTGCTCTGCGCCTCGCCGCGGGTCTGGTCCAGCGCCCGCGAGGCCACCTCGGCCAGGTCGACCGGTTTGCGGTCGATGATCTCGTTCTCGCTGCGGGCCAGCAGCAGCAGGCCCTCCACCAGCTGCTCGCTGCGCTCGTTGGTGGCCAGCAGCGTCTTGCCGAGCTGCTGCAGGTCGGGCGACACCGCCGGATCGGACAGCTGCACCTCCAGCAGGGTTCGGTTGATCGCCAGCGGGGTGCGCAGTTCGTGCGAGGCGTTGGCGACGAATCTGCGCTGGGCGTCGAAGGAGCGTTCCAGCCGGTCCAGCATGCCGTCGAAGGTGTCGGCCAGTTCCTTCAGCTCGTCGTCCGGCCCGTCCAGCTCGATCCGGCGCTTCAGGTCGGAGCCCACCACGCTGCGGGCGGTCCGGGTGATCCGGCCGAGCGGCGCGAGCACCCGGCCGGCCATCAGGTAGCCGAACGCGAAGGCGAGCACGGCCAGGCCGATCAGCGCGATCAGCGAGCGCTTGAGCAGGGTGTTGAGCGCCATGTCCCGCTGGTGGCTCATACAGGTGTTGAGCGCCTGGCTGAACTGCTCGGAGGTGATGCTCTGGCCGGCCGGCAGCGCCGAGCAGTTGGTCGACTCGATGTTGGCGCTGAGGAGCTTGAACGGGAAGACGCTGCCCTGGTTGATGGCCTGCGCGGCCAGCAGGTAGATGATCCACAGCAGCACCACCCCGGCGATCAGGAACATGCCGCCGTACAGCACGGTCAGCCGGATGCGGATGGTGGGCCGCAGCCACGGCGGCCGGCTCTCGGCGGACGGCGGCGGGTCCCAGGAGGGTCGCGGCGGGACCGGGGGGCCGGTGGGCGGCGGCGGCGCGGGGGTCTGGGGCGAGACGGAGGCCATGGCCGATCAGATCCGGTAACCGGAGCCCGGCACGGTGATGATCACCGGGGGCTCGCCGAGCTTGCGGCGCAGGGTCATCACGGTGACCCGCACCACATTGGTGAAGGGGTCGGTGTTCTCGTCCCAGGCCTTCTCCAGCAGTTGCTCGGCGGAGACCACCGAGCCCTCGCTGCGCATCAGCACTTCCAGGACGGCGAATTCCTTGGGCGCCAGGTGCACTTCCGTGCCGTCCCGGAACACCTCGCGGCGGTTGGGGTCCAGCCGGATGCCGGACCGCTCCAGGACCGGCGGCAGGGCCGCGGTGGTACGGCGGCCGAGCGCGCGGACCCGGGCGGTCAGCTCGGTGAAGGCGAAGGGCTTGGGCAGGTAGTCGTCGGCGCCCAGCTCCAGACCTTCCACCCGGTCGCTGACGTCGCCGGAGGCGGTGAGCATCAGGACCCGGGTGGGCATCCCCAGGCCGATGATCTGCCGGCAGACCTCGTCACCGTGCACCACCGGCAGGTCGCGGTCGAGCACGACGACGTCGTAGTCATTGACACCGATCCGCTCCAGAGCGGCCCCGCCGTCGTAGACGACATCGACGGCCATGGCCTCTCGGCGCAGGCCGGTGCCCACCGCGTCGGCGAGCAGTTGCTCGTCCTCGACGACCAGTACGCGCAAGGCGTTGTTCCTTCCATGAGCTGTGGGAATGCCTCCCCATGGTGCACCGCGGGACCGTAAATCGGCGATAAGGGACCCAGCTGGCACATGCCCGCGCAATTTTCCGGTAGCCGGGAGGTTTCCGCTCCGAAACCGTTGGGGATGGTGGCTGTACACCCACCCACCATGCCTCGCCACGCGTTTCCCATCGCGTGGCGCCGGGCTTGACACACCTCGTGTCAACGGAGTCGACGAGGGGGCGCACATGAACGCGTTCACGACCGGAATCCTGCAGCGCATACACACCACGGAGTCCGACCTGCGCAAAGCACGTGAGACGGGCGACGAGTTCCTCGCCGAGGTGGAGCAGAGCGAGCTGGAGGACCTCCAGCGGCTCGCCGCCGAGCACGGGGTGGACGTACGGCCCAAGGTCGCCTGACCCACTGATCGTCGCGGTCGACCCGCAAGCCGCACGCCCCGGCCACCAGGAAGGTGCCGGGGCGTTCGCATGTCTACGCGCGGCGAACAGGCGGGCGCCTCGCCGGGTCGGTCCGCCGGCCGGTCAGTCGGCCAGTCGGCCAGTCGGTCCGCCGGCCGGTCGGTCAGTCGTGCCAGGCGCCCAGGTCCTCCAGCAGCTTCTGGAGCGGCTCGAAGAGCCCGGGCGGCGCGGCGATCGTCAGCTCGCCCGAGGCGGCGTGCCCGGGTCGTCCGCCGGTCAGCGCGCCCGCTTCCCGGGCGAACAGCGCCCCGGCCGCCAGGTCCCACGGATTGAGGCCCCGCTCGAAGTAGCCGTCGAGCCGCCCGCAGCCGACGTCGGCGAGGTCGATCGCGGCCGCCCCGGCCCGCCGGATGTCCCGGACCTGCGGCACCAGCGCGCGGACCACTTCGGCCTGCGCCACCCGGCGCTCGGCGAGATAGCCGAAGCCGGTGCCGATCAGGGCGTGCGAGAACTCCGGCGCCGGACGGCAGCGGGCCGGCGCGCCGTTGACGAGGGCGCCGCCGCCCAGCACCGCCTGGTACGTCTCGGCGCGCATCGGCGCCTCGACCACCCCGACGACCGCCTCCCCCTGGTACTCGGCGGCGATGCTGACCGCCCAGGCCGGCAGGCCGTAGAGGTAGTTCACCGTGCCGTCCAGCGGGTCGATCACCCAGCGGACCCCGCTGGTGCCGTCGCTGCTGGCGCCCTCCTCGCCGAGGAAGCCGTCGTCGGGCCGCAGCCGGCCGATGTAGGAGGTGATCAGCTTCTCGGCGGCGATGTCCATCTCGGTCACCACGTCGATCGGGCTGGTCTTGGTGGCGGCCACGCCGAGGTCGGCGGGCCGTCCGTCACGCAGCAGGGCGCCGGCCCTGCGGGCCGCCTCCAGGGCGATCTCCAGCAGCTGCGCGGTGTCCGGGCTCGCGGGTGTGGTCATCTCGTGGCTCCTCAGTTCGTGCCTCCTGCGTCGTCGGCGGCCCGGTCGAGCGCCGTTCGGCCCGGCGCTCCGGGCGGGTGCTTCGGCCCGGCGCTCCGTCGGGGGCGCTCAGTCGGTCCCCGCGGCGGCCGGCCGCGGGCTCCTGGCCGGGCAGCAGCCCGCGGGGCAGATGTCGTGGCTGGGGCCCAGCACGCCCAGCGCGCAGCGCGCGGGTGCCAGGCCGCGCTCGGTGGCGGCGCGCTCCAGCACCAACGCGCGCACGGCCGCGGCGAAGCGCGGGTCCGCGCCCACGGTGGCGGCCCGGCTGACCGGCAGGCCCAGCTCGGCGGCCTTGGCGGTCGCCTCGGTGTCGAGGTCGTACTTGACCTCCATGTGGTCGGAGACGAAGCCGATCGGCACCATGACCACCGCGGGCGCGCCGGCCGCGTGCACCTCTTCCAGGTGGTCGCAGATGTCCGGCTCCAGCCACGGGATGTGCGGGGCGCCGCTGCGCGACTGGTAGACGAGCTGCCAGGGGCGCTCGACCCCGGTGGCCTCGCGCACCGCGTCGGCGATCACCCGGGCGGTGTCCAGGTGCTCGGCCACGTACGCGCCGCCGTCGCCGTGCACCGGCACCGGCCCGGAGGTGTCGGCGGCGGCGGTCGGGATGGAGTGGGTGGTGAAGGCCAGCCGCGCGCCGTCCCGTACCTCCGGCGGCAGGGCGGCCAGCGCGGCGAGGGTCGCCTCGGTCATCGGCTGCACGAAGCCGGGGTGGTTGAAGTAGTGCCGGAGCTTGTCGATCCGGGGCAGCTCGCGGCCCTCCTCGGCGAGCACCGCCAGCGACGCGGCCAGATTCTCCCGGTACTGGCGGCATCCCGAGTAGGACGCGTAGGCGCTCGTGGCCAGCACCAGGACGCGCCGGTGGCCTGCCTCGGCCATCTCCCGCAGGGTGTCGGTCAGATACGGCGCCCAGTTGCGGTTGCCCCAGTACACCGGCAGGTCGAGGCCGGCGGCGGCGAAGTCCTCGCGGACGGCGCCGAGCAGCTCCCGGTTCTGCGCGTTGATCGGACTGACCCCGCCGAACAGGAAGTAGTGCTTGCCGACCTCCTGGAGCCGCTCGCGGGGGATGCCGCGGCCCCGGGTGACGTTCTCCAGGAAGGGCACCACGTCGTCGGGGCCCTCGGGGCCGCCGAAGGACAGCAGCAGCAGGGCGTCGTAGGGACCGGGGTCGGGCCGGGCCGCGGGGGCGGGCCGAGGTGGCTGAACGGACATGCCTCCGATCCTGCCACCCGCCGGCGACCGGCCCGGCGACCGCCTCCCCGTACGGGCGGTGCCCGGCCCGCGCGGCAAGGAGGTCCGAACCGGCAGCCACTCCGGGCGGGACCCGCGCCGGGCCCGCCCCGGCCCCGGGCGGCGGCCGCGGAAATCCGGTTGCCCGGCTCCGTAAGCTGTATCAGCCAGCCATGTACCTTACCGGGGAGCATCCGTGAGCAGCCCGTACCGCGCGATCTTCACGGTCCCCGGCAGCAAGGCGTTCTCCGCCGCCGGCCTGGTCGGCCGGATGCCGCTGTCGATGCTGGGCATCGGTGTGGTGACCATGATCTCGCAGCTCACCGGGCGCTACGGGCTGGCCGGCGCGCTCTCGGCGGTGCTGGCGCTGTCGGCCGCGGTCTGCGGTCCGCAGGTCTCCCGGCTCGTCGACCGCTACGGCCAGCGGCGGGTGCTGCGGCCGGCCAGCGCGGTGACGGTGGCCTCGGTGGCCGCGCTGCTGATCGCGGTCCGGGCCGGGGCGCCGGACTGGGTCTACTTCGTCTGCGTGCTGGGCGCCGGCTGCACGCCGAGCGTGGGCGCGATGGTGCGGGCCCGCTGGTCGGCGATCCACCGCGGTTCGCCCGAACTCCTGCACACCGCCTACTCGCTGGAGTCGGTGGTGGACGAGATCGTCTTCATCATCGGCCCGATCCTGTCCATCGGGCTGTGCACGGTGGCCTTCGCCGAGGCGGGACCGCTGCTGGCGGTGGTCTTCCTCGGGGCGGGCGTGCTGCTGCTGACCGCGCAGCGGCGTACCGAACCGGCGCCGCACCCCCGCGACCCCGCCGCCGGCCGCTCGGCGCTGCGCTCCCCCGGGATGCCGGTGCTGGCCGGGGTGTTCGTCGGCACCGGCACGATGTTCGGCGCGGTGGACGTCACCACGGTGGCCTTCGCCGACGAGCACGGCCACAAGGCGCTGGCCAGCCTGGTGCTGGCCAGCTACGCGCTCGGATCGTGCCTGGCCGGGCTGGTCTTCGGGCTGCTCACCCCGCGCGGTACCCGGTCCGGCCGCTTCCTGGTGGGGATCGCGGCCATGGCGGTGAGTATGATCCCGCCACTACTGGTCGGAAACTTGTGGTTCCTGGCCGGTGCGCTGTTCCTGGCCGGTCTGACCATCGCACCGACAATGGTGACGGCGATGGGCCTGGTGGAACAGCTGGTTCCGCGGCAGCGGCTGACCGAGGGCATCACGTGGACCTCCACGGGGCTGGCGGTCGGCGTCGCCGCCGGGGCCGCGCTCGCCGGTCGGGTGATCGACGCGCACGGCGCCTCGGCGGCCTTCGCGGTGCCGGTCTGCGCCGCGGTGGTGGCCGTGGCGGTGGCGTTCTTCGGTAAGCGCAGGCTGCGGCCGGCGCCGGAGCGGGAGGAGTACGGCGATGAGCGTGTCGGCCGGCACAGCCGAGAAGGTGTGGCGTAACTGGGCGGGCAACGTGACCGCCAGGCCGGCGCGCGTCGCGGCGCCGGCCTCGGTGGCCGAACTGGCCGAGGTGCTGCGCCGGGCGGCGGCCGACGGGCTGACCGCCAAGGCGGTCGGCTCCGGGCACTCCTTCACCGCCGCGGCGGCCACCGACGGGGTGCTGATCCGCCCCGAGGGCCTGACCGCGATCCGCTCCGTCGACCCGGCCGCGGGCACCGTCACCGCCGAGGCGGGGGTGCAGCTGCGGCAGTTGAACGCGGTGCTGGCCGAGCAGGGCCTGTCGCTGACCAACATGGGCGACATCATGGAGCAGACCGTCGCGGGCGCCACCGGCACCGGCACGCACGGCACCGGCCGCGACTCGGGCTCCATCGCCGCGCAGATCAGAGCATTCGAACTGGTGACGGCCGACGGCACGGTGCTGACCTGCTCGGCCGAGGAGAATCCCGAGGTGTTCGCGGCGGGCCGGATCGGCCTGGGCGCGCTCGGCGTGGTCAGCGCGGTCACCTTCGCGGTGGAACCACTCTTCCTGCTGACCGCCCGGGAGGAGCCGATGTCCTTCGACCGGGTGATGGCCGAGTTCGACCTGCTCACCACCGAGAACGAGCACTTCGAGTTCTACTGGTTCCCGCACACCGCGAACTGCAACACCAAGCGGAACAACCGCAGTCCGGGCCCCGCCGCCCCGGTGCCGGCCGTCCGCGGCTGGATCGACGACGAGTTGCTGTCCAACGGGGTCTTCCAGGCCGCCTGCGCGCTCGGCAGGGCGGCGCCGGCCGCCATCCCGGGCATCGCCCGGATCTCCAGCCGCGCGCTGGCCGCCCGCACCTACACCGACGTCGCGTACAAGGTGTTCACCAGCCCGCGCCGGGTGCGGTTCGTGGAGATGGAGTACGCGGTGCCGCGGGAGGCCGCGGTCCAGGCGGTCCGCGAGCTGCGGGCCATGGTGGAGCGGTCCGATCTGCGGATCAGCTTCCCGGTCGAGGTGCGGGTGGTGCCCGCCGACGACATCGCGCTGTCCACGGCCTGCGGACGGGACACCGCCTACATCGCGGTGCACATGTACCGGGGCAGCCGCTATCAGGAGTACTTCACCGCGGTCGAAAAGATCATGATCGGCCTGGGCGGCCGGCCGCACTGGGGCAAGATGCACACCCGGGACGCGGAGTACCTCGGTTCGGTGTATCCGCGCTTCGGCGAATTCACCCGTCTGCGCGACCGCCTCGACCCGGGACGGCTGTTCGGCAACGACTACCTACGGAGGGTGCTGGGTTCGTAGGCTTACGTCCCATTTTGCCCGGCGCGCACCCGGCGCACGTGTGAGTCGTGTCACCCAACTCCCGCCGCACGAAAGACATTCGACGGCGCGGCAGCCACCCTGCGGTGGTCCGAATGGAGTACCGTGGCGAATCCCGGCGCCCGGTGCCCGTACGGTCGCCTTTTGGTCACGCTCCGTGGCCAATTGACCACCGTCCCATAACGGCGTGTCACCATGTACACCCGACACGCCGGGTAACTGTGCAAGGTTGTGGCACGCTGCACCCGGGCAGGCCACACTCGTGTCCAACGGGAGCAGCGACGCAACGGACGTCGGCAGGCACCACCCGGGAGGTAATCGTGCCCGAACTGCGCGTCGTGGCCGTCAGTAACGACGGCACACGACTGGTGCTCAAAGCTGCCGACAGCACGGAATACACGCTCCCCATCGACGAGCGACTGCGTGCCGCGGTGCGCAACGACCGCGCCCGGCTCGGGCAGATCGAGATCGAGGTCGAGAGCCATCTGCGGCCCCGTGACATCCAGGCGCGGATACGTTCCGGTGCCTCCGCCGAGGAGGTCGCCCAACTGGCCGGTATCCCGGTGGAGCGGGTCCGCCGCTTCGAGGGACCGGTGCTGGCCGAACGGGCGTTCATGGCCGAGCGGGCCAGGAAGACACCGGTCCGGCGGCAGGGCGAGAGCACCGGACCGCAGCTGGGCGAGGCGGTCGCGGAGCGGCTGCTGCTGCGCGGCGCCGAGAAGGACCACGTGCTGTGGGACTCCTGGCGGCGGGACGACGGCACCTGGGAGGTGCTGCTGGTCTACCGGGTGGCCGGTGAGCCGCACTCGGCGAGCTGGACGTACGACCCGCCGCGCCGGCTGGTGCAGGCGGTGGACGACGAGGCCAGATCGCTGATCGGCGAGACCACCCAGAGCCAGGCGGCGCAGCAGGAGCCGAGCTTCCCGTTCGTGCCGCGGATCGCCCGGCTGCCCAGGGACCGTCCGCTGGACCGGGCCCTGGACCGCCAGACCGAGCCGCGCGGGGAGGAACGGGCCGAGGCCGCGGAGGAGCGGGACTCGCTGACCAGCCTGCTGGAGGCGGTGCCGAGCTTCCGGGGCGACATGGTGGTGCCGTCCGCCCCGCAGGCTCCGCCGGACCCGGTACCGGCGGTGGAGGAGCCGGTCGAGGAGGAGGAGCAGGCACCGGCCGCCAGCGCGGGCTCCGCCTACGCCGACGTGCTGATGCCGCGCGCCGTGGCGGGCCACCGCGACCGCCTCAAGGGCTCCACCGACCGCCAGGCCGAAGCGGACGGCGTCCGTCCCGGCCGCCGCGCCACCGTGCCCAGTTGGGACGAGATCGTCTTCGGCAGCCGGCGCAAGAAGCAGGACTGATCCCTCCGGGGAGCACCGGGGACCGGACCGGGCTCGTCGAGCGGGAGCCGCGAGGCCGTGCGGGGCAGCCACTCAGGTGGCTGCCCCGCCGCCGCGTCCCACGGTTCGCCGACCGGGGGCAGGCGACAGCCGGTGGAAGGCGGCCAGTCCGGGCCGTGTCGTCGGGGGCGTCAGTCCGGGGTGCCGCCGGTTGCCACCGGTCGCGCCGGGTCGGCGACCCAGGCACTCCAGGAGCCGACGAACAAGGAGGCCGGGATCCCGGCGGTGGCCAGCGCGAGGACCTCGTGGGCCGCCGAGACGCCCGAGCCGCAGTAGACCCCGATGTCCGCCGCCGGGTGGGCGCCCAGAGCGGTGAAGCGGGCGGTGAGTTCGGCGGGGGGCAGCAGCCGGCCGTCGTCGGCGACATTGGCGGTGGTCGGCGCGTTCACCGCGCCGGGGATGTGGCCCGCCACCGGGTCGATCGGCTCGGTCTCGCCGCGGTAGCGCTCACCGGCCCGGGCGTCGAGCAGCACACCGCGGTGGGCGAGTTCGGCCGCCTGGTCCGCGTCCAGTGTCGGCATGGCGCCCGGCCGCGCGGTGAAGTCGCCGCCGCCCGGGGCGGGTTCCTCGGTGCTCAGCGGCTCCCCCGCGGCCTTCCAGGCGCCCAGCCCGCCGTCCAGCACCCTGACCCGCTCGTGGCCCGCCCAGCGCAGCAGCCACCAGGCCCGGGCCGCGCCCCAGCCCTTCCAGTCGTCGTACACGACCACATCCCGGTCCCGGTCGACCCCGGCCCGCCGCATCGCCGCGGTGAAGTCCGACATGTCCGGCAGCGGGTGCCGGCCGTTCGCGCCGGGGGGCCCGGCCAGTTCGGCGTCCAGATCGACGTAGCGCGCCCCAGGAATGTGGCCCTTGGCGTACGCCTCGTGTCCGGGTGGGCCGCCCTGCTGGTAACGGACGTCGAGAATCGCCGTCCCGTCGAGCGCGTCCGCCAGATCGGCCGCGGAGATGATGGGTTCCATCCGCCCATTGTGCGTGCCGCGGCCGGCCGCCGCGGCGATTCGCCGCCCCCGGTGGCGGCGCGGGGGCGGACACGGCACCTCGTCGGCGTGTCCGATCGCCCGTGGTGAAACGATCGGTGGGCATCGACCCCGATGTGTCGGGCGCGCCCACGGACGCGTGCGCGACGAGTACGTGAGGAGTTCGTTTCGGATGACCGAGGTACCGAGCCGTCGGACGCCGGGCACCCCCTGCTGGGCGAGCCTGATGGCACAGCGGGTGGACCGGGCGCAGGACTTCTACGGAGCGCTGTTCGGCTGGAACTTCACGCCGGGGCCGGAGCAGCTCGGCCGGTATGTGCTGGCCGAGTTGGGGGGCCGGCGGATCGCGGGCCTCGGCGAGGGGGCGGCCGAGCCGCACCGGCCGGTGGTGTGGACCGTGATGTTTGCCGCGGACGACGCCGACCAGGCCGCCGAGCAGGTCCGCGCGCGGGGCGGCACGGTCGGTATCGGTCCGCTGGACGCGGGGGACGACGGCCGGATGGCGATCGCGGTGGACCCGTCCGGGGCGGTCTTCGGCATCTGGCAGGGCAGGCGGCTGCCGGGGGCCGATCTGACGGAGGCGCCGGGGGCGGCGGCCTGGTACGAGTTGCTGACCCGGGAGCCGGCCCGGGTCGCCGCCTTTTACCGGGAGGTGTTCGGCTTCGGCACCGAGCCGGCCGGCGACGGCTCCGACCGGGTGCTGCTGACGGTCGGCGGCCGGGCGGTGGCGGGGGTGCGCGGCGGCGGCCGGAGCCTGACCCGCGAGCGCGGCGCCCACTGGATGACGTACTTCGAGGTCGCCGACGTCGACGCGGTCGCCGCCCGCACCACCGCGTTGGGCGGCGAGGTCCTGGAGCCGCCGCACGACGTGCCCGACGGCCGGACGGCGGCGCTGGCCGACCCGGAGGGGGCGGCGTTCTCGGTGATCACCACCAACCCGCGCTGACAGGCCCGGGCCCGCCGGGCCCCTTGTCCGCCGGGCCCCTTGTCCGCCGGGCCCTTGTCCGCCGGGCCCGCTCGCCCTGCCACCTGAGGTCGCACCCGGATCAACGGCCGGTGGCGGCCCGCTCGCGCAGTTCCCCGCGCCCCTGGGCGCCCTTCCCCCT
>NZ_FMCH01000652.1 GCF_900091855.1 Streptomyces sp. DvalAA-14
GCGGCGGACGTTAACGTTCACAGGCATGGAACCAGTCATGGACCCGCTGTCGGACGTCCTCGCGGCGCTGAGCATCCGCACCGGCTCCCTGTCGGGCATCGACGCGGCCGGCCCGTGGGGCCTGCGGTTCGGCGTGCACGAGCACGTCAAGATCGGCGCGGTGCTGGCCGGCTCGTGCTGGATCGGCGCGGACGGCGGGGCGGCGCTGCCGCTGACGGCCGGCGACTGCTTCCTGCTGGCCGTGCAGGATTCCTTCGAGATGTCCGACGAGGTGGGCACCCCGCTGGCCGACAGCGGACCGGTGTTCCAGGCGTCGGCGGACCGGGTCGTCCGGCTGGGCGGCGACACGCCCGCGGGCGGCGGGGGACGCACCTTCGTGATCGGCGGCAGCGTCCACTTCCTGGACGGGACGGTCGCCCACCTGCTGGACGGACTGCCGCCGCTGACCGTGATCCGGGCCGGCACCGGCCCGGCGCGGGCCATCCAGCCGCTGCTGCGGCTGTGCCTGGACGAGGTGGAGGCGGCGCGGCTGGGCACGCCGGTGATGATCGGACGGCTCACCGAGATGCTGTTCGTCCAGGCGATGCGCGCGCTGGTCGAGGAGGAGCCGGGCGGCATGCCGCTGCGCGGCTGGCTGGGCGCGCTGAGCGACGCGCAGATCGGGGCCGCGCTGCTGCTGATGCACCGGGACCCGGCCCGGCGCTGGACGGTCGCGGCGCTCGGCGGGGCGGTGGGGATGTCCCGCGCCGGTTTCGCGGCCCGCTTCCGGCAACTGGTGGGCATGCCCCCGCTGGACTACCTCCAGCGCTGGCGGGTCCTCACCGCGGGCCGGGCACTGCTGTCCGGCGACCGCACGGTGGCCTCGGTGGCCGCCGAATGGGGGTATTCCTCCGAGGCCGCGTTCAGCGCCGCCTTCAAGCGGATCACCGGGGTGTCACCCGGCCGCTACCGGGCCGATCCGCTGGCGGCGGCGCCCCCGCTGCGCGGAGCGGTGGAACCGCCGGAGCGCTTCCTCGGCCCGCCCGCCGCGGCGGGCCCCCGGCGATCACGCCGGTTCCGTGGACGCGTGATCGTCCCGGCCCGCCGGCCGGCCCGTCCGAAGCCCGTCGGCCGGTCGGCCCGCCCGCCCGCACCGCGCCGACCGGCCGCCGCGGAACCGCCCCTGACCGCCCGTCACCTGCCCGGTCATACGTCAGGACCGCCGGCCGCCTGCCCTCCCTACGGTGTTGATGACTGATCAACCCAGTCGACAGTCGACAACGGAGGAAAGACCATGCGAAAGATCATCCAGGGTGTGGCCGCGCTCGCCTTCGCCGCGGGCGCCGTCGCGAGCATCGACGCCACCAG
>NZ_FMCH01000651.1 GCF_900091855.1 Streptomyces sp. DvalAA-14
GCCGGCGTCAACGTCCATCCCATGGGTCCATCGTGTCCGACCGGTGGCCGCGTCGGCACCCGAATATCCGCGGGCGCCGAGCAGCCGGGCCCGGACCGACCCGGGCACCGGCAGGCCCGGCGCGTACCGACCCGGCGCGCACCCACCCCGGCACGGACCCACCCCGGCACGGACCGGGCGCCCGCGGCTACCCCGCCAGGCCCCGCCGGGCCAGCAGCGGTTCCACCCGCGGCGGGCGGCCCCGTACCGCGGCGAACGCCCGCATCGGGTCCACGCTCCCGCCCCGGGACAGCAGCTCGCGGCGGAAGGTGTCCCCGTTGGCGCGGCGCAGTCCGCCGTTGGAGCGGAACCAGTCGACGGTGTCGGCGTCCAGGACCTCGCTCCAGATGTAGGAGTAATAGCCCGCGCTGTACTGGCTGTTGAAGATGTGGGTGAAGTAGGTGGTGCGGTAGCGCGGCGGGATCGCCGGCAGGGCGAGGCCGGCGTCCTGGAGGGCCTTGGCCTCGAAGGCGAGCGGGTCGCCGGGGTCGGCGCCAGCCGGCAGGGTGTGCCAGGCCCAGTCCAGCAGGGTGGCGGCCAGGTACTCGACGGTGGCGAAGCCCTGGCCGAAGCGGGTCGCCTCCCGCATCCGGGCCACCGTGCGCTCCGGCATCGGCTCGCCCGTCTCGTGGTGGGTGGCGTAGTGGGCGAAGATCTCCGGCCACAGCGACCACATCTCGTTGACCTGCGAGGGGTACTCGACGAAGTCGCTGGGCACGCTGGTGCCGGCGAAGTACGGGTAGCGCACCGCGGAGAACAGGCCGTGCAGGGCGTGCCCGAACTCGTGGAAGAGGGTGTCCACCTGGACGAGGGTGAGCAGGGCGGGCTCACCGGGCGCGGGGCGGGGGATGTTGTGGTTGTTGACGACCACCGGTCGCCTGCCGAGCAGGGTGGACTGGTCGATGAGCGCGTTCATCCAGGCGCCGCCGCGCTTGGTCTCGCGGGCGAAGAAGTCGCACAGGACCAGGCCGAGGCCGGTGCCGTCGGCTTCGAAGACCTCGAAGACCCGTACGTCGGGGTGGTAGCCGGGCAGGTCGGGACGTTCGGTGAAGGTGAGGCCGTAGAGCTCGTGGGCGGCGTGGAAGACGCCGTCGCGCAGCACGGTGTCGAGCGCGAAGTACGGCCGCAGTTCGGCCTCGTCGATGTCGAAGCGCCGCTTGCGCAACTGGTTGGACCAGTAGGCCCAGTCCCATGCCTCGACCGGTCCGCCGGCCAGTTCGGCCAGCGCCTCGGCCTCGCGCCGGGCGTTGGCGACGGCGGGCGGCACGAGCTGTGCCAGCAGGTCGGTGACGGCCTGGGTGCTGCCGGCCGTGCGGTCGGCGACGACGTAGGCGGCGTGGCTGTCGTAGCCGAGCAGGGCGGCCCGTTCGGCGCGCAGGGTGGCGAGGGTGACCGCGAGCGGGCCGTTGGTGTCCTGGGCGCGGTTCACGGAGGCGTCCAGCAGCCGCCGGCGGACCTCGCGGTCGTCCAGGACCGCCAGTTCGAACTGGTTGGAGAAGCTCTTCAGGCCGAGCACCCAGCGGCCTTCCAGGCCGCGCGCGCGGGCGTTCTCGGCGGCGGCGGCGATCGCGTCGGGCGACAGGCCGGACAGCTGGGCCGGGTCGTCCAGGACCAGCGCGTCGGCGGCGCTGGCGGCCAGCAGGTTCTGGCCGAAGGCGGTGGCGGCGGCGGCGATCCGGGCGTTGAGGTCGCGCAGCCGCCGCCGGCCCGCGTCGGACAGTTCGGCGCCGGCCCGTCGGTAGTCGGTGTGGTAGCGCTCCAGCAGCCGGTGGGACTCGGGATCGAGGTCGAGGGTGTCGCGGGCGGCGTACAGCGCCGAGATGCGGGCGTACAGCGCCGGGTTGAGGTGCACGGCGTCGCTGTGGGCGGCCAGCATGGCGCTGATCCGCGGTTCGATCGCGCGCACGACGGGGGTGAGGTGTGACGACGCCTGGTTGTCGAAGACGGCCCGGACCCGGTCCAGGAGTTCACCCGAACGCTCCAGCGCCACCAGCGTATTGGCGAAGGTGGCGGGCTCCGGGTTGTCGGCGACGGCCGCTACTTCGGCCAGGTGCTCGGCCAGCGCGTACTCGAAGGCGGGCAGGTAGTGCTCGTCCCGGATCTCGGCGAACGGCGGCAGCTCGTACGGCAGGTCGCTCCGGCTGAGGAGGGGATTCGTCGTCACCGCTCGACCCTACGCCGACCGGCGCCCGGCCAGGGGCGGAAAACAGCCCGCCCGGCAGCGTGGGCCGGGCGGGCGGGACGGGGTGCGGAATACCTGCGGGCCTGCCGGGACCGGGCAGGCCTACGACGTCAGCCGCTCTTGCGGCGGAACTCGCGGGGGCCGCCGGCGCGGCCGTGGGCGCCGTGGACCTTGGACTGGTCGGGGCCGGCGCCGCCGGTGCCCGCTTGGCGGGCGCCCTGCTTGCGGGTCAGCGCCTCGCGGAACTTCCGCTTCACCTCGTCCTCGTCCGGGTCCGGTGCGCCGGCCTCCGTCTCGGGGTCGTCGGCCGCGGCCGCGGCGGCGTCCTGGGGGTCTGCGTCGGCGGCCGGGGTGGCCTCGTGCTCTGGGTCGGTCATGACACCAGCGTCGCACGCCGGGGGGCGACCGCCCACCCGATATCGTGTCGCGGGACAGCGCGTGTACGGTTCCGGTCAGCACCTCCGAGGAGGAACAGACCCATGACCTGGCTGTTGTACGGCGCCACCGGGTACACCGGCCGCCTCATCGCCCGTCGCGCCGCGGCCCGGGGCCTGCGGCCCGTGCTGGCCGGGCGCAACGCCGCCAAGCTGGTTCCGCTTGCCGCCGAACTCGGTCTGGAGCACCGGGTGTTCGGGCTGGCCGAGCCGGGTGCGATACGCCGCGGGCTGGACGGCGTGGACGGCGTGGCGCACTGTGCGGGTCCCTTCGCGCGGACCGCGCTGCCGATGGCGACGGCCTGTATCGAGACCCGGACGCCGTATCTGGATATAACCGGCGAGATCGATGTCTTCGAGTCGCTGTACGCGCTGGGCCCGCGGGCCGCGGCGGCCGGTGTCACCCTGCTGCCGGGTGCGGGCTTCGACGTGGTGCCGACCGACTGCGTGGCGGCGCTGCTGGCCGCGCGGCTGCCGGACGCCACCCAGCTCGACCTGGCCTTCCTGACCGGCGGCGGGACCAGCCCCGGCACCGCGCGCAGCGCGCTGGAGGGCGCGGCCGACGGCGGCCGGATCCGGGCCGGCGGGGAGATCCGCGCCGTCCCGTTCGG
>NZ_FMCH01000650.1 GCF_900091855.1 Streptomyces sp. DvalAA-14
TCGCCGACGGCGAAGAGTAGCTTCGCGGATAACTTGCTCCCGCTCGCGGGCGCCTGCGAGAGCAATGCTCTCGCTATAACTTGCTGGTCCTTCGGGGGTGGGCGTGGGAATGCTGCTCCTCCTGCGACGAGCCTCCGTCCGGGCTGTCGATCGGGTGCTGGATTGACGGTCAGCAACGTGTCCCACCCGTTGCACTGCTGGTCGGGGCAGGTACGGGTCGCCCTGGTGGTACGGGTTGACCCGTCACGGCCACCTGACCCGTCCCGCGCTGACCTGCGACGGGACGGGTGGTGCGGGTCGATGAGGGTTGGGGGTGGGGTCAGCGGCGCGGACCCGTACCAGGCCCTGGCGGCGGAGGCGGCAGGCCCGGGCCCCCTGCCTTCGGAGTGGTCACCGGTGGAAGGTGTCGGGCCGAGGCTTCAGCGGCTCCGGTCCCTGGGGCAGTAGGCGGTAGGGCCAGTTGGGCCCCGGGGGGCATCGGGGCAGCTGGTTCGAGGGCGGGGCAGTAGCGGTTCCACGCGTCGGTGAAGTCGGCGCAGGCGTAGCCGCGGCGCTGGGTGCCGTCGGGGAAACGGCGGTTGGTGGAGCGGACCTCGTAGTCCCCGAGCAGCATCTGGAGTCTGCGGGCGGTCAGGCCGTCCGGTCCGTGTTCGCGCCAGGGCGCTTCGGGGTGGGCGTTCAGCGTGTGCAGCAGCGTGTCGGTCGGCAGGGCGGACGGGTTGCCGTGGCGGGCGAACGCGGCCCGGATGTCGACCAGGATGCGGATCTTCAGGCCCCGGTCCTGGTCGTTGCCCTTCTCCCGGTCGGTCATTACCCGGCACGCCGCCCTTGCCCGCTGCGGCCACCCACCGCCGGCCAGGTCGGCGACGGCGACCAGCGGCTCCCAGGTGTCGGCTGCACGGTCCCGGACCGGCATCGGCGGCACCAGGTCCGACGCCTCCTCCAGCAGCGGCGCCAGCCAGTCCGCCAACCGGTCCCGCACTCCTTGCAGGAACGGGACGTCGGTGCGGGTGCGGAAGTCGTCCACGTGCTCGGTCTCCAGGCGCTTGCGCATCCGGATGACGACAGCCCGGTCCATGATCGTGTCCGGCAGGTCACCGATCCCCGCGATCGCCGCCATGGCGAAGGTCGGGAACTTCACCGGCTTGTGCTCCGGCCCCATCACCCGGGTCGTGGGGCGGTTGCGCTGGTGCCCGGCGTTGAGCAGGCCCCTCATCTCCTCGTTCTTCTCGGCCACCTTCACACTGCCGAAGATGGTGTCGGCCTCGTCCACCAGCAACGTGGGCGGCTGCTCACTGATCGACCGGAAGATCGCCGCAGGCGTCGAGTTCACCGTGATGAACGGGTCGTGGACCGTCTCGTGCAGCACGTCCAGCAGCCGCGACTTCCCGCACGCCTTCGTCGGCGCCACGATCGCCAGCCTCGGCGCGTGCTGCCACGCCGGCTGCAGATGCGTCGCCGCGATCCACAACGTGACCGCATCCAGCGCCTCCGGACTCGGCGCCACCACGTAACGGGCGACTGCGGACCGCAGCTCGTCCAGCAGCGTGGCACCTTCGCTGGGCGGCTGGTCCCCGTCAGGCTGGTCCGGTTCTCGCGGACCGAGGGGCTGTTGGTCCGCCGGGCCGGTCCGCACCTCGACTGGTCCGCCGACTTGGTCCGCTGGTCCACGGCCCAGTTCCGCTGGTCCGGTCGTCTGGTCCGCCAACGCATGGTCCGGTCCGGGTGGTCCGCCAGTCCTGTCCCCTGGCGAACGGTCCCCTACTTCTGGTCCGGCGCTGTCACCGCTTCCGGTCGGCTGACCGGGAGTTCCGGTCAGCCCTCCGGTCCCCGGACCTTGATGGTCCGCAGCATCATCGGCCTTGACCTGCGGGGACCAGGATTGGTCCGCCCTCCCGTCCGGTCCGCTCCCAGGCCCGGCCGCGGACCGCTCGCTTCTGGTCCGGTCCGCAACCCGACTGGCGGGCTCGTCAGGGGACCGGACGGTACTGGTCCGCGGGACCGTCTGCGCGGACCGTCCGCCCACTCCGTCTGCGGACCGCCGGTCGGAGGACCGCTCGCGGGCGGGTTCATTCACCGCGGCCAGTGGTCCGCTGGTCACGTGGCCGGGCTGACCCGGGACCGCCACCGGCGGCCACGCCGGGTTCGGGGATGCGCCTTCGGCGCCTGGGGTTTCATCGTGCATGCATCACTCCTTCGACGGCGGGAGCAGGCCGGCAGGCCCCGCCCACCCGGATCGATTGCTGAGGGCCCGCGCGAAGTTGACCGGCCGCGGGCATCGGCGTACCTGGGATCCCGCCGTGGGGTGGGCGGTCACGCCACCAGATCCGTGGCCTGCTCGTCGACCCACGCCTCGACCTCCGACCACCGGTAGCGCAGGTGCCGCCCGAGCTTGTGGGCCCTCGGTCCGACACCCCGGTGCCGCCACTGGTACAGCGTGGCCACCGGCACACCGAGGTACTCCGAGACCGCCATCGGAGTCGCCAGGGCAAGCCGCGCTCCCTCGGCGGCACCGTTCTTCGCTTTCTGCATCCTTCTCGCATTCTCCTCCGCAGAGGAAACAGGGGGTGGGACAACATGGCCACAGGCACACCCTCCGCCTTCGGCCGCACCGTGGTGAAAATCCCCACGGGCGCCAACAGGAAGCGCCCGGGGATGCATCAATCGTAGAGGCGGATCGCCGGTTGACCAAATAATTCGCGGGTTTACTCATAAATTCTTAGGAGGATAGGGGTCAACCGGGGAACAGGAGGTACGATCCGCGAGCCCCTACGAGCCGACCAGCCACGATGACCGCCACCAGGCAGCAATGTCAACAGAGTTCAGGGCGCAAGAAGACGGCACGGAGCCGCCAACCGACCCGAGCCGCAGCTCCCGCAGATGACTGAATCAGCCGGAGAGAATCCCTCTCCGATGAGGCGTCCAGCACGAAAAAGAAACTCCCCCACACCAATGTTCAGAATGTCGAATGCTGGGTACATCAACCGAGCCAACGAACGACATATAAAAGGAGCACAACGGCTTGTCCATAGAGAAGACCCCACACCTCCGGGCCGGTGACTGATGGCACGCGTCTGGATAGAAGACCGCGCCGACCACACCGAGTACGTCCAAGCGGTCGCCCGAGCCAAGAAGGCCGGACGGACCCCTCCCGGCCGTTGGCGCGTGCGGTGGTACGGGCCCGACGGCAAACCGAAGGCGAAGACGTTCGCGCTCAAGGTGAAGGGGGAGGACTACCGCTCCCAGGTCGAGGCCAGGCTCGGCGACGGTACGTACCGCGACCCCGCCGCCGGCCGCGTCACCTTCGCGACGGTCGCCGACTCGTGGTTCAAGAGCCAGCTCCACCTCAAGCGGTCCAGCCGGGCCCGCTACCGGATCGCGCTGGACACGCACGTTATCCCCAGGTGGGGATCTACCCCTGTGGACAGAATCCAGTACGACGACATCGCCGCCTGGCTGACCGAACTGGCCACCGGCAAGACGACGAACGGACGTCCCCAGGCAGCACGCTCGATCCGCAAGACCTACGTGGTTCTCAGCCGCGTGCTCGGCTTCGCCGTGAAGTCCCGCCGCCTCGCCTTCAACCCGGCCGCCGGCGTACCGCTACCCGCCATCAGCCCCGCCGATCACGTGTACCTGGACGAGGTGCAGGTGGAAGCCCTGGCCGATGCCGCCGCCGAGTATCGGGCGTTCATCCTCCTGCTCGCCTACACCGGACTCCGCTGGGGCGAGGCATCCGCTTTGAAGGTCGGCCGGATCGACCTCACTGCCCGCCGTGCGCACATTGTGGAGGCGTTCGGCCTCGACGGCGGCAAGCTCTACCTGGACACGCCCAAGAACCACGAGCGGCGGTCGGTACCGCTCAGCGCCTTCCTCATCGATGAACTGGAGCCCCATCTCGAAGGCCGCAGCCCCGACGATCTGCTCTTCACCGGACCCCAGAGCGGCGCCCTGCGCGCCAGCAACTTCGTCCGCCGGGTATTCGATCCGGCGGTCATCCGGGCCGGTCTCGGCGATCTGGGCGTCACGCCCCACAAGCTCCGCCACACCGCGGCCTCGCTGGCCATCGCCAGTGGCGCGGACGTCAACGTCGTCCAGACCATGCTCGGCCACAAGTCCGCCAGCATGACCCTCGACGTGTACGGCCACCTCTTCCCGGACCGCCTGGACGAGGTCTCGAAGAAGATGCACAAGCGCCGGGCCCGAGTCCTGGCCAAGGCGAAGGCCAAGGCTGAGAAGGCGGCGCGCAAGGCCCAGGAAGCAGCGGCCGAGCTGGTAGCGCTGGAGCAAGCCTCTGCTTGACGGTACCGATAGCAGGCGGTGCCGCTGGCTGGCTCCCTAACCAAGGGGAGGTTCACTCGGAGCGGGAACCTCCCCTTCGGCGTGTGCAGGCGCGTCAGTCATGACTCGAGGAGTCGCGCACTTCAGTCAAGTGCGGCAGCGATCACGTCTACGGCCCGTCCGCCGCTTGCCCCTATGTCGACCCATCGGATGTCCGGCAGGGGAAAGGGCGCGACTTCCGATACTCGTTGCAGGGCGCGGACGAAGCGTCGGTCCTCGGAGAGGAAGACGTCGCAGTCCGGAAGATAGCCGCTCAATTGGTTATCGCGGCCCGTGCTCGTGGTGACTTTGTGCTCGAGAAGGGCGACGCCAACGACCCCACGCAACCAGTTGCGCGGCATTCGTGCTTCATCCACGTCAGTTAGCCAGAAGCGGGTGAAGTCTTTCGGGTCGCGCATCACCCGGTCGAGGTACAGATTCGGCGTGAGCCAGTCTGCGTACGTCGTGTCGTGGTCGACCAGCGTCTTTAGGTCGTGCCGGTCGAGGGCGTGTCGAAAGATGTCCCGTCCATCGACGCGCCATACGGCCGCCGTAGTTCCCGGCTGCCAACCCGCGAGGTAGGAGTCCGGGGCCTCCTCAGTGGCCAGGTATGTCAAGTTGCCTAGGTCCTTCGCGTGCCAGTCGGCCCCGCGCATTGAGAGGCTGTTGTTCTTCATGACGCCGTAGACACGGTCCTCCTCCGCATCAGTAAGGCGTGATAGGCGGGCCGCTAGCGGAGCACTGTCCCGTGCGGCATCCCGCCAGATCCGTCGCGTCCAGAACTCCCTTAGGCTACCGGGCTTTCCGGGCAGGGCCAGTTGACGCACCCACTGTGGGCGCGTACGGCGAGCCTCCGCAACAAACTCCTGACACTCGACGTCGACTTCGGTACGCAAACGCACCCAGTGTCGTGACGTCATCGCATCAATGATGCGGCTCCGCTTCGCCATGTCCTTTGTGCGCAGGACCTCGAGTAGCGTGGCCGGCGGCGTCCGTATGGACAATCGGCGGCTCTGGGCCAAAGATTCGAGCGCTGCCTTACTGCCCTCGATACCCACGTAGGACCACACGTTATTGTCCAGGATCACCCTCATGCACCTATTGTGACGAGGCGACCGCCTCGCGGACAGGGGTTTTCCATAGCTCACTGCACGGGAGTGCACCCTTCATACTGCGCGGCAGAGCCGCCTGCTACCAGATTCCGACCGATATCCAACGCCCTCCCACATTAGACGCCCACCGCGACATCGGTCCGATGTGTTCGTCGCGATGGACAACGGAGTCGAGGGACGGGTCCGTGAAGCCCCAGAGGACGTTGTTCAAATCGGCGACGAGACGCCCCCTCCAGCCGCCAGGCCCACCCGCCCGCGAGTACGGGCCACGCCAACCACCAGCAACGCTGGAGTCCGATCGCGGCCTGATGTGTACAGAATGCGTACCGCACGCCAGTGGCCCTCCCACCCGACTCGGGTGGGAGGGCCACTGATCTGCGCAAAGAGTTGTGGAGCCTAGGGGATTCGAACCCCTGACATCTGCCTTGCAAAGGCAGCGCTCTACCAGCTGAGCTAAGGCCCCGCGTCGGCAACAGCGTACCGGGTCGGAGGGCGGGGGCCGAGCCGGGATCGGGGTACGTAGGATGGTTTGCGATTTCGCAGCCGCAAACGGGAGGGCGCATGGAGACGTCGGTGCCGGATCACGGCGCTCGGGCGCGGGAGGCGATGGAGCTGCAGCGGGGGTGGTACGGGGAACCGCTGGGGGATCTGTTCCGGCGGGTGATCGCCGATCTCGGGTTGAACCAGGTGCGGCTTGCGGGGGTGTTGGGGCTGTCGGCGCCGATGTTGTCGCAGCTGATGAGCGGGCAGCGGGCGAAGATCGGCAATCCGGCGGTGGTGCAGCGGCTGCAGGCGTTGCAGGAGCTGGCGTTGCGGGTGGCCGAGGGCGGGATCGGGGTGATGGAGGCGACGGCGCGGATGGAGGAGATCCGGGACTCGGCCGGGACCTCGGTCCTCAGTACGACGCACTCCTCCTCGGCCGCGGCCGGACCCGCGCCCGCCCGGCAGGTGGTGCGCGGGATCCAGACGGTGCTGCGGTCGGTCGCGTCGGCCGGGGAGATCGAGCGGGCGGCGCACGCCCTCGCGCCCGCCCACCCGCAACTGGCAGAGTTCCTCCGTGTGTACGGCGGCGGGCGCACGGCCGAGGCCGTCGCGCACTATGAAGCGCATCAGGACTGAACGGACCCGACGGCTGAGGGGGCGGACGGCACACGATGGGTGAGGTCTTCGCGGGCCGCTACGAACTGGTGGACCCGATAGGGCGCGGCGGGGTCGGTGCGGTCTGGCGCTCGTGGGACCACCGGCGGCGCCGGTACGTCGCCGCCAAGGTGCTCCAGCAGAGCGACGCCCACGCCCTGCTGCGGTTCGTCCGCGAGCAGGCGACGCGGATCGACCACCCCCATGTGCTGGCGCCGGCCAGTTGGGCGGCCGACGACGACAAGGTGCTGTTCACCATGGACCTGGTGCGCGGCGGCTCGCTGGCGCACCTGGTCGGCGACTACGGCCCGCTGCCGGCGCACTACGTGGTCGTGCTGCTCGACCAGCTGCTCGCCGGGCTGACCGCGGTGCACGCCGAGGGCGTCGTCCACCGGGACATCAAGCCCGCGAACATCCTGCTGGAGGCCACCGGCACCGGCACCCCGCACGTGCGGCTGTCCGACTTCGGCATCGCCATGCGCAAGGGGGACGCGCGCCTCACCGAGACGGACTACGTGGTCGGCACGCCCGGCTACTTCGCGCCCGAGCAGTTAATGGGCTACGAACCGGACTTCCCGGCCGATCTGTACGCCGTCGGACTCGTCGCGCTGTATCTGCTCGGTGGCCAGAAGCCGGACGCGGAGGCCATCAAGGTCCGCTTCCTGGCGATGGGCATGCCGCCCGCGCCGGTGGGGGTGCCCGAGCCGCTCTGGCAGGTGATCGGGGCGCTGCTGCAGCCGGATCCACACGCCCGGTTCCGTACCGCGACCGGCGCCCGCAAGGCGCTGGCGGCCGCGCTCGACCTCATCCCCGAGCCCGCGGAGGGGGAGGAGCCGGTGGAGATCTTCGACCAGATCGGCCCGCTGCCGGACGCTTTCGGCCCGCACGGCCCGCTGGCCGCGGCCGTCCCCCAGCCGCAGCCACAGCCGTCGGTGAGGGCCCGGACCCAGGCCCCGCTCCAGGCTGCGGCCCAGGCCCAGGCCCAACCCCAGGCCCAGGCCAACGCCCCGGCCCCGGCGCCAGCCCCGTCCCACGCCCCGGCCTCCACCCCGCCGCCGCCGGCGACTTCGCCCTCCACCCG
>NZ_FMCH01000648.1 GCF_900091855.1 Streptomyces sp. DvalAA-14
GCGGTCCGGGCGGGCGGGCAAGGGCCCGCTGGTCGCCGCGGCGGGTGTCGCGGCGCTGGTGCTGCTGGTGCTGGCCGGCCTGCTGGTCCACGACCTGCGCGGCACCCGCGCGGACGCGGACGGCTCCGGCGGGGCGGACACCAGCGGCGGGGCGGCCGGCAAGAGCTCCGCGGGCAGCGACGGGACGGCCTCGACGCCCGCCACCGAACCGTCCTCCGCTCCGGCGGGCGGTAGCGACCCCGACGCGCTGCCCGCCTCCTGGCTGGGCACCTGGGTCGGTGAGGGCCCGGGCACCCCGGAGGGCTCGCTGCTCACCCCGCGCACCGACAGCTTCACGGTCACCCTCACCCTGCGGGCGGGCCGGCAGGGCGAGATCGTCGGACAGCAGGTCAGCGATGTGCACGATGTCGACACCGGTGGGAACGACGGGTGCACGGAGTCCCTGGAGCTGTACCGGACCGCCGGGGACACCATGGTGTTCGCGGCCAGGTCCCCGCACCCCACCGACCCCGCCAACGAGAACCGCTGCCCGACCGGCCGCAGCTACACGGTGACCATGGACGGCGGGGTGCTCCGCATGGCCCCCGCCTCCCGGGCACCCGGCGCGCCCGGCACCTTCACCCGTCAGTGAGCCGGGGCCGCGATGTGCCGGGGCCGCCGCGTGCCCGGGCCGGCCCCGGCACCCCTGAGCGTTCAGAAGACCTCAGACGACCCGCAGCCCCGCCCACAGCGCCACCGTGGCGGCCAGCAGTGTCGGCGGTACGGTCAGCAGGCCCAGCCGGGTGAAGGTCCGCAGGGACGCGTCGGTGCCGTGCTCGCGCAGCACCCGGCGCCACAGCAGGGTGGCCAGCGAGCCGACGTAGGTGAGGTTGGGCCCGAGGTTGACGCCGATCAGCACGGCGAGCACCGGTCCCGGGCCGCCACCGCTGACCAGGGGCAGCAGCGCCAGCACTGCGGGCAGGTTGTTGATCAGGTTGGCCAGTACCGCGGCGAAGCCGGCGACGGCCAGCAGCGCCGGCAGCCCGGAGCCGCCCGGCAGCGCCCGGTTCGCGGCGTCGGCCAGGCCGTTGTCCACGACGGCCTTGACCACGATGCCCAGGGCCAGCACGAACAGGCAGAACAGCGGCCCGGCGGCCACCACCAGCCGCCGTACGGTGGTCCGGCGGTGGCGCAGTGCCCGCGCGGCCAGGGCCAGCGCGCCCGCCAGGGCCGCCCAGGCGGGGTTGACGCCGAGGAAGGAGGTCACTACGAAGCCGGCCAGGGTCAGCGCCAGCACCACCAGGGTGACCACCGGTACGGCGGGCGGCTTTCCGGGCTCCGGCGGGTGGTCGGCGACCGCCAGATCGGCGGCGAAGTACCGCCGGAAGACGAGGTACTCGATCCCGACCGACAGCAGCCACGGCGCGGCCATCAGCGCGGCGAACCGGGTGAAGGACACCCCGGCGGCGCTGAAGGCGAGCAGATTGGTCAAGTTGGACACCGGCAGCAGCAGCGACCCGGAGTTCGACAGGTGGGCGCAGGCGTAGACATGGGGGCGGGGCCGGGCGCCGGCCCGGGCGGCGGTGGCGATGATCACCGGGGTGAGCAGCACCACCGTGGCGTCCAGGCTGAGGACCGCGGTGACGAGCGCGGCCACCGCGAACACCCCGGCCAGCAGCCGCCGCGGCTCGCCCCGGCAGGCGCGGGCCACCGCCTCGCCGGCCGCGGTGAACAGTCCGTCGTCGGCGCACAGTTCGGCCAGCACCAGCACGGCGGCCAGGAAGCCGACGACCGGCGCCAGCTGCCTGATCTGCTGCCAGGCGTCCGAGGGGCCGACCGCGCCGACCGCGATGAGCAGCCCGGCCGCCGGTACCGCGGCCAGCGCCTCCGGCAGTCCCTTGGGGCGCAGCACCGCGAAGGCGAGCACGGCGAGCAGGCAGATGACGGACAGTGCCTCGGCTGCGGCGGTGTTCAGCGGGACTCCATGGGGGTGCGGCTCGGCGGGCGAGCCTGGTCACCCGGTGGTACGCGTACCCCCGGATTCCATCACGCCACCCCGCCCTGTCCGGCACGCGCCGCCGCCGGGCCGGTCCGCGCACCGGCCCGCGCCCGCCCCGGCCACCGGTTCCGGCCGCCGCTCCGGTCGGCCCCGGTCCCTCCCGGTCGCCCCGCCCGCTCAGCTGGCGTCGGCCAGCGTGAGGGTGTGCAGTTGCTCGGGCGGGCCCGGCCGGGCGTAGTACCAGCCCTGCCCGGTGTCGCAGCCCAGCGCCCGCAGGTGCTCGGCCTGGGTGCGGGTCTCGATGCCCTCGACGGTGACGGTGAGGCCCAGGGCGTGGGCGAGCGAGACGATGCCCTCCACGATCTTCAGGTCCACCGGATCGGCGGGCTGCTGGCGCATGCCGCGGGTGAAGGCGCGGTCGAGCTTGAGCACGCTGACCGGCAGCCAGCGCAGCGAGGACAGGTTGGAGTAGCCGGTGCCGAAGTCGTCCAGCGCTATCGACACCCCGAGGTCCGCGATCCGCCGCAGTGGCTTGAGCTGGTCCTCGTCGGCGCCGATCAGGGCGCTCTCGGTGACTTCGAGGCACAGCGACTGCGGCGCCAGGCCGGTCTCGTCCAGCACCCGGGCGACCTCGATCACCAGGTCGGGGTGGTGCAGCTGGATCGGCGAGAGGTTGACCTTGACCCGGGGCGCGCGCGGCCCGTGGTGTTCGCGCTGCCAGGCGCGGGCCTGCCGGGCGGCCTGCTCCAGCACCCAGCGGCCCAGCGGCACGATCTGCCCGGTGTGCTCGGCGAGCGGGATGAACTGGTCCGGGCCGAGCACGCCGTGCACCGGGTGGCACCAGCGGACCAGGGCCTCGGCGCCGCTCACCGCGCCGTCCTCCAGTCCGATCAGCGGCTGGTACTCGACGAAGAACTCGCCGCGCTCCAGGGCGCCCGGCAGCCGGTTGGTCAGCCCGTGCCGGGTGATGGCGCGGGCGTCGGCGTCGGGGTCGGCCACCTCGTAGCGGTTGCCGCCCCGTTCCTTGGCCCGGTACATGGTGATGTCGGCGCTGCGCAGGACATCGGCGGCGGCGCGTCCGCCGACCGGGCCGTGCACGACACCGATGCTGCCGTGCACCGGCAGTTCCCGGCCGTCGAGCAGCACCGGGGCGACCAGCGCGTCCAGGAAGCGGCCGGCCAGGTCGGTGACCGCCCGCAGGTTCGGCGGGTCGGCGTACAGGGCGACGAACTCGTCGCCGCCGATCCGGGCGACGAGCTGGTCGGGCGAGGTGACGCAGCCGCTGAGCCGTTCGGCGACGGCCACCAGCAGCCGGTCGCCGACCTCGTGGCCGAGGCTGTCGTTGACGGCCTTGAAGCCGTCCAGGTCCAGGTAGCAGACACCGATCCGGCTGGCCCCGCCGTCCTCGGTCAGCGCCTGGTCGAGCCGTTCGAAGAACAGTGCCCGGTTGGGCAGGCCGGTGAGCGCGTCGTGGGTGGCCTCGTGGCGCAGCCGGCCCAGCAGGCCGCGGCGTTCGGTGATGTCCTCCAGCAGGGCGAGCTGGTACTGGGGCCGGCCGGCCGCGTCACGCAGCAGGGACCCGTGCACATTGGCCCACAGCACGCTGCCGTCGGCGCGCGAATAGGCCTTCTCGATCCGGTAGTTGTCGCGTTCGCCGCGGACCAGTTCGCCGTTGAGGCCGCGGATGGCCGGGGCGTTGTCCGGGTGCACCCATTCGCTGACGTTGCGGCGCATGGCGTGCGTGTGGCCGCCGAGCATCCGGGCCAGCGCGTCGTTGACCTCCAGCACCTGGCCGTCGAGGTCGGCGATGCCGATGCCGACGGCGGCGGACTCGAACACCGCGCGGAAGCGGGCCTCGCTGGCGGCCAGCGCGCTCTCCGCCTCGGCCTGGGCGGCGAGTGCGGCGCGGGACAGCGATTCCTGTTCGTGCAGGGTGCGTTCGCGCAGCGCCTGGGAGAAGCCGACGGCGACCGCGTGCTGCAGGCGCGCGCAGCGGGCGCGGCTCTCGTCGGCGGGCAGGCTGGGCTCGGGCGGGCAGTAGAGCACCAGGTAGGCGTCGATGACGCCGAGGATGCTGGGCAGCGCGTCGGGGTCGGTGCAGTGCGCGGCCACCAGGGCGGTGCCGACCTGGACCGCCGGTCTGGGGTCGAAGCGCCGGGCGCGCAGCGCGTCGCGCAGCAGGCCGGCGGATGGCACCAGGTGGTCCTCGAACTCGGCGCGGGTCATCGAGGTGGCGGTGACCGGGTAGATGGCCCGGCTCCAGATGGCGGCGAACCTGCGCAGGCTGTCGTCCGGCGTGACCTGCGCTCCGGGGTCCCGGTCGCCCTGGGCCGGCCCCGTGGTCACGCTTTCAGCCCCACACCGGCCAGGCCGTGGAGTACGGCGGGTTCGTCGTCGTCGCCGAAGGGCGCGTCGGGCCGCCAGAAGGGCAGCGGGACGATGCCGGGCTCGACGATCTCGAAGCCGCTGAAGAAAGGTTCCAGCTCGGCGGCGCTGCGCATGATCAGCGGCGTGGCGGTGCGCCGGTATGCCTGCTGTACGCCGCGCTGGCCGGTCGGGGTCGGGCCGTTCTCCATGGAGGCGTGGGTGATGACCATGACGCTGCCGGGCGCCAGCGCGTCCCGCAGGGTGGCGATGATCTCGGCCGGACCGTCCTCGTCGGGCAGGAAGTGCACGACGGCGACGAGCATCAGCGCGACCGGCCGGTCGAAGTCCAGCATCCGCCGGGTCTCTTCGTTGTCCAGCACGGAGCGCGGGTCCCGCAGGTCGGCGGCGACGACGGTGGCACCCTCGTTGCCGTCCAGCACGGCGCGGCTGTGGGCGACGGCCACCGGGTCGTTGTCGACGTAGACGACGCGGGAGGCGGGGTTGGCCGCGTGGGCGACCTCGTGCACGTTGCCGAAGGTGGGTATGCCGGAGCCGATGTCCAGGAACTGGCTGATGCCGCGATCGGTGGCCCAGCGCACCGCCCGGCGCATCACGGCCCGGTTCGCCTGGCCGATTTTGGGGATGCCGGGGAGGGCCTGGAGCGCGATCCTGGCGGCTTCCCGGTCGACCTCGAAGTTGTGCGAGCCGCCGAGGAAGTAGTCGTAGATCCGCGAAACGCTCGGCACGGTGAGGTCGATGCCCTGCGGGGCCCAGGATGGACGGTCGGTCACGGTCGGTGTCTCCAGGTCATCGGGCTGGCGGCGGCGTCTGGTGCGGAGCTTCGCCGAGTGCCGGGAGCACCGGGCGCGGGTGCGGCATGGGTCGTGCTGGGCACGAGGCTACTGATCACGTGTTCGGAGCGAAACACGGAACCGAAGATTGGAGGTCCGTTTTCGGCCAACAACCACCGGCATGGGTCGTGCGAAAACGCGCAATGCCGAGATGCGCACCATGCGGCGGCGGGCCCGCGGCTGGTTTCGCCGCGGGCCCGCCGTCGAATTCAGGACAGTACCGGTACGTGCCGGCAAGCGTGCCGACGTGGCGTCAGCAGGCTCCCTCGTCCAGCCAGACACCCCACTGGCCGGTGGTGCCGGGCTCCTCGTTGGTGGTCCACCACTGGGCCTTCCACTTGTGGCCGTTGTGGGCCACCTCGTTGCCGCCGACGTAGACCGCGCCGGCGGTCCACTGGGTGAGGGCGGCGCAACCGCCGCCGGGCGGCGTGGTGGGCGGGGAGGTCGGCGGGGTCGGGCCGGTGGGCGGGGTGGCGCCCGCGAACCGCACCGAGTACTTGGCGAAGTCCCAGGCCCCCTGGGCCACGCTGCTGCAGACACCGGAGGTGGTGCCGTTGTCCGGCGGGCTGCACTGGCGGTCGCGGTTGAGCGACCAGAAGGTGAAGCGGCCCATGCCGTGGCTGGTGGCGTAGTCCAGCACCGTCTGGAAGTCGGCCTGGTAGAAGTACTCGCCGGAGTCGCTGCGGCCGTTCATGCCGGAGAAGCCCTCGTGGGCGTACGCGGTCGCGGTGTCCCAGCCGAAGGTGGTCTTCAGCAGGCCGTTGAAGGCGGTGAGCGCGCTGGTCTGGGAGGCGGCGCCGTTGAAGCCCCCGTCGAACGGCATGATGGAGAAGTTGTTGGGCGTGAAGCCCTGCGCCTTGGCCTCGTTGAGCATCTGCTGGCCGAACCAGCCGGTGCCGGCCGCGGTGCCCGCGGTGGTCACCGAGATGTAGATGCCCGGGTTGTTCTGCTGCAAAATCTTGGCGGCGCCGATCTCGTGCGCGACCGCGGCGGTGTTCTCGTACTCCGGCTCCTCCAGGTCGAAGTCGATCGCCTTCAGCTGGTACTTGTTGACAACCTGCTGGTAGGCGGCGGCCGTTGACGCCGCGTCGGGGCAGGCCTGGCCGAGCTTGGTGCCGCCGTAGCCGCCGATGGAGACGGACACGTCGCCGCCCTTGGCCCGGATCGCGGAGATCACGCCGCTCACCGCGGTGTCGGAGGACACCGCGCTGGTGCCGCCCCATGTGGGGCTGCAGCCGCCTCCGTTGGGCGCCAGGACGAAGGCCAGCTGGAAGGCCTTCAGGCCGGTGGCGTCCATGATCTGGCCGGCGTCCGGCGGATTGTTGTCCAGGGGCATCAGGTACGGAGCGGCGGCGTACCAGTTGCTGCCCAGCGCGCTGGTCGCCGCGGTGGCACCGCTGGCCTGCCCGGCGCCCAGCGCGGTGGCCGCGCCGAGCCCTGCGACCGCGAGCACGGCGGCTGCGGCACCCGAAACGAGAGCTTTGAGTCGTCTCACGTCGGACCTCTCTGTGGGGGGATATGGCAGCAGAATCCTGCGCTGCCGCCCACCCGTCAATGAGTTGGTCCAGACCTTTAGAGCAATCCACAAATTGGTCTCTACCACTTGTACGCAAACGGGCCGCCGCTCCCGGCTGGGAGCGGCGGCCCGTTCGACGGTCGAACAGAGGAGACCTGGCGGTCCGGCCCGACAGGATCAGACGACGCCCACCGAGGCGAGCGCGCGCCGCTGGGCGGGCGACGGGTGGGCCGGGAAGTAGAGGTAGCAGACACCGCCGCTGCCGCTGCTGACGCCGCCCGTGGCGTTGATCCGCTTGGTGCGCAGCCAGATCGTCTCGAACTGGGCCCGCTTGTAGACATTGCGGACCGCGTCGTCGCTGTCGCTCGCCGGGTCGTTGGACACCACGTCGCCCTCGGGCGTGAAGCCGGCGATGCACATCAGGTGGCCCGAGGTGCCGTAGCCGGCTCCGTCGAGTTCGCTGGCGAGGAAGGACTGGGACGTTATCACCGGGATGCCGGCCTTGATCAGCCGCTCGACGTCATTGAGCGAGCCGAGCCGGGTGACGACGCCCTGCAGGTCCGGGTAGGTGGCCGCGTAGGCGGCGTTGAACGGCCAGTTGCCGCAGCCCTCGTACTGGTAGTCGTAGGTGCACCGGGCGCCCTGGTCGACCTGGGGGTCGGCGTAGGAGGGGTCCACCCAGGCCATCTGCGCGGCGGTGGGGCCGCGGCCCCAGTACTCGATGGCCATGGTGGAGGAGGTGGGGCTGCACCACGCCTCGCCGCCGTTGTCGTACTGCGGGTACTGGCCCTTGTGGATGTTCTGCGAGTAGCGCGGCACCGACAGTTCGATGCCCGCGCCCACCCCCGGCACCGAGGCCGGCACCGTGTAGCGGTCCGGGATGTTCGAGGCCATCGCGCCGAGCCGCCACACCGTGGGGGTCAGATGGCTGCCGGGCTTGCGCAGCAGCGTCAGCCGCAGCCGGTACGAGGCGAGCAGCGGGCCCGCGCCGGCGTCGTCGATGGAGAAGGTGTCGGTCCAGATGCTGCTCCTGCCGTCGGTCTGGTCGTCGACGGAGGTGCGCCGGATGTCGTCCGGGCCGTCGCCGGCCGTCCAGCGGCCCATGATGTAGGCGGGGGTGGCCGAGCCGTCGGTGTAGGTGCCGAGCAGTTCCACCTGGAGCCAGGTGCCGGCCGGGGTGTCCGCGTTCCAGGACGCGACCAGCTCGCTGGCCGGGTGCGGCACCCGGCGGACCGGGGAGGTCCAGGACGCCGACTCCCAGGTGGCCGTGGTGCCGGTGTGCGGGTCGGTGTAGTCCACGGTGCCGGTCGCCCGGGCGATGCGCACCCCGGGGCGCCGGCCGGGCACCGGCCCGGTGCCGTGGTGCGCGCCGAACAGCCAGTCCGGGTAGGACGTCCAGCCGTGGTAGTCGACGGGCGCGTCGGCGGGCGCGTCATGGGGCAGGGACACGGGCTCGGCTCCGCCCTGGCGCCGGGCGTCACGGGCGCCGGCCGGCGCCGGGGCGGCGCCGGCGGTGGACACGGTCACAGCGGTCGCGGCCGCCGCGAGCGCGGCGGTCAGTACGGCACGCCGGGGCGCGTTGTCGGTCATGGCTTGTTCCCCTCGATTTCCCTCGACGTGAGTGGGAAGGGCCGGCCGGCGCCGGTGGGCGCGACGGCAGGTGACGACCACTATCGTTGTTCACCCGTCGTTTCCACCAGGGTTTACGACCGCGCGCCGCGTACCAATATTGGTCTGCACCACTGGCGGTCAGCCGGGCAGAACCACCAGGTCACGTCCGGTCAGATTGAGCCGCTCCCCGCCGTCCTCGGTGCACACCGCGATGTCCTCGATGCGGGCGCCGAAGGTGCCGGGCAGATAGATGCCCGGCTCGATCGAGAAAGCCATGCCGGCCTCCAGCGGGCGCCCGCTGCCGGCCACGATGTACGGCTCCTCGTGCGTCTCCAGGCCGATGCCGTGGCCGGTGCGGTGGATGAACTGCTCGCCGTAGCCCGCCTGCGTGATGAGATCACGGCCGACCGCGTCCAGCTCCTCCGCGGTGATCCCGGGGCGGACCGCTTCGGTCTGCGCGCTCTGCGCGGCCAGCAGGACCTCGTACAGCTCGCGGAAGGCGGCGGGCGGCTCGCCGACGGCGTAGGTGCGGGTGGAGTCGGAGCAGTAGCCCTCGGGCAGGGTGCCGCCGATGTCGACGACCACCGGATCGCCGCTCTCGATCACCCGGTCGGAGACCTCGTGGTGCGGGCTGGCGCCGTTCGGCCCGGAGCCGACGATCACGAAGTCCACGGTGGCGTGCCCGGCGTCGATGATGGCGGCGGCGATGTCCTTGGCGACCTCGCGTTCGGTGCGGCCCGGCCTCAGCCACTCGCCGATCCGGCGGTGCACCTGGTCGATGGCGGCCCCCGCCCGGCGCAGCGCCGCCACCTCGGCCGGGGACTTGCGCATCCGCAGCGAGGACAGCAGGTCGCCGGCCAGCGTCGCCTGGGCGCCGGGCAGGGCGGCCTCCATCGACAGCAGCTTCTCCGCCCACATGTGGTTGTCCACCGCGAACAGCCGGGTGTTGGCCGGCAGCCGGCGGGCGATCAGCTCGTAGGCGTTGTCGGTCTCGGCGTAGCCGGTGATCTCGATCCCGAGCCCGGCGGCCGGTGAGGCCAGCGCCGCGGGCCGCTCCAGCTCCGGCACCACCAGGAACGGCGCGTCGGCGGCCTGCACCACCAGGCAGGTCAGCCGCTCCAGCGGGTGCGCCTGATATCCGGTCAGATAGCGCAGATCGGCGCCGGGCGTGATGAGCATCGCGTCGAGGCCGGCGTCCGCGGTGGCCCGCCGGGCGAGTTCGAGACGATCGGACACGTACAGGTCGGCCGCACCGGGCTGGGAATCGCTCACGCCGCCCACCGTAGACGCTGAACCGATCACCCGCACCCATCCACGCGAGCCCCCGCCGCGGCGTCCACCGGGCGGCGGACCTGGGCGTTGCCGGGCCGCGCCGCGGGGCGTCACGCGAGGTCGCGGCGCGGGCGGCGACGTAGGCTCGGCGTCCATGAGCGACGATCTGACGCCGGCCCGGCTCGCCCCGCTGCTGCCCGGGCTGGAGCCGTCCTGCGGTCCGGTGCGGCTGATCGCGGTGGACGGGCACGCGGGATCGGGGAAGACGACGTTCACCGGGCGGCTGGTCGCCGAGCTGGGGGGCGCGCCGGTGATCCACACCGACGAGCTGGCCACCCACGAGGAGCCCTTCGCCTGGACCGAGCGGCTCACCGAGCAGGTGCTGCGGCCGCTGGCGGCCGGCCGGACCGCGCGCCACCAGGTGTACGACTGGTCGGCCCGGCGTTTCGGCGGCGAGCGCGAGGTGCCGGCCGCCCCGGTGGTGCTGCTGGAGGGCGTGGGCACCGGCCGGTCGGCGCTGCGCCCGTACCTGGCGCTGCTGCTGTGGCTGGAGGTGGACGCGAGGACCGCGCGGCAGCGGGGACTGCGCCGGGACGGCCCGGAACTGGCGACCTTCTGGACCGGCTGGAGCCGGCAGGAGGACGCCCACTTCGCAGACGACCCGTCCCGGCCCTTCGCAGATCTGCTGGTCCACCAGACGGCGGACGGCTACCGGGCCGTGGCAGGAGGGGCGGCGCGGACGGTGGCGGCCCTGCGAGGTCACGGTGGGTGATCGCGCGACGGCGGCCCGCTCCCGGGCCGCCGGACGGGCCGCGCACGGGGCCCCGGCACTGCTTGACCACCCGGGTATCCAGCAATTACGTTTTCAACAAGCGGCCGGAAACGGCTGCTCAACAGACGCGAGGCCCCCGGTTGTTCCCCCGTGACCGGGGGCCTCGCCCTGTCCTGGCACCCGGTATGCGGCTCTTGTCCGCCCGGCACCGCTCCGGTGATCTCACCCACCGTCACCGCCTCGGCACCCAGACGTCCTGACGGCCGCCGCGGCCCCGCTTCCCACGGCACCCTACGGCGTTCGGAGTATCGCGGGTACGATGCCGAAAGGGGGCGGCGCGGCAGCAAGGGGATGCTGCTGCCTGCCTCAACTCCCGCCCGCAGGCCAGGGCTTGGGATGAGGCGGAGTCGGCGCGGGGGATGGATTGGTGGGGACTTGATGGACTTCGGCACCGACCGTCCGGGCTCCCCGGCCGATCTGGCCTGGCTGCGCGGAGTCGACGCGTACACCATGGGGGCCTACGTCCAGGCCGAGGAGGAGTTCAGGTCCGCGGTGCGGATGGATCCGGGCATGGCGGACGCCTGGCTGGGCCTGCACGCGCTGCGCGCCGACACCGCGACCGCGCTGGTGCAGATGTACCGCCACCGGGACCGCTTCGGGCAGCAGCGCGCCGCGCATCGCCGCACCCTCAACTCCTGGTACTGGCTGGGCTGGTGGGTGCAACCCGTGCTGGAGACCAGCCGCGACCTGCTGCTGGCCCACGCCTCGCACTGGCTGGACGGCCGCCATGTCGCCGAACTGGACCGGGCGCTGGCCGACTGCCCGCCGATCGACACCGACCCGCAGGTCCGCTTCCTGCACGGCTGCCGGGCCTATCTGGTCAAGGACTGGGAGCACCTGGTCCGGCACACCGAGCCGCTGCTCGGCGATCCGGTGCTGGGGATCGAGGCCGGGCTGTTCGGGGGCATGGCCCGGGTCCGGCTGGAGATGTGCGGGCAGGCCGAGCCGCTGCTGGCCGCCGCGCTGATGCGCTGCCGCAGCGAACAGCCGCAGCGCAAGGAGCTGCGCTACTGGCTGGCCCGCGCCTACGAGGGCACCGGCCGGACCGCCGCCGCGGTGCCGCTGTACCGGGCGGTGCACCGGGTGGACCCGGCCTTCATGGACACCGCCGCCCGGCTGGCCGCGATACACGAGACCGACGACGGGCTGGACGAGGGAGTAGGTCTGGCCGCGGTGTCGCTGGCCGGCGCGGGCACCGGCCAGGCCGTCCCCGAGGGCGCCGACCTGGAACCGTCGCTGCTGGGCGACCCGGCGGGCGCGGCGGCCCCCGGCCCCGACCTGGACGACACACTGCTGGGCCCGGGCCCGCTGGAGGACGGCATACGCGACCGGGCGGCGGCCCCGCCCGGCGGCTCGCTGCCCCCGCAACTGCCGCTCGGCGGCTCCGACCCCGTGCTGCTCACCCAGGCGCTGGCCGAACTCGACCGGATGGTCGGCCTGGAGCCGGTCAAACGGCAGGTCAAGGCGCTGTCCGCGCAGCTGCGGATGTCCCGGCTGCGCTCCGGCCAGGGCCTGCCGGTCCAGCCGCCCAAGCGGCACTTCATCTTCTCCGGCCCCTCCGGCACCGGCAAGACCACCGTGGCCCGCATCCTCGGCCGGGTCTTCTACGCGCTCGGGCTGCTCGGCGGCGACCACCTGGTGGAGGCCCAACGCTCCGACCTGGTCGGCGAGTTCCTCGGCCAGACCGCGGTGAAGGCCAACGAGCTGATCGACTCGGCGCTGGGCGGGGTGCTGTTCGTGGACGAGGCGTACGCGCTGTCCAACTCCGGCTACAGCAAGGGCGACGCGTACGGCGACGAGGCGCTCCAGGTGCTGCTGAAGCGGGCCGAGGACAACCGGGACCGGCTGGTGGTGATCCTGGCCGGCTACCCGGAGGGCATGGACCGCCTGCTCGCCACCAACCCCGGGCTCAGCTCCCGCTTCACCACCCGGGTCGACTTCCCCAGCTACCGCCCGTTGGAACTCACCCGGATCGGCGAGGTGCTGGCCGGCGAGAACGGCGACCGCTGGGACGAGGAGGCGCTGGAGGAACTGCGCGCGATCAGCGGCCACGTGGTGGACCAGGGCTGGATCGACGAACTGGGCAACGGGCGGCTGCTGCGCACGCTGTACGAGAAGAGCTGCGCGTACCGGGACCTGCGGTTGTCCGAGTACCCCGCGACACCGAGCCGCGACGAGCTCTCCACCTTGCGCCTGCCCGACCTCATGCAGGCCTACGGCGAGGTCCTCTCGGGCCGCGGCCCGGGCGTCCCCCCTCCCGACCCCACCGAATAGCCTCCGGCCCGGCACCTCGATCCCACCCTCCCGCGGGGCCCCCCAAGGGGCGCGAGGAACGGTGCGCTCGGCCGTCCGACCGGCCGCGGGTCGCCACCGGAGCGAAGGGGCTGTTGCTGTCGAATCCCGGACCACCGGCCGGTGGCCGGTTGCTCGCGCCGTTCCCCGCGCCCCTTCGGGGCGCCCCGGACGGAGTCCGGGGGAGCAGCCCGGCCGTCGACCGGCCGCGGGTCGCCACCGGGACGAAGGGGCTGGCCCTGGTGTATCCCGGCCACCGGCCGGGGGCCGGTTGCTCGCGCCGTTCCCTGCGCCCCTGAGGGGGCGCCCCGACGGGGGCGCGAGGAACCGCGGTGGGGCCCGGCGGTCGGACCGGGCCCTGGCGGCCGGCTATGGGCGGAGGACACCCACCCGGAGGGAATCCGGTTCCGTCTCCGGGGGGGCCGGGGACGGGACCGCCGGGGTGCGGTGGGCCGGGTCGCGGACCTCGCCGACCAGCATTTCCAGCACGTCCTCCAGGGCGACCAGGCCCAGGACGCGACCCGAGGCGTCCGCGACAGCGGCCAGGTGGGAGGCGGCCCGCCGCATCGCGGTGAGTGCGTCGTCCAGCGGCAGGTCCGCGCGCAGCGTGGTGATCGGCCGCCACAGCCGCTGCGGCACCGGCCGGTCCGCGTCCTCCACGTCGAGGACGTCCTTGACGTGGAGGTAGCCCAGGTAGCCGGGGTCGTCGCCGGCCGGTGCGGCCACCGGGAAGCGGGAGTAGCCGGTGCGGACCGTCAGCTCCTCGACCTCGCGGGCGGTCGCGCTCGGCGCCAGCGTGATCAGCTCGCCGGGGGTGAGCAGCACCTCGGTGACCGGGCGGGTGCCCAGTTCGAGCGCGTCCTCCAGGCGTTCCTGCTCGTCGGAGTCGAGCAGCCCGGCCTGCCGGGCGTCCTCGACCAGGACGGTCAGCTCCGCGCTGGTGAACGCCGCGTCCACCTCGTCCTTCGGTTCGACCCGGAAGGCCCGCAGGATCAGCCGGGCGCAAGCCCCCAGCACCGCGATGACCGGCCGGAACACCCGGGCGAAGCCGACCAGGCCGGGGCTGAGCCACAGCGCGGTCTTCTCCGGTGCGGCCATCGCCAGATTCTTCGGCACCATCTCGCCGATGACCAGGTGCAGCGACACCACCAGGGCGAGCGCCAGCACGTAGCCGACCGGATGGACCAGCCCTTCCGGCATGCGCGCCGCCGAGAACACCGGCTCCAGCAGATGGGCGAGGGTCGGTTCGGCGACCGCGCCGAGGGTCAGCGAGCAGACGGTGATGCCGAACTGGGCGGCGGCCATCATCTGCGGCAGGTGCTCCAGGCCGTAGAGCACGGTACGGGCCCGGCGCTGCTGGGCGGCCAGCGGTTCGATCTGGCTGCGGCGGACCGAGACCAGTGCGAACTCGGCGCCGACGAAGAAGCCGTTGCCTAGCACGAGCAGGACGGCCAGCAGCAGTTGGAGTGCGCTCACGGTGCGGTCTCCTCCCCCGCGCCGAGGCCGGTCCGCACGATCCGCACGCGTTCCGCGCGGTGGTGCCCGACCTCCTCGACCCGAAGCCGCCAGCCGGGCAGCTCCGCGGTGTCGCCGACTTCCGGGATCCGGGTCAGCAGGTCGGCGACCAGGCCGGCCACCGTCTCGTACGGTCCCTCGGGGGCCCGCAGGCCGATCCGGACCAGGGTGTCGATCCGGCAGCCGCCGTCGGCGTCCCACGCGGGGCGGCCGTTCTCGGGCGGTGCCTGGGCCAGCGCCGGCAGGTCGACGGCGTCGTGCTCGTCGCGGACCTCGCCGACCAGTTCCTCGACGATGTCCTCCAAGGTGACCACCCCGGCGGTGCCGCCGTACTCGTCGACGACGACCGCGATGGGCTGCTGGCTGCGGAGCATCTCCAGCAGCAGCTGGCCGGGCAGCGTCTCCGGCACGAGCAGCGGGGCGACCGCTATCCGCCCGGCCGGGGTGCGGTCGCGCAGTTCGGCGGGGACGGCGAGGGCGTCCTTGAGGTGGACCATGCCGGTGATGTCGTCCAGCCGCTCGCGGTAGACCGGGAAGCGGGACAGTCCGGTGGCCCGGGTGAGGTTGAGGACGTCGGCGGCGGTGGCGGTGTCCTCCAGCGCGCTGACCCGCACCCGCGGTGTCATCACGTTCTCGGCGGTCAGGTGCCCGAGGGACAGGGTGCGCACGAACAGGTCGGCGGTGTCCTGCTCCAGCGCGCCGGCCAGTGCCGAGTGCCGGGCGAGCGAGACCAGCTCGCTGGGGGTGCGGGCGGAGGCCAGCTCGTTGGCGGGCTCGACGCCGAGCATCCGCACCAGGTGGTTGGCGGTCCGGTTGAGCAGCTCGATGAGCGGGCGGAACGCGCTGGAGAAGGCGCGCTGCGGTCCGGCGACCATCCGGGCGACGGCCAGCGGCCGGGCGACCGCCCAGTTCTTGGGGACCAGCTCGCCGATGACCATCTGGACGGCGGAGGCCACCACCATGCCGAGCACGACCGCGAGGCCGGCGGCGGCGCCGTCCGGTATCCCGAGGGTGCCGAGCGGACCGGTCAGCAGGTCGGCCAGCGCGGGCTCGGCGAGCATGCCGACGACCAGCGAGGTGATGGTGATGCCGAGCTGGGTGCCGGACAGCTGGAAGGAGAGTTTGCTCAGCGCCGCCACCACGCTGCGGGCACGGCGGTCGCCTTCGGCCGCGGCCCGTTCGGCGGCCGGGCGTTCCACGGTCACCAGGCCGAACTCGGCGGCGACGAAGAATCCGTTGGCGAGGATCAGGACGAGGGCCGCTGCGAGCAGCAGCAGGGAGGTGCTCATGATGCCGCCGCTCCGCCGGCGGACATGCCGGTGATCTGGGCAGGAGGGGCGGCGCTTGTACTACCGGACGGTTCGTCCATCGGGCTGGGGAAGTCACTCCTCGGGTGGTCGGGGCCCCGCGGCGGTACGGCGGGAGGGGTGCGGGGCGGGCGCGGTGGGCGCCGTCGCTCCAGGGTAGTCACTGCGGCCGGTGAGGCGAAGGACGGTGGGGGCGTCGGTGCCCGTGGCCCGGGTCGGGCGCGGGTTCCGGCGGCCGGACAAGAGCGGTTCCGGACGGGTCCGGGCGCCGCGCCGGACGGCCGGGAGGCGGTCAGCGCGGTTCGTCGGCCGACTCCCCGCGGGCCTCGCCCAGCTCCTGCACCAGGGCCCGCAGCCGCAGCGCGTCGCGCAGCGCCTGCCGCTTGGCGATACCGGGCTGGATGGCCATCACCGCCAGGCTGGTGCCGTCGGCGAGGTCGAGGTGGACCCAGGCGTCGCCGTTGCGCAGGTGCACCGCCAGCACCTCGGGCCAGGCCAGCCGCCGCTTGACCGTGAGGTTGACGACGGTCAGTCCGGCCGTCTCGGCGACCGCCTTGGGCCGGCTGAGCAGGACCAGTACCGCGCAGAAGAGCGCCCCGGTCAGGCTCACCACGATCCGCTCGCCGGTGCTCCAGGGCGCGGCGCCCTCGTGCGGCATCGCCACCGCCACGGCGGTGAGCACCGCGAACAGCGCGACGCCCATGGTGAGCAGCACCACCCGGGTGACGACCGGCCGGAAGGTGACCGGCAGATCGTCCCGGGTCGTACGGTGGCCGCCGTCGTGGCCGGCGGCCCGGCCGGCGTCCTGGCCGTCGGCGGGGGTCACAGCCGGGCGGCGTGGATGCCGGTGGTGAGGATGGCGCGGGCGCCGAGGTCGTACAGCTCGTCCATGATGCGCTGGGCGTCGGCGGTGGGGACCATGGCACGGACCGCGACCCAGCCCTCGTGGTGCAGCGGCGAGACGGTCGGCGACTCCAGGCCGGGGGTCAGGGCGACGGCCTTCTCGACCTGGTCCACCCGGATGTCGTAGTCCATCATCACGTAGCGCCGGGCGACCAGGACCCCCTGCAGGCGCCGCAGGAACTGCCGCACCTTGACGTCGACCTCGCCGTCGGCGCCGACCCGCCGGATCACCACGGCCTCGGACTGCATGATCGGCTCGCCGAAGGTCTCCAGGCCGGCGTTGCGCATCGAGGTGCCGGTCTCCACCACGTCGGCGATGACCTGGGCCACCCCGAGCTGGATGGCGGTCTCGACGGCGCCGTCCAGGTGGACCACGGCGGCGTCCACCCCGTGATCGGCCAGGTGCTTTTCCACCACGCCCTCGTAGGAGGTGGCGACCGTCATGCCGGTGAGGTCCTGCACGCCGGTGGCGATGCCCGGCTTGCCCGCGAAGCGGAACGTCGAGCGGGCGAAGCCGAGTTCGAGGATCTCCTCGGCGTTGGCCCCGGAGTCCATCAGCAGGTCGCGGCCGGTGATGCCGATGTCCAGGCGGCCGTTGCTGACGTAGATGGCGATGTCGCGCGGCCGCAGGTAGAAGAACTCGACGCCGTTGTCGGCGTCGACCAGGACGAGTTCCTTGGCCTCCTTGCGCTGGCGGTACCCGGCCTCATGCAGCATGTCCGCCGCCGGTACCGACAGTGAGCCCTTGTTGGGGACGGCGATGCGCAGCATGAGGACGGGTTCCTTGTCTCGGGGCGTCGGGACTCGCGTTGCCACCGCGGGCAACGGTTCTACGGGGTGCGGGTGTCCGCAGGTGCTGTTCTACAGATGCGCGTACACGTCGTCCAGGGAGATTCCCCGGGCGACCATCATCACCTGAACGTGGTAGAGCAGTTGGGAGATCTCCTCGGCGATGGCGGCGGGCCCCTCGTACTCGGCCGCCATCCACACCTCGGCGGCCTCCTCGACCACCTTCTTGCCGATGGCGTGCACGCCCTTGCCGACGAGTTCCGCGGTGCGCGACGTACGGGGGTCGCCGGTGGCGGCCTTGTGCCGGAGCTCGGTGAAGAGCTCCTCGAATGTCTTGTTGGCCATGGTGCTCCTAGCGTACGGGGAACGGCCGCCCGGTCAGCGCCACGGTTCGGAGACCGAGCGCAGGATGGTGGCGGTCGCGACGGCCGCGGTGACCGCTTCGTGCCCCTTGTCCTCGTTCGACCCGGGCAGTCCGGCCCGGTCCAGCGCCTGCTCCTCGTTGTCGCAGGTCAGCACACCGAAGCCGACCGGGACCCCGGTGTCCACGGTGACCTGGGTGAGGCCGGCGGTGACGCCCTGCGAGACGTACTCGAAGTGCGGGGTGCCGCCGCGGATGATCACCCCGAGGGCCACGATGGCGTCGTAGCCGCGGCCGGCCAGCACCTTGGCCACCACCGGCAGTTCGAAGCTGCCCGGTACCCGCAGCAGGGTCGGCTCGTCGATACCGAGGTCGTGCAGGGCGCGGACCGCGCCGTCGACGAGCCCGTCCATCACCTGCTGGTGCCATTGCGCCGCGATCACCGCGACCCGCAGGTCGCCGCAGTTCTTCACGGTCAGCTCGGGGGCGCCCTTACCGCTCACTTCTCTCCTCGGTGCTCAGCTGGTTGTGGCGGGCCGGCGGTCAGCCGGGTCGCCGGGTCGAGCCACGGAAGGTCGTGGCCCATACGGTCGCGCTTGGTGCGCAGATACCGCAGATTGTGCTCCCCGGGGGTGACCGGCATCGGTTCGAGCCCCCGGACGTCCAGACCGTGGCTGATCAGGGCCCCGGTCTTGGCGGGATTGTTGGTCATCAGCCGCAGCGAGCGCACCCCGAGGTCGGCCAGCACGCTGGCGGCCACCCCGTAGTCGCGGGCGTCGGCGGGCAGGCCGAGCTCCAGATTGGCGTCCAGGGTGTCGCGGCCGCGCTCCTGGAGTTCGTAGGCGCGCAGCTTGGACATCAGGCCGATGCCGCGCCCCTCGTGGCCGCGCAGATACAGCACCACCCCGCGCCCGGCCTCGGCGACCTTGCGCAGCGCCGCCTGCAACTGCGGGCCGCAGTCGCAGCGCTGGGAGCCGAACACATCGCCGGTGAGGCACTCGGAGTGCACCCGTACCAGGACGTCGTGGCCGTCGCCGATGTCGCCGGCCACCAGCGCGATGTGCTCGACGCCGTCGGTGGTGCTGCGGTAGCCGTAGGCGCGGAAGTCGCCGTAGGCGGTGGGCAGCCGGGTGCTGGCCTCGCGGTGGACGGCGGGCTCGAGGGAGTGGCGGTGGGCGATCAGGTCCTCGATGGAGATGATGGCCAGGCCGTGCTTACGGGCGAAGGGGATCAGCTCCGGCAGCCGGGCCATGGTGCCGTCCTCACGGGCGATCTCCACGATGGCCGCGGCGGGCCGCAGTCCGGCCAGCCGGGCCAGGTCCACCCCGGCCTCGGTGTGCCCGGCCCGGGCCAGCACCCCGCCGGGCCTGGCCCGCAGCGGGAAGACATGCCCGGGGCGGACGAAGTCGCCGGCGGCGGCGGACGGGTCGGCGAGCAGCCGGATGGTGGCGGCCCGGTCGGCGGCGGAGATCCCGGAGGTGACGCCGTGTTCGGCGGCGGCGTCCACCGAGACGGTGAAGGCGGTCCGCATCGACTCGGTGTTGGCGTCGACCATCTGCGGCAGGTCCAGCCGGTCCAGTTCGGGGCCCTCCAGCGGGACGCAGATCAGCCCGCGGCACTCGCTCATCATGAAGGCGACGATCTGCGGGGTGATCTTCTCGGCGGCGACGATCAGGTCGCCCTCGTTCTCCCGGTTCTCGTCGTCGACGACCACCACCGGCTTGCCGGCCGCGATGTCGGCGACGGCGCGCTCGACCGGGTCGAGGGTCAGGCTGCTGTCGTCGTACCAGTCGTCCTGCAGTGCGGTCACGGCGCTCATGCCGTCACTCCTTCCGCGACGGTGGTGGTGCTGGGGGAGTCGGTCGGGCCCTGGACCGCGGGTGCGCCGCGCCTGGTCTGCTGCCACCAGGCGTACATCCCGGCGATCACCAGGACGAAGTAGACGATGTAGACCAGGCCGGAGAAGGGCAGTCCGCTGTGGAAGTTCAGCGGCACACCGACCAGGTCGACGGCCAGCCAGGCGAACCAGAACTCGACCCAGCCGCGGGCCTGGGCGAACATCGCGGCGAGGGTGCCGGTGAAGATGTACGCGTCCGGCCAGGGGTTCCAGGACAGGGTGGGGAAGGCCAGGAAGAGCGAGGCGACCGCGACGGTGCCCAGCGCGGTGGCGCCGACCAGTACCGCCCGTTCCGGCCAGCTGGCGAAGCGGATGGCGAGCCGCCCGTCGCCGGCCCGGCCGCGCCGCCACCGGTGCCAGCCCCAGCCGGCCACCGCGATCACCACGAACTGCTTGCCGACGCCGCCGCCGAGCCGCGCGTTCCAGAAGGCGGCCACCAGCACGGCGCCGGACAGCAGCTGGACCGGCCAGGTCAGCATCGCGCGGCGCCAGCCGAGCGCGAGGGCGGCCAGACCGAGCAGGTTGCCGATCATGTCGGACCACATGACGTGCTGGTGGAAGGCGGTGAACGCCTCGCTGTTCAGCTCGTGCACCAGGTTCATTCGGTGCCTCCGCGCCCCGGTGTGCCCGCCGGGGCGGCACCGCCCGGCAGCATCTTCTCCACATACTTCGCGATGACGTCCACTTCGAGGTTGACCGGGTCGCCGGGCTGCTTGATGCCGAGGGTGGTCAGCGCCAGGGTGGTCGGGATCAGGCTGACGGTGAAGTGGTCGGCGGCGGCGTCGACCACGGTGAGGCTGATGCCGTCGACGGTGATGGAGCCCTTCTCCACGACGTAGCGGGCGAGTTCGGCCGGCAGCGCGATGGTGACGATCTCCCAGTGCTCGGCCGGGGTGCGGGCCAGCACGGTGCCGGTGCCGTCCACATGGCCCTGCACGAGGTGGCCGCCGAGCCGGCCGCCGAGCGCCATCGGGCGCTCCAGGTTGACCCGGGAGCCGGGGGCCAGCGCGCCGAGGCTGGAGCGTTTCAGCGTCTCGGCCATCACATCGGCGGTGAAGGCGCCGTCCCCGAACTCGACCACGGTCAGACAGACGCCGTTGACGGCGATGGAGTCGCCGTGCCGGGCGCCTTCGGTCACCACGGGGCCGCGGACGGTGAAGCGGGAGGCGTCGCCGAGGTTCTGCACGGCGGTGATCTCACCCAGTTCTTCGACGATTCCGGTGAACACTTCAGCTCTCCTGGGGGACGGTGGTGAGGGTAGGGTCGGCGGCGGCATCGGTGGGGTCGGTGGTGCGGACGGCGGCCGGCACCGCGCGGACCCGCAGGTCCGGTCCGAGCCGTACGACGTCGGTCACGTCGAGCCGCAACGCCCGCGCGATGGTGCTGATTCCTGCGTCGGCGAGGGCGGCGGGGCCGGCCCCGAGCAGGGCGGGGGCGAGGTAGCCGGTCACCGCGTCCACCGCGCCGGCCGCCACGAACGCCCCGGCGAGTGTCGGCCCGCCCTCCAGCAGCACCGAGCGCACCCCGCGGGTGTGCAGTGCGGCGAGCAGGGCGGTGATGTCGAGGCCGTGTTCGGCGGCGGGCAGCCGGACGATGTCCACGCCGGGCAGGTGCGCGGTGTCGGCGTCCTCGCCGACGGCGATCAGGGTCGGGGCGGCGTCGTCCAGCACGCGGGCGCCGGGTGCGATACGGGCCCGGGTGTCCACCACCACCCGCAGCGGCTGTATCGCGCCGTCCACACCGCGGGCGGCCAGCTGCGGGTCGTCGGCGAGCAGGGTGCCGGAGCCGACCACCACCGCGTCGGCCTCGGCGCGCAGCCGGTGCACGTCCTGTCGGGACTGCGGGGAGCTGATCCAGCGGCTGGAGCCGTCGGCGGCGGCGATCCGGCCGTCGAGGGTGGCGGCGTACTTCCAGCGCACATGGGGGGCGGCCGGTGCGGACCGAGGTGAGCCAGGCGGTGTTGACCGCCTCGGCCTCGGCGGCGAG
>NZ_FMCH01000646.1 GCF_900091855.1 Streptomyces sp. DvalAA-14
ACCCCGGCCGGAGAACAGCCGGGTGATCCCGTAGAGCGCCGCGGAGCAGGCGATCACCGCGAAACCGGTCCAGACCGTCGGCTTGAAGACCAGGTCGACGGCCCAGTCGCCGACCGCGGTGGCGATCTTGCGGCCGAGGGTGACCAGACCGGCCATGGACAGGCCGACCGGCAACAGGGCGAGCGCGGCGATCCGGGTGGCGCGCAGATAGCGGCGGCGGTAGCCGGTGAGCAGCGCGAGGGCCAGGCCCGCCGCGGACAGGGCGACGCATACGGTCGTGGTCAGCATCCTGCGGCTCCTGGGCACTCCGTCCGGCCCGTGAGGTCCGGCCAAGGGCCCCGCGGAAACTCCTCGTTCCATCCTGCCTCGCCGCCGCCCCCGGAGCCATGGCCAACGGCCGGGTTCAGGGTGATCTGGGGGTTGCCTCCTCCCCGCAGTCCCCTGGAGTCCCGGGCGCCTCCTCCGTGAGTGGGAGACTGGCCGTATGACCGACGCCGTCTCCCCTGTCTCCCCCTCCCCCGTCGTCCTCGACGTCTGGTGCGAGCTGCAGTGCCCGGACTGCCGTACCGCGCTGGCCGATGTGCAGGTGCTGCGCGCCCGCTACGGCAACGCCCTCGACGTACAGCTGCGCCACTTCCCGCTGGAGAAGCACCGGTACGCGCTGGCGGCGGGGCAGGCCTTCGAGGAGGCCTACGCGCAGGGGCGCGGACTGGCGTACGCGGCGGCGGTGCTGGACCGGGTCGAGGAGCTGGACCGGCGCGGCGAGCGGCTGCTGGTGGAGGTGGCCGGTGAACTGGGCCTGGACGCCGAGGAGATGGACACCGCGCTGATCGACGGCCGGCACATGCTGATGGTGGACTCCGACGAGGCCGAGGGCAGGGCGATCGGGGTCACCGGTACGCCGACGTATGTGATCGGCGGGGAGTTGCTCGACGGTTCCAAGGACCAGAGCGGATTGCGCGAGCGGATCGCCGAGATCGCCGACCGGCTGCTGGCCGCCCGGGACTGAGGCGGCGCCGGCCCCGTTGACGACAACTCCCCTCCCGAATCCGGGTGTTCAGCCCAGCGGCTTGGCGAAGTGGGTCACGAGGGTGCGATAGCCGAGCGAGTGGTAAAGGCCCAGCGCCGGGGTGTTGCCCGCGAAGACGCTCAGCCCGATGGTGGCCGCGCCGGCGTCCCCGGCCGCGTTCTCGGCGGCCAGCATCAGGGTGCGGCCGTGGCCCCGGCCGCGATGGGCGGCGTCCACCGCGACGGAGAACACATACGCGGGCTCGGTGACGCGCAGCCACAGATGCCCGACGGTGGTACCGCGGTGGTCCAGGCAGAGCAGCGCCGTCCCCTCGGTGGCCGGGCCGTCGGGCATCGCCGCGGCGAAGGCGGCTGCCTCGTGGCCCACGGCCTGTTCGCGGGGCACCCCGCGGGCCACCAACTCCGCTATGTAGGACGCGCGTTCGGCGTCGTGCCAGGTCCCGTACTCGGCGTCGGAGAGCGGGCGCGGGGTGCTGCCGGCCGGCAGCGGGTGACGGCCGCCCGCGCCGGCCGCCCCTTCGAGCGCCTTGCCCATGGTGCGGTTGAGTTCGGCGTAGCCCAGCGCGGCCGCGATCCGCAGGCCGTGGGCGGCGTCGGCCGGCACCGAGATCTCCACCCGGGTGCAGCCCCGGTAGCGCAGCACTTCCTCGGCGGCGAGCATGGCGACGGTGCCGCGCCCGCGGCGGCGGTCGTCCGCCGCGATCGCGAGCGCCGCTATCCGGCCCACCGCCGGACCGTAGCGGGGGTCGACGGCCAGCTCGATGCCGCCGACCATCCGGCTGTTGACGCACACGGCGTAACTGCGCGCCCAACCGCCGTCCGCCTGGCGCCGCTCGGGGCCCGAAGGCCGCAGAGTCGTGGTCACGTTCACTCTCCCGGGGTGGTCGAGGCCGGCTGTCCCTGCGGGGCGCTCACGGGTTGAGCTCGGCGGCGGCCCGCTCGGTGAAGATCCGCATGGCCTTGGCGGTGACCGGGCCCGGGGCGCCGGGCAGTTCCCGGTCGTCCACCCGGCGCACGGCCTGCACATCGCGCAGCGTCGAGGTCAGGAAGATCTCCTCCGCCTCGGCGAGCACCTCCAGGGGGAGGTCCGCCTCCTGCGCGCCGCTCCAGTCGGCGACCAGTTCGCGGGTGATGCCGGCCAGGCAGCCGGAGCTCAGCGGCGGGGTGAGCAGCCGGCCGCCGACGACGACGAACACATTGGATCCGGTGCCTTCGCACAACCGGCCGAGCGTGTTGCCGAACAGCGCTTCGGAGGCGTCGTGCTGGTGGGCGCGGGCCAGCGCGACGACGTTCTCGCCGTACGAGGTGGTCTTCAGGCCGGTCAGCGCGCCCTTCTCGTTGCGCGCCCAGGGCACGGTGACGACCGCGGTGGTGTCGGGGCGGGCCGCGGCCTCGCCGAGCGCGACCACCAGGGTGGCGCCGGCGTCGCCCCGGTCGGAGCCGAGCGGGGAGGGGCCGCCGGTGTACGTGATGCGGAGCCGGCCGAAGGGCATCGGGTTGGCCGCCAGCACCGCCTCGCAGGCGCGGGCCACCTCGTCGAGGTCGGGCTCGGGCAGGCCGAGGCCGCGGGCGGAGCGCGCCAGCCGCTTCAGGTGCCGGGTGGTCGCAAAAGCCTTGCCGTCGACCGCCTTGAGGGTCTCGAAGACGCCGTCCCCGACCGTCAGACCGTGGTCCAGCACCGACACGGTGGCGTCCGCGGAGTCCCGCAGCCCGCCGTCCACCCAGATCCTCACGACAGCATCCTTCCGATCGCCCGGTCCCCGGCCGCCGTACGGCCGCCGGTTCCTTCTCCGCTCGCCCCGAGGCTCGCGTCGTACTCCCCCGACGCTACCGCCAGCAGCCGCGCGGCCTTGAGTTCTGTCTCCGCCCACTCGCCGGCCGGGTCGGATCCCCAGGTGATGCCGGCGCCGGTGCCGAAGCGCAGCACCGGGCCGCCGGGGTCGGTCCGGTCGATCCAGAACGTGCGGATACCGACGGCGAGTCCGGCCGTACGGCGGTCGGCGTCGACCCAGCCGATCGCGCCGCAGTACGGGCCGCGGGGCGCGGTCTCCAGCTCGCCGATGATCCGCAGCGCGCTGGATTTCGGCGCGCCGGTGACCGAGCCGGGCGGGAAGGCGGCGGCGAACAACTCGGGCCAGCCGGCGCCCGGCCGCAGCTCGCCGCGCACGGTGGAGACCAGGTGGACCAGGCCGGGGTGCGGTTCGACCGCGCACAGCGCCGGCACGGTCACCGTGCCCGCGGCGCACACCCGGCCGAGGTCGTTGCGCACCAGGTCGACGATCATCACGTTCTCGGCCCGGTCCTTGGCCAGGAAGTCCGCGGCGGTGCGGGCCGTGCCCTTGATGGGGCCGGACTCGACCGCGGCACCGTCGCGGCGCAGGAAGAGTTCGGGCGAGGCGGTGGCGATCTCCACGCCATGGGCGGGCAGCCGAATCGTTCCCGCATACGGTGCCGGGTTGCCGCGGGCCAGGGCGGCCCCCAGGGCGTCGATGTCGTGCGGTGCCCCGTCCTCCGGGCCGAGGGGCGCGCCGAGCACCCGGCAGAGGTTGACCTGGTAGACCTCGCCGGTGGCGATGCGGTCCCGGACGGTCCGCACCCCCGCCTGGTAGGCCGCCCGGTCCATCAAGGAGGTCCACGCCTGCCGGGACGGGCCGCGCCAGCCGCCGGGTTCCGGGACGGGGGCCTGCCGGACATCGCCGAAGCGGGCGCAGACGGTTCGGCCCTCGAAGTCGGCGGCGACCGCCCAGAAGCCGGCGGAGTCGAGCGCGCCGAGGTCCGCGGTGACATCCCGCAGGTCGGAGGCGACGAGGCGGCCGAAGCGGGCCATGGGGGCGAGGTCGTGCACGGTTCTTTCCCGGTGGGCTGGAGGACGGCTGGAGGATGGCTGGAGCGGAAGCCGGGCCGGGCCGCAGGGGGGTTGACGTGGGAGGGAAGGGTGGACCGGCGGGCGCGTCGAGCGGGCAGCACCCGAGTGTAGGCGGGTGCCCACCGGGCGCCCCGGACGTCAACTGCTTGTCATTGGCCCGGCACGCTGCGGAAACCGATTTTTGAGCTGGCCCGGGAATCCGCTAGAGTTCCACTCGTCACCGAGGCGTGCGAACATCTCGGCGGAGTCGGAGCCCGGATCGTCTTCCGGGTGGCAGTACCTGCGGACGTGGCTCAGTTGGTAGAGCATCACCTTGCCAAGGTGAGGGTCGCGAGTTCGAATCTCGTCGTCCGCTCGATGTGGGGGATCTTCCCGAACTCCCGCTGTGTTGGTGGAGTGGCCGAGAGGCGAGGCAACGGCCTGCAAAGCCGTCTACACGGGTTCAAATCCCGTCTCCACCTCCAAGGACGATTAGCTCAGCGGGAGAGCGCTTCCCTGACACGGAAGAGGTCACTGGTTCAATCCCAGTATCGTCCACTGGACCCCGACCGG
>NZ_FMCH01000645.1 GCF_900091855.1 Streptomyces sp. DvalAA-14
GGGGTCCCGCAGCAGGCCGGCCGCCGCTCGCAGCCGGGCGGTGAGCCCGGTGGCGCGTACGGCCCGCCCGGCACGGGCGGCCCCGGCGGAACCGGTGGCGGCCCGAGCGGCCGGCGCTGGAGCACCCGCAAGAAGATCGGCTACACCGCGCTGGGCCTGGTCGTGGTGCTGCTCGTGGTGTCCGTCTCCACGTACTTCTGGGCGGATTCCAAGGTGCGCCGCGAGGTGGACCTCAGCAAGGTCGAGGACCGGCCGCCCACCGGCAAGGGCACCAATTATCTGATCGTCGGCTCGGACAGCCGGGAGGGCCTCACCAAGGCCGAGGAGAAGCAGCTCCACACCGGCGCCGACAGCGGCCAGCGCACCGACTCGATGATGATCCTGCACACGGGTGACAACGGCACCACGATGATGAGCCTGCCGCGCGACTCGTACGTCACCATCCCGGCCTTCACCGGCCAGCAGTCGCACAAGCGGTACGCCGCCTCCACCCACAAGCTCAACCGGGCCTACTCCGACGGCGGGCCCGAGCTGCTGACCCGGACCATCGAGTACAACACCGGGATCCACATCGACCACTACGCGGAGATCGGCTTCTCCGGCTTCGTGAACCTGGTCGACGCGCTCGGCGGTGTGAACATGTGCCTGGACAAGCCGCTGCACGACAAGGCGTCCGGTGCGGACTTCGCGGCCGGCTGCCAGACGCTCAACGGCAAGCAGTCGCTGGCCTTCGTGCGGCAGCGGCACCAGGAGGCCGACCAGGACCTGGGCCGGATGCGCAACCAGCAGAAGTTCCTGTCCACCCTGGCCCACCAGGCGGCCTCGCCGACGACGATCCTGAACCCGTTCAAGCTGTACCCGGTGATCGGCTCCGGTCTGGACACGCTGGTCGTGGACAAGAAGATGAGCCTGCCGGACCTGGCGTCGATGTTCTGGGCGATGAAGGGTGTCACCGGCGGCGGTGGCCACTCGATCACGGTGCCGATAGCCAACGCCAACTACAGCACCCCCAATGACGGTGACGCCGTGAAGTGGGACATGACGAAGGCCAAGACGCTGTTCGACGAGCTGAAGAACGACCAGCAGGTGACGGTGGGCACCGCCAAGTAGCCCTCGCCCCGCGCGTCCGCTCCGGCGCGCGGGAACGGCCCCGGCCGCCGCGGCGAGATCGTCGCGGGGACCGGGGCCGTTGTCCGTTGTCCGTTGTCCGTTGCCCGGACGGATCGGCGTTGCGGAGGCGGGACCGCTGGCGCCTCAGGCGCGGGAGCGGGGGCGCCTCAGGTGGCGGCGGGAGCGCCTCAGGCGGCGATCGGCTGGCCGGTGACGGCCGACACCCACTGGTCCAGCTCGGCGCGCCAGTAGCGGCCCACGTTCAGCCGGGTCGGCTTGGCCTCACCGGGCAGCTGGAAGCGCAGCGAGCTCCACAGCGCCTTGCGGCGCACGTCGCTGACCAGTCCGGCCGCCTCCTGGCGCGGTATCGCCGCCACCAGTTCCTTGGGACGGGAGGTCATCCGGCCGGCCCGGTGGAAGACCACGGCCTGCTCGGTGACGGTGACGAAGTAGTACTTGACGAACGCCTGGGCCAGCAGCCCCAGGTTGTCCATCAGCCACGGGCTCGGCCCGGTGACCGTGTGGAACGTGACGATGGGCGTGTCCCCCGGATTGATCTGCGCGATGGCCTGCGCGACCTGTTCCTGCATCGTCGACTTGCGAATAGCCATGAAGAGCCCCCTGGTTCACTTTCGGCGCGTCGAACGCCGAACGGTCCGCGGCGAACGGCTGGCCGCGGCGTCGCAGCGTATCGCCTGAAAGCTGTCAGGTACGCGTCTTGCGGCGGCGGCCCGGCCACTGTGACCGATCGGTGACGTGGCGGCGCGCCGACGCCGCCTGCCGGCCGCCCCGCGCGACCCGCGGACGCGCAACGGCCGTACGACACAAGGTCGTACGGCCGTTGCTGGAGTGCCTCAGCGGGCTCGGTGAGCCCGGTGCGCCCTGGCTCGCGTCAGTGGCGGGCGGCGGGCTTGCGGCGGCGCAGTGCGAACACCGAGCCACCGCCGACGACGACGAGCGCCGCGGCGATGCCGGCGATCATCGGGGTGCTGCTGCTGCTACCGGTCTCGGCCAGGTTCGTGCTGCCACCGGCGGCCGGGGACGGCGCGTTGGTGTCGGCGACGGCCGCGGCGGTGCTGCTGCTCGCCGAGGGAGTGGGAGTGGCCGCCGGAGTGGAGGGCGACGCGGTGGGCGTGGCCGGCGAGGTGGTCGGCGCCGCGGGCGTGGTGGTGGGCGGGGCCGGCGGCGTGGTGGTCGGGGCGGCGCAGGACTCGTCGGGGACCACCGCACCCCCGGGGACCTCGCTGTTGGTGAAGTGGCCCTTGACGGACGCGAGGACCGTGTAGTGCGCTCCGGCCGTCCACGGCACCGTGAGGGTGAAGTCCCCCTGGTTGGTGAAGTCCTGAGGACCGGCGACGACCGTGTCCTGTTCGGTCTTGACGGTGATCGTCACCGGACGGGTGCTGTCGGTGTCGTGAACGGTCAGGGTGCCCTGGCCGCTCGACTGGTCACACGAGACGGATGCTTTGAAGTCACCGATACTGCAAGCGAACGCGCTGCCTGCAACGCCCAGCGCGAGAGCGGCTGCGGCGGAGGCGACGCCAATGGTTCGCACCGCTATGGCGGTGCGGCGGTTAATAGACACGTCTTCCCTTCACGGGACTCGGATCACAAGCTGAGGTAAGGCCGTTCAGCAGACGCGTAGGCCCCCCGTCCCGCTGATGGCCATGACAGCTCTACAAGCCCCGTCGTGCGCTTGTCAATTGATCGCAAACCAACCGCTAAACCTCCCCAACTACCCAAAAGGGCACCCCTGCGGGTGCCCTTCGAGCTGCGGTTATTACAGAGTTGAGACGCGGCGGGCTACGCCGGAAGGTTCCGGGACATCACAATCCGCTGCACCTGGTTGGTGCCTTCATAGATCTGGGTGATCTTCGCGTCGCGCATCATCCGCTCCACCGGGTAGTCGCGCGTGTAGCCGTAGCCGCCGAGGAGTTGTACCGCGTCGGTGGTGATCTCCATGGCAACGTCCGAGGCGAAGCACTTGGCCGCCGCACCGAAGAACGTCAGGTCCGCGTCGACGCGCTCGGACTTCGCGGCGGCGGCGTAGGTGAGCTGCCGGGCCGCTTCGAGCTTCATCGCCATGTCCGCCAGCATGAACTGGATGCCTTGGAATTCCGCGATGGCCTTGCCGAACTGCTTGCGCTCGTTGACATAACCCTTGGCGTAGTCCAGCGCGCCCTGGGCGATGCCGAGGGCCTGCGCGGCGATGGTGATGCGGGTGTGGTCGAGGGTCTTCATCGCGGTGGCGAAGCCGGTGCCCTCGGCGCCGATCAGCCGGTCGGCGGGGATGCGCACGTTGTCGAAGTAGACCTCGCGGGTCGGGGAGCCCTTGATGCCGAGCTTCTTCTCCGGGGCTCCGAAGGAGACGCCCTGGTCGTCCTTCTCCACCACGAAGGCGGAGATGCCCTTGGAGCGCTTGTCCGGATCGGTGACGGCCAGCACGGTGTAGAACTGCGACTGGCCGGCGTTGGTGATCCACCGCTTGACTCCGTTGAGCACGTAGCTGTCGCCGTCGCGGACCGCGCGGGTCTTCATGCCGGCCGCGTCGGAGCCCGCGTCCGGCTCGGACAGGCAGTAGGAGAACATCCCCTCGCCGCGGGCCAGCGCACCCAGGTACTTGGTCTTCAGCTCCTCCGAGCCGGACAGCTGCACCGGCAGCGAGCCGAGCTTGTTGACCGCCGGGATGAGCGAGGAGGACGCGCAGACCCGCGCGACCTCCTCGATGACGATCACGGTGGACAGCGCGTCGGCGCCGGAGCCGTCGTAGGCCTCGGGTACGTGCACGGCGTGCAGGTCGTTGGCCTCCAGGGCCTCGCGCGCCTCCTGCGGGAAGCGGGCCTGTTCGTCGACCTCGGCGGCGAAGGGCGCGATCTTCGCCTCGGCGAGCGAGCGGACCGAGGTCCTGAGCATGTCCTGCTCTTCCGAGGTCCGGAAGAAGTCGAAATCGGAGGATCCGGCCACTGTGTCTCACTCCCCGAGTGCTAACTACCGTTAAGTAACCCTACGATCCTAAGTCGGCCCAGGCGCGGTGACCTATGGGCTGCGCCGACCCGGTCGGGTGACGTTCACGACACCTTGTCACCGAGCGTGTCCAGACTGTGCGTGGCGACGAAATCGGTCATCGTGTCGTCGCGCATCGCCTCCCACAGCTCGGCGCAGGCGCCCGCGTCCAGCAGCACCACGGACTGCTTCTGGATGGTGTCGAAACCGGCCACCGGCGCGTTCATGAAGGCCATGTCCGAGGACCGCACGCCGCGCAGATTCCACACCAGGCCGCGCAGATCGCTGTTCGACAACTGGTCGTCCACGCTCACCACCGACGTCACCTGGTCGAGGGCGTGCTTGAGCTTCAGCGGGTTGCTGAAGGTGCCGCCCGACAGCATCTTGGCCAGCACGGCCCGCAGGAAGTTCTGCTGCCGGTGGGTGCGGTCCAGGTCGCCGTTGGGCAGGCCGTAGCGCTCGCGGACGTAGTCGAGCGCCTCGTCGCCGTCCATGTGGTGGGTGCCCGCGCTCCAGACGGCGCCCGGGCCGCCACCGTGCAGCCGGGAGACGGTCTTGTCGACCGTGATGTCGACGCCGCCCACCGCGTCGGTGAGCTGCTTGAAGCCGCTCCAGTCGATGACCGCGAGATGGTCGATCTTCACCTTGGTCAGCCGCTGCACGGTGTCGATGAGCAGTGGCGGCCCGCCCCAGGAGAAGGCGGCGTTCAGCTTCGCCTTGCCGTGGCCGGGGATGTTCACCCACGAGTCGCGGGGCAACGACACGACGTAGGCGTGCTGGTGGTCGGCCGGCAGGTGCACCAGCATCATCGTGTCGCTGCGCTGCGCGCCCGGCTTCCACTCCGGGGCCTTCGCGTCCTTGCCGGTGGTCGGCAGATCGGATCGCGCGTCCAGGCCGACCAGCAGAAAGGTTTCGCTGCCGTCCTTGGAGGGCGGGGGCTGCGCGGCCTTCGGGACATCGGTCGGGAAGGCGCCCGCGATGCGGTCGACCCGGCCGGTGTAGTGCTCGTAGGCCCAGTAGGTGCTGCCGGCGGCCAGCAGGACGCCGGCGCACAGCAGGGCGAGCGCGCCGTACAGGACTCTGCGGGTGCGGCGGCGGCGCCGGGCACGGCGGTCGGGGTCGTCGGGGCCGTCGGGGCCGTCCGCTCCTCGGCGAGATTCCGGCAGTTCCTCGGCGGTCACGTCCTCAGCGGTGACGTCCTCAGCAGTCACGTCCTCGGCCGACGGGTCTGCGGCCGACGGGTCTGCGGGCGGCACATCTCCGGCCGGCGCGTCCCGGACCGGGCCCGGATCGTCCTCGGCCCGGTCGGGAGCATCCGCTGTCCCCGTCCACGACGGCCGGTCCCACCCCGCGCCCTGCCCAGCGCCCTGCCCCGTGCCCGCCGCGGCCGCTTCGCCCGGCCCCCGCTCCGTACCGGCACCGTCTCTGGCGCCGTCGCCACTGTCGGCCACAACCCACCCCTTAGATCTATGCACGCATTGTGGACCGAGTGGCCACCTGGCATACCTCATTTGGTTCACCCGGTGCCGACTATGCTTCGCCGCATGCCTCTGAAGCTCACCGTCATCGGCACCGGTTACCTCGGCGCCACCCACGCTGCCGCCATGGCCGAGTTGGGATTCGAGGTGCTCGGGCTCGACATCGATCCGCGCAAGATCGAGATGCTCTCGCGCGGCAAGGTGCCGATGTACGAACCAGGTCTCGAGGATCTGCTCGCCCGCCATGTGGCGGGCATGGAGGGCGCCAGCGGGCGGTTGCGCTTCACCACCTCCTGGGAGGAGGTCGCCGAGTTCGGCGATGTGCACTTCGTGTGCGTCAACACTCCCCAGAAGCACGGCGAGTACGCCTGCGACATGAGTTATGTGGACAGCGCCTTCAGCCTGCTCGCCCCGCATCTGCGCCGCCCGGCCCTGGTGGTCGGCAAGTCGACGGTGCCGGTGGGCAGCGCGACCCGGCTGGCCGCCCTGCTGCGCGAACTCGCCCCGGCCGGCGCGGACGCCGAACTGGCCTGGAATCCGGAGTTCCTGCGCGAGGGCTTCGCCGTCAAGGACACCCTGCGCCCCGACCGGATCGTGGTCGGCGTGAGCAGCGAGCACGCCGAGACGGTGCTGCGCGAGGTGTACGCCGGGCCCCTCGGCGAGGGCACACCGTTCGTGGTGACCGACTATCCGACCGCCGAACTGGTCAAGACCGCGGCGAACGCGTTCCTCGCCACCAAGATCTCCTTCATCAACGCCATGGCCGAGGTCAGCGAGGCGGCCGGCGGGGACGTGGCCAAGCTCGCGGAGGCCATCGGCCACGACGACCGGATCGGCCACAAGTTCCTGCGGGCCGGCATCGGCTTCGGCGGCGGCTGCCTGCCCAAGGACATCCGGGCCTTCATGGCGCGGGCCGGCGAACTGGGCGCCGATCAGGCACTGACCTTCCTGCGCGAGGTCGACTCGATCAACATGCGCCGCAGGACGCACATGGTCGAGTTGGCGCGCGACGCGGTCGGCGGCAGTTTTCTCGGCCGCCGGATCGGGGTCCTGGGCGCCAGCTTCAAGCCGGACTCCGACGACGTACGCGACTCCCCGGCGCTCAATGTGGCCGGCCAGATCCACCTGCAGGGCGGCCAGGTCACGGTCTACGACCCCAAGGGCATGGAGAACGCCAAGCGGCTCTTCCCCACCCTCGGCTACGCGCCGACGGCGGTGGACGCGGTGCGCGGCGCCGAGGTGGTCCTGCACCTCACCGAGTGGCGCGAGTTCCGCGAACTGGACCCGGCCGCGCTGGCCGAGGTCGCCGCGCGACGGCACATCCTGGACGGGCGCAACGCGCTCGATCCGGCACTGTGGCGCAAGGCGGGCTGGACGTACCGGGCGATGGGACGGCCGTCGGCCTGAGGCGGCCTACGGGCGGGGCCGCCACCGGGGGCGAGCGGGCCCCGACCGGACTCGCCCGTCCTGCGCCTGCGCCGCGTCTGCGGTGGTGGTGCGGGCCGCGGGGTCAGACGCCGTGCGCGTCGGCCTTCCCGCGCTTGGTCTTGGGCGCGGTGGCCGCCTGTCCGTCCGCCTCGGTGAGGAAGGACTCGGCCTGCTCGACGGCCTCCCGGGCGGGCATCGCGCGGAACACCCAGGTGCGGTAGGACCAGAAGCGGAAGAGCGTCGCCAACCCGATACCGGCGAACTTGAAGACGTTGCTCTGCAGTTGGCTGTCCCAGCCGAAACCGTACGTCGCCAGGTAGAGCACGCCGTTCTCAATGACCAGGCCGATCGCGCTGAAGAAAAGGAACAGGCCGAGTTCCTTGGTACGGCCCGCCTTGTCGCGGTCGCGGTAGGTGAAGTACCGGAAGCCGACGTAGTTGAAGACGATGGACACCATCGTGGCCACGATGCTGGCCCGCACGGTCTGCAACTCGGTGCTGTGCCGGACCAGATTGAAGACGCCGATGTTGACCAGCACGCCCACAGCGCCGACGGCTCCGAACTTCGCGATTTCGCGGTAGACCAGGCTCAGCCTGGATCTCATCGCGCGCAGTCCGCTCATAAATCGCTCGGCCCTGTCTGTGAGGGGTCGGGTGCTCGGTGAGGTCGGGGTGATGAAGTGAGTAATCCCCCACATGCTAGCCGCCCGGTCCGAAAATACGGCGATCGGGGGTGTTTCTGGTCCGCTCGCCCGGCGGATACCCTGGTAGAGCCAGCTTCCGGGGTTCGGAACGGTCCTCGGACCGGTTCGAGGACAGGACAGACCCCGTGTACCACGCGCATCTCCGGCAGGACACAACGTGAACTTCCCCGTAGTCGGCATGGTGGGCGGCGGCCAGCTCGCCCGTATGACCCATGAGGCGGGCATCCCGCTCGGCATCCGGTTCAAGATCCTCAGCGACACCCCGCAGGACTCGGCCGCCCAGGTGGTGGCCGACGTGACCGTCGGCGACTACCGCGATCTGGCCACCCTGCGGGCCTTCGCCGCGGGCTGCGACGTCATCACCTTCGACCACGAGCACGTGCCGACCGAGCACCTGCGCGCGCTGGAGGCGGACGGCGTCGTGGTCCGCCCCGGCGCCGAGGCGCTGGTGCACGCCCAGGACAAGGGCGTGATGCGGGCCCGGCTCGCCGCGATCGGGGTGCCCTGCCCGCGCAACCGGATCGTCGCCGACCCGCAGGACGTGACGCGGTTCGCCGAGGAGGTCGGCGGCTTTCCGGTGGTCCTGAAGACCGTACGCGGCGGGTACGACGGCAAGGGCGTGTGGATCGTCGGCTCCGCGGCGGAGGCCGCCGAGCCGTTCCGCGCGGTGGGTCCCCTCACGCCCGACGGGCGCAGGGAGCCGATCCCGGTGCTGGCCGAGGAGAAGGTGGACTTCGTCCGCGAGCTGGCCGCCAACGTGGTGCGCTCGCCGCACGGCCAGGCGGTCGCCTACCCGGTGGTGGAGTCGGTGCAGGTGAACGGCGTGTGCGACACCGTGATCGCGCCCGCGCCCGGCCTGTCCGACGAGCTGTCCGCCGGCGCGCAGGGGCTGGCCCTGACCATCGCCCGCGAACTGGGCGTGATCGGCCATCTCGCGGTCGAGCTGTTCGAGACCGCGGACGGGCGCGTGCTGGTCAACGAACTGGCCATGCGCCCGCACAACAGCGGCCACTGGACGATGGACGGGGCCGGCACCTCGCAGTTCGCCAACCATCTGCGGGCGGTGCTCGACCTGCCGCTCGGCGACCCGCGGCCCCGCGCCCCCTGGACCGTGATGGCCAATGTGCTCGGCGGTGACTTCCCCGACATGTACGCCGCCTACCTGCACTGCATGGCCCGCGACCCGGGCCTGAAGATCCACATGTACGGCAAGGACGTGAAGCCGGGCCGCAAGGTCGGCCACGTCAACACCTACGGCGACGACCTGGCCGAGGTGCGCGAGCGCGCCCGCCACGCGGCCGACTACCTGCGAGGAACCATCGATGAGTAACGCGCCCGCGCCCCAGCCGGTGGTCGGCATCGTGATGGGCTCCGACTCCGACTGGCCGGTGATGGAGGGCGCGGCCCAGGCACTGGACGAGTTCGACGTGCCGTACGAGGTCGACGTCGTGTCCGCGCACCGGATGCCGCGCGAGATGATCGCGTACGGCGAGCAGGCCGCCGAGCGCGGTCTCAAGGCGATCATCGCGGGCGCGGGCGGCGCGGCCCACCTGCCCGGGATGCTGGCGTCGGTGACCCCGCTGCCGGTGATCGGGGTGCCGGTGCCGCTGAAGTATCTCGACGGGATGGATTCGCTGCTGTCGATCGTGCAGATGCCGGCCGGGGTGCCGGTCGCGACGGTCTCGGTCGCCGGGGCGCGGAACGCCGGCCTGCTGGCGGTACGGATGCTGGCCGCGCACGACCCGGGACTGCTGGCGCGGATGCGGGAGTTCCAGGTGTCGCTGAACGAGCAGGCGACGGAGAAGGGGAAGCGGCTGCGGGCGAAGGTGACCGGGGAAGCCGGATTCGGCTTCGGGCACTGAGCTTTTCCGGCCGGGCGGCCGGTGGGGCGGTACGGCCGGCGGGCCGCCGAGCCGGGCGGCGGGCGAGGCGGTGGGCGAGCCGGTGGGGCTTTGCGCTGGTCAGCGGGCTGCGAGCGCGGTTGTCCACAGGGCTCCGAGCGGGCGGGCGGCGCGGCTCATACAGTGTTCCGCATGGACCTCCTGACCCGCGCCCGTGATCTGCTCGCCGCCCACCCCGTGGTGGACGGGCACAACGACCTGCCGTGGAACCTGCGCGAGCAGGTGTCCTACGACCTCGACCGGCTGGACATAGCGGCCGATCAGACCGGGCGCACGCACACCGACATCCCGCGGCTGCGGGCCGGCGGGGTCGGCGCGCAGTTCTGGTCGGTGTACGTGCCGGTGTCCCGCACCGGCGGCGCCGCGGTCACCGCGACGCTGGAGCAGATCGACGTGGTCCGGCGGATGACCGAGCGGTACGACGGGGATCTGCGGCTCGCCCTCACCGCCGACGCCATGGAGGCCGCCCGGGCCGAGGGTCGCATCGCCTCCCTGATGGGTGCCGAGGGCGGCCACTCCATCGACTGCTCGCTGGCCGTCCTGCGCCAGCTCTACGAGCTGGGCGTGCGCTACATGACGCTCACCCACAACGCCAACACCCCGTGGGCGGACTCCGCGACCGACGAGCCGGCCGCGCACGGACTCACCGCCTTCGGCGAGGAGGTCGTCCGGGAGATGAACCGGCTCGGGATGCTGGTGGACCTCTCCCATGTCTCCCCCGACACCATGCGCCACGCACTACGGGTCGCGCAGGCCCCGGTCCTGTTCTCCCACTCGTCGGCCCGCGCCGTCTGCGACCACGTCCGCAACATCCCCGACGACGTCCTGGCACTGCTGCCCGGCAACGGCGGCGTCGCCATGGCGACCTTCGTGCCCAAGTTCATCCTCCCCGCCGCCATCGACTGGACCCTCGAAGCCGACGCCAACATGCGCGACAAGGGCTTCCACCCCCTCGACACCACTCCGGAGGCGATGGCCGTCCAGCGCGCCTTCGAAGCCGCCCACCCGCGGCCGCCGGCCACCGTGGCCACCGTGGCCGACCACCTCGACCACATGCGTGAGATAGCCGGCGTCTCCCACCTCGGCCTCGGCGGGGACTACGACGGCACCGCCTTCACCCCCGACGGCCTCGCCGATGTGGCCGGCTACCCCAACCTGGTCGCCGAGCTCCTCGACCGCGGCTGGTCGGACGCCGACCTCGCCAAACTCACCTGGCAGAACGCGGTCCGGGTGCTGCGCGACGCCGAGTCGGCGGCCGCTGCCCTGCGCGCCGAGCGCGGGCCATCCACGGCGACGATCGACCAGCTGGACGGCTGACGACCAGCTGGACGGCTGAGGAGCGGCGCACGGCGGAAGCCGGCCTCAGGTGATGATCTGCTCCGTCGGGGGCTGGCGCGGCGTGATCTCCTGGGCCAGGAAGAGCGCGAAGACGGCGGGGCGCTGCTGGAGGAGTTCCAGCCGGCCGCCGTCCGCCTCGGCGAGGTCGCGTGCCACCGCGAGGCCCAGTCCGGTGGAGTTGCGGCCGCTGACCGCGCGTTCGAAGACGCGGGCGCCGAGGTCGGGCGGCACACCGGGGCCGTCGTCGGAGACCTCGACCACGGCCTGGTTGCCGGTGACGCGGGTGTGCAGCGCGACCGTGCCGGCGCCGTGCATCAGGGAGTTCTCGATCAAGGTGGCCAGCACCTGGGCCACCGCGCCCGGGGTGCCGACGGCGCGCAGCGAGCGGCTGCCGGACAGCACCAGGCTGCGGCCCTCGGACTGGTAGGCCGGGCGCCACTCCTCGGCCTGCTGCCGGATCACCTCGTCGAGGTCGAAGTCCACCGCGGAGCCGGAGCGGGGGTCGCGGGAGTTGGTCAGGAGCCGCTGCACCACGTCGGTCAGGCGCTCGACCTGGCCGAGCGCGATGGTGGCCTCCTCCTTGACCGCCTCCTCGTCCCGGGCGGTGGCCACGATCTCCTCCAGCCGCATGGACAGCGCGGTCAGCGGGGTGCGCAGCTGGTGCGAGGCGTCGGCGGCGAGCCGCCGCTCGGCGGTGAGCATCCGCCCGATCCGCTCCGCGCTGGCGTCCAGCACGTCGGCGATCCGGTCCAGCTCCGGGACCCCGTAGCGGCGGTGCCGGGGCCGGGGGTCGCCGGAGCCGAGGCGCTCGGCGGTCTCGGCCAGGTCGGTGAGCGGGCTGGCCAGCCGCCGGGCCTGCCGTACGGCGAGCCCCACCGCGGCCAGCACGGCCAGCAGCGCCACTGCCAGGATCACCAGCAGGGTGCGCCCGATCTGCTGGCTGACCTTGGACCGCGCCTCCTCGACCGTGACGGTCTCCCCCGAGTCGCCGGACTGGGTGGAGGAGATGGCCGCGCCGTGCGGCCGGTCGCCGAGCCGCACCACCGGGTGCCCGGGGACCCGGACCACCGCGTAACGGCCGTCCGAGATCAGCGGGTTCAAGTGCTTGGCGTCCAACGCCTCCTTGGCGTTGATCCGGTTCTCCACCACGCCGACCAGCCGTACCGCCTCGGACTGCACACCGTCCTGGGCGCTGCTCTGGATGGTCCTGGTCTCCACGATGACCAGGGAGATGCCGAAGACCGCGATGACGACGAGCACCACGGCCAGCGTGGACGAGATCAGGCGGCGGCGCATGAGAGGTGGCTGATCAGTTCTTCTCGAACCGGAAGCCCACTCCGCGGACCGTGGAGATGAAGCGCGGGTTGGCCGCGTCGTCGCCCAGCTTCTTGCGCAGCCAGGAGATGTGCATGTCGAGGGTCTTGGTGGACGACCACCAGGTGGTGTCCCAGACCTCGCGCATCAGCTGCTCGCGGGTGACCACCCGGCCGGCGTCGCGCACCAGCACGCGCAGCAGGTCGAACTCCTTGGCGGTGAGCTGGAGTTCGTCGTCGCCCATCCAGGCCCGGTGCGACTCGACGTCGATCCGTACCCCGTGGGTCGAGGGCTGGGCGGGCTCGGTGGTGCCGCGGCGCAGCAGGGCGCGGACCCGGGCCAGCAGCTCGGCGAGACGGAACGGCTTGGTGACGTAGTCGTCGGCGCCGGCGTCCAGACCGACGACGGTGTCGACCTCGTCGGCGCGGGCGGTGAGTACCAGGACGGGAAAGGTGTGCCCCTCGACACGGATCCGGCGGCACACGTCGAGACCGTCCATGTCGGGCAGGCCCAGGTCGAGTACGACCAGGTCCACGGCGCCGAGCAGCGCCGTCTCGAGTGCGGTGGGTCCGTCCTCGCGCACCTCGACCTCGTAGCCCTCACGGCGCAGCGCGCGCGCCAGTGGCTCCGAGATGGATGCGTCGTCCTCAGCGAGAAGTACGCGGGTCATGGGCTTGATGGTAGTCCGCACGAGACGGTCCCGACTCGGTGGTACGCACCGGGCTGTGGACAAGCCATGACACAGAGCTGCGGGGAGCGCTGTGAGCAGGCGTTTTCCCTAGGAGGGAGCGGCCAGCTCCGCCCATACCGTCTTTCCGGGCTGGCCCTCGTGCCGGATCACGCCCCAGTCCAGGCACAGCCGCTGCACGATGAACATGCCGTGGCCGCCGGGCCGGCCGGCGCGGTGCGGGGTGCGGGGAGCCGGGTCGCCCGGGCCGCCGTCCACGATCTCCATGCGCAGCGCCTTCGGGCTGCGCCACAGCCGGAGTTCCTCCGGGCCGCCGGCGTGCAGACAGGCGTTCGTCACCAGCTCGGACACCACCAGCAGTACGTCCTCCGCGGCCGCCCGGCGATCGGCGGTGGCGGCGGGCAGCCAGCCCCAGTCGTGCAGCGCCTGCCGGGTGAAGTCCCGGGCTCGCGGCACGATGCCGCTCTCCCCGGACAACGCCAGCCGCCTCATCGGCTCTGGCGCCCGGGTCGGCGCGTCGGGCTCGCCTTCGGAGCCTCCCGCGTCCGGGCCGCGATCGTCCGCGGCGTAGGGCCGGGTGGTGCTCATCAGGGCCTCACCTCACGGATGTCCAACTGCGGTCCGACAGTCTTCTGCCCGGTCGATCTCCGGGAACACGTCCGGAACGAGGGCAATGCTCGTACGCTCCGGCGAAGGTCACTCACGGCTTGCCCCCCGTCCACCCGCCACTACTCCTGAAGTGCCTGGTCGAGCGTGTCATGGAGGGTGAAGACAGCTTCCGCCCCGGTGATCTCGAAGACCCGGGCGACGGTCGGGCGCATCGCCGCCAGATGGACGGCCCCGCCGATCGCCTCGACCCGCAACCGGGCGCCGAGCAGCACATTCAGCCCGGTGGAGTCGCAGAACGCCAGATTCGCGCAGTCGATCACCAGCCGGGTGACCCCGGCGTCGACCGCCGCGCCCAACGGTTCGGCGAGCACATCGGCCGTGTGGTGGTCCAGCTCTCCCGACGGCGTGAAGACCGCGGTGTGGCCCACCTGCCTGACCTCGACACGCAGCCTGCCCAAGTCGGCGGTGCCGACCGCCTCGCGGTCCATGTGCGCTCCTTATCCCATCCCTGGTGACGCGCTTCCGACCCTACGCGTTCGACGGCACTGACGGTAGTCGGCGGGCTTCCGCCGCCTTGCACACCCCCGGTGCGCACCCGCACGCGCCCTTACCTGCGGATCCCGCCCTCACCGGCGGGCCCCGCGCCGCCCGCAGGACTTGCGACACGCCCCGAAATGGGGGTACAGGTGGATATACGGCATTGGCACGGCCACCCGCTGGCAGCCGACCGCCGAAGCAAGGAGAGGGAGGAGCACATGGCACCCCGGCTCGGCCTGGATCACCCGCAGGAACAGCTCGAGGGTCTCGAGGGGCTCCCGGAGATTCCCCCCTACGACGAGATCGGACCGGTCGACGCGCGCGCCCTGTCCAAGACGCTCTTCTCCCGCCTCCAGACGCTGGAGGAGGGCACCTCCGACTACGCGTACGTCCGCAACACGCTGGTGGAGCTGAACCTGGCGCTGGTGAAGTTCGCCGCGTCCCGGTTCCGTACCCGCAGCGAGCCGATGGAGGACATCATCCAGGTCGGCACGATCGGCCTGATCAAGGCGATCGACCGGTTCGAGCTCAGCCGCGAGGTGGAGTTCCCGACGTTCGCGATGCCGACCATCGTCGGGGAGATCAAGCGGTTCTTCCGCGACACCAGCTGGTCGGTACGGGTGCCGCGCCGCCTGCAGGAGCTGCGGCTCGACCTGGCCAAGGCTGGCGACGAACTGGCGCAGGAACTCGACCGCACGCCCACCGTCCGGGAGCTGGCGCAGAAGCTGGGCCTGCCCGAGGACGAGGTGATCGAGGGCATGGCGGCGAGCAACGCCTACACCGCCAGCTCGCTGGACGCCCAGCCCGCCGAGGACGACCCGGAGGGGGCGCTGGCCGACCGGATCGGCTACGAGGACCACGATCTGGAGGGCGTCGAGTACCTGGAGTCGCTCAAGCCGCTGATCGCGAGCCTGTCCTCGCGCGACCGGGAGATCCTGTCGCTGCGCTTCGTCGGCAATCTCACCCAGTCGGAAATCGGTGAGGAGCTGGGCATCTCCCAGATGCACGTGTCCCGGCTGCTCACACGGACGCTGTCGCGGCTGCGCCGGGGCCTGATGGTCGAGGAGTAGGCCGGGCCCCCAGCGGGCTCAGCAGCCTTCCGGCCCGCCACACCGCCGTCGTCAGCGGTACACCGGGGCGGTAGGCGAGGTGGATGTGGCTGGGGGCCTCCAAAAGGTGCAGATCGGCGCGTGCGCCCGCTGCGACGGTGCCGATGTCGGTACGGCGCAGGGCGCGCGCGCCGCCGTAGGTGGCCGCGCGGACCGCCTCGTCGGGCGTCATGCCCATGTCCCGGACGGCCACCGCGACGCAGAACGGCATCGAGGTGGTGTAGGACGAGCCCGGGTTGCAGTCGGTGGACAGCGCGACCTCGGCGCCGGCGTCGAGCAGGCGGCGGGCGTCCGGGTAGGCGGCGCGGGTGGAGAACTCGGCGCCCGGCAGCAGGGTGGCGACCGTGGTGCCGGCGCTGCTCGCGAGGGCGTCGATGTCCGCGTCGGTGAGGTGGGTGCAGTGGTCGGCGGAGGCGGCGCCGACCTCGACCGCGAGCCGGACGCCGGGACCGGGGCCGAGCTGGTTGGCGTGCACACGGGGGGTCAGGCCGCGGGCGAGGCCCGCGGTGAGCACGGCGCGGGCCTGGTCGGCGTCGAAGGCGCCGCGCTCGCAGAAGACGTCGATCCACCGCGCGTGCGGGGCGCACGCGTCGAGCATCGCGCCGGTGACCAGGTCCACGTATCCGGCCGGGTTGTCGGCGAACTCCGGTGCCACCACGTGCGCGCCGAGGTAGGTCACCTCGTCGGTGAGCTCGGCGGCGACGCGCAGCGAGCGAGCCTCGTCCTCGACGGTGAGGCCGTAACCGGACTTGGTCTCCATCGTCGTCGTGCCCTGGCGCCGGGCTTCGCCGAGGTGGCGTGCGACGTTCGCGGACAGTTCGGCGTCGGAGGCGGCGCGGGTGGCGGCGACGGTGGTGCGGATGCCGCCCGCGGTGTAGGGGCGGCCGGACATCCGGGCGGCGAACTCGGCGCTGCGGTCGCCGGCGAAGACCAGGTGGGAGTGCGAGTCCACGAAGCCCGGCAGCATCGCCCGGCCGGCCGCGTCGAAGCGATTGTCAGTGGGGGGTGCTTTGCTGTTCGCACCGGTCCAGACGACCCGGTCGCCGTCGATGACGACAGCCGCGTCCTGGATCAGACCGAGTGGATCGCCGGGAGTGGACAGGGAGGGATCGTTGGTGACCAGGCTGCCGATGTTGGTGATGACCGTGCTGGTCGTCATCGCCTTCACTTTCCGGGAAGTCGTCCGTGGAGTTGTACGGCTGGGGGGCGGGGCGGGGCGGCGATCAGCTCCGGGCGGCGGCGATCGCTTCGGCCAGGGCCTTCGGCACGTCCTGGACGAGTTGGTGCACCCCGTCGCGGACGATCTGCCGGCCGCCGACCACGGTGTGCCGTACGTCCGCCCCGGTCGCCGCGAATACGGCCGTCTCGACGCCGAGCCGGGGCGGCGGCCCCGCGGTGCGCACCGAGTCCAGCGCGACGGTCGTGAAGTCGGCCAGCGCGCCGGTTTCCAGTCGGCCGGCCTCGGGCCAGCCGAGGGCGGCGTGGCCGTTCTCGGCGGCTGCCCGCAGGAGTTGAGCGGCGGTCCAGTGGCCGCGGGTGCGGCTGCGCAACCGCTCGTTGAGCTCCATGCCGCGGGCCTCCTCGAACAGGTCGATCACCGCGTGGCTGTCGCTGCCCAGACTCAAGGGGCAGCCGGCCCGCCTGAGTTGGGGCGCCGGGCCGATGCCGTCGGCCAGGTCCCGCTCGGTGGTGGGACACATGCAGACCGTGCTGCCCGCGCCGCCGAGCAGCGAGATGTCCTCGCCGGTCAGGTGGGTGGCGTGCACGGCGGTGGTGTGCCGTCCCCAGAAGCCGGAGTCGGCCAGCAGTCGGGCCGGGGTGCGGCCGTGCACGGCCAGGCACGCCTCGTTCTCGGCGGGCTGCTCGGACAGGTGGATGTGCACCGGGACCCCGCGGGTGCGCTCGGCGAAGGCACGGTAGCCGTCGCGGTCGGAGAAGGCCCGCACCGAGTGCACTGCCGCGCCGATCCTGGCGTGGCCGCCGCCTTTGAGCTGGGACCAGCGGTCGTGCCAGCGGTCGGCGGTGCCGTCGCCGAAGCGGGTCTGGACGCCCTCCAGCGGCCGGTAGCCGCCCCGGACGAGGCCGCCGTGCAGATAGGCGGCGTCGAGCAGGGTGATCCGGATGCCGGCCTCGGCGGCCGCGGCGATCAGCGCCTCACCCATGGCGTTCGGATTGTCGTACGGTGCGCCGCCGTACTGGTGGTGCAGGTAATGGAACTCGCCGACGCATGTGACGCCGGTCAGCGCCATCTCGGCGTAGACCGCGCGGGCGAGCTGGAAATAGGAGTCGGGGGTGAGGTGGAAGGCGACCGAGTACATGATGTCGCGCCAGGTCCAGAAGGTGCCGCTGCCGACCTGGGCGGCGCCGCGCAGGGCCCGGTGGAAGGCGTGGCTGTGCGTGTTGGCCAGCCCCGGCAGGGTCAGGCCGCGCAGTACGGTGGCGCCCGGCGGCGGGGCGTCGACTTCGGTGCGTACTTCGGTGATGCGCCCGTCGTCGGCGGTCAGGGCGACGCCCGGCTCCACACGGGGGTCGAGCCAGGCGTGCTCCAGCCAATACGTCACCTGCACGCGAGACCCTCCAGTACGTCGGCCAGGGCGGTGACCCCGGCGACGCAGTCGTCCTCCGCCGCGGCTTCCGCCGGGGAGTGGGAGACGCCGGTGGGGTTCCGTACGAACAGCATGGCGGTCGGCACGGCCGCGGACAGGATTCCGGCGTCGTGTCCCGCGCCGGTCGGCAGCACGGGTACGGCGTCGGGGGCGGCGGTGGCACCGGGCGCGGTGCCAAGGGCGGTCGCCGGGGCGGTTCCTGACGGAGCGAGGAGGGCGGTGAGGCGGTCGCGGAGGTCGTGGGCGAACTCGACCACCGGGGTGAAGGACTCGCGGACGACCTGGACGTCCACCCCGTCGCGGGTGCCGCGTTCCCGGGCGGCCCGCTCGACGGCGGCGACGAGTTCGGCGAGGGTGTCCTCGTCGGCGGCGCGGGAGTCGAGCCAGCCGCGGACCAGGGAGGCGATGGCGTTGACGCCGTTGGGTTCGACGGCGACCTTGCCGAAGGTGGCCAGCGCGCCGGCCAGCCGGGCCTGCTCGCGGGCGGCGAGCACGGTGCCGGCGTAGGTGAGCATCGGGTCGTGCCGGTCGTCGAGCCGGGTGGTGCCGGCGTGGTTGGCCTCGCCGCGGAAGTCGAAGCGCCAGCGGCCGTGCGGCCAGATGGCGGAGGCGACGCCGACGGGGGCGCCCAGCAGGTCCAGGGCGCGGCCCTGTTCGACGTGGAGTTCCACGAAGGCGCCGACCCGGGCCAGGCGTTCGGGATCGGGACCGATCGCGGCGGGGTCGTAGCCGGCCTGCGCCATGGCGTCGGCCAGGGTGGTGCCGTCGGCGTCGCGCAGTTCCCTGGCCTGTTCCGGGGTGAGCCGGCCCGCGGTGAGCCGGGAGCCGACACAGGCGACCCCGAAGCGGGCGCCTTCCTCGTCGCCGAAGTTGACGACGGCGAGCGGCTTGCGGGGCGTGGCTCGGCGGGCGCGGAGTTCGTCGAGGGCGGCGAAGGCGGAGACGACGCCGAGCGGGCCGTCGTAGGCGCCGCCGTCCGGCACCGAGTCGAGGTGGGAGCCGGTGACGACGGCCTGCCCGGCCAGCGGGTCGCCGAGCCAGGCCCACTGGTTGCCGTTGCGGTCGCACTCGTAGGCCAGGCCGCGCGATTCGGCCTGCTGCCGGAACCAGGAGCGGCAGTCGGCGTCGGCAGCGGTCCAGGCGTAGCGGCGGTAGCCGCCGGAGGCCGCGCTGCGTCCCAGCGGGAGCAGGTCGCGCCACATCTCGTGGAAGCCGGCGGGCCCGTGGGCGCCGCCGGGCCCGGCCCCGGGGCGCCGGTCGGCAGACGCCGCCGTAGCCGCCGGAGCCGCGGGGGCGGACCGGTCACCGTCAGGCGTCAACGCCGCCCTCCCGCATCGGGATGCGGACGCCCTTGTCGGCGGCGACGGACTCGGCGCTGTCGTAGCCCGCGTCCACGTGGCGGATGACGCCCATGCCGGGGTCGTTGGTGAGCACCCGGCGGATCTTCTCGCCGGCCAGGGCCGTGCCGTCGGCGACGGTGACCTGCCCGGCGTGCAGGGAGCGGCCGATGCCCACGCCGCCGCCGTGGTGGATGGAGACCCAGGACGCGCCGGAGGCGACGTTGACCATGGCGTTGAGCAGCGGCCAGTCGGCGATGGCGTCGGAGCCGTCGAGCATCGACTCGGTTTCGCGGTAGGGGGAGGCGACGGAGCCGCAGTCGAGGTGGTCGCGGCCGATGACGATGGGGGCCTTGAGGGTGCCGTCGGCGACCATCTCGTTGAAGCGTTCGCCGGCCCGGTCGCGTTCGCCGTAGCCGAGCCAGCAGATCCGGGCCGGCAGGCCCTGGAAGTGGACGCGTTCGCCGGCCAGCCGGATCCAGCGGGCCAGGGACTCGTTCTCCGGGAACAGGTCGAGGATCGCCCGGTCGGTGGCGGCGATGTCGGCGGGGTCGCCGGACAGGGCCGCCCAGCGGAAGGGGCCCTTGCCCTCGCAGAACAGCGGCCGGATGTAGGCGGGCACGAAGCCGGGGAAGTCGAAGGCCCGCTCGTAGCCGGCCAGTCGGGCCTCGCCGCGGATGGAGTTGCCGTAGTCGAAGACCTGGGCGCCGGCGTCCTGGAAGCCGACCATCGCCTCGACGTGCCGGGCCATGGACTCGCGGGCGCGCACGGTGAAGTCGGCGGGCTTCTCGGCCGCGTAGGCGGCCATGTCGGCGAAGTCGACGCCGACCGGGCAGTAGGCGAGCGGGTCGTGGGCGGAGGTCTGGTCGGTGACGATGTCGATCGGGGCCTGCATGGCGAGCAGTTGCGGGACGAGTTCGGCCGCGTTGCCCAGCACGCCGACGGACAGCGGGCGGCGCGCGTCGCGGGCCTCGGTGGCCAGCCGCAGCGCGTGGTCGAGGGAGTCGGCCTTGGCGTCGAGGTAGCCGTGTTCGATGCGGCGGTCGATGGCGCGCGGGTCGCAGTCGACGCAGATGACGACGCCGCCGTTCATGGTGACGGCCAGCGGCTGCGCGCCGCCCATGCCGCCGAGCCCGGCGGTGAGGGTGATGGTGCCGGCCAGCGTTCCGCCGAAGTGCTTGGCCGCGACGGCGGAGAAGGTCTCGTAGGTGCCCTGCAGGATGCCCTGGGTGCCGATGTAGATCCACGATCCGGCGGTCATCTGCCCGTACATGGTCAGGCCGAGGGCTTCGAGGCGGCGGAACTCCTCCCAGGTGGCCCAGTCGCCGACCAGGTTGGAGTTGGCGATGAGCACCCGCGGCGCCCACTCGTGGGTCTGCATGACGCCGACCGGGCGGCCGGACTGGACGAGCATGGTCTCGTCCTGCTTGAGGCCGCGCAGGGTGCGGAGCATCGCGTCGAAGGAGTTCCAGTCGCGGGCCGCCTTGCCGGTGCCGCCGTAGACCACCAGTTTGTCGGGGTGCTCGGCGACCTCGGGGTCGAGGTTGTTCTGCAGCATGCGCAGCGCGGCTTCCTGCTGCCATCCCAGAGCGCTCAGTTCCGTGCCGCGCGGTGCGCGTACGGGCCTCGGTCCCGTCATCGGTCCGGCCTCCTCGTTGTCGCCCTAGCCACTGGTGTGATTCATTCACATCCTGACCAGGTGAATAGCCCTAGTCAACAACACCGGAGCCGACCGGCCCCTCCCGCGCGCCGGACCCGCCGCTCCCGCCCGGGGAAAGCCGAAGAAAGCCGGGGAAAGCCGGAGAAACAGGCCCGTCCCGGTGGGGACCGTCCGGGACACGGGGGGCAAGTGGCGGCCCGCCCCGGGGAGGTGGTGGGATGGTCCGCATGACGGATGAGCTGGGGATACGGCGAGAACGCGCGCTACGTGCGGCGGTGGAACAGGGGCTGGCGAGCGAGAGCGAACCGGTCGTCGGGCTGCTGGACATCACGGGCATCGAGCGCTCGGCGGCGGATCTGCGGGCCGCCTTCGCCACACCCGGCGTGGACATCACCCACACCTTCGCCGTCAAGGCCGCCTCGCTGGTCCCGGTCCTGGCCCTGCTCGGAGCGTGCGGGCTCGGCGCCGAGGTGGCCAGCCCCGGCGAGTTGGCCCTCGCCCGAGCGGCCGGCATCCCGGCCGGGCGCACGGTGCTGGACTCCCCCGCCAAGACGCTCGCCGAACTGCGCGAGGCACTGGCGCTCGGTATCGCGGTCAACGCCGACAACCCGGAGGAACTCGACCGGATCGACGCCCTGCGCAAGGAGGCGCCCTCCGCCGCACCGCTCGGGCTGCGGGTCAACCCGCAGATCGGCGGCGGCAGCATCGGCGCGATGAGCACCGCGACCGCCAGCTCGAAGTTCGGGGTGGCGCTGCGCGACCCGGGCGCCGAGCAGTGGGTGCTGCGCGCCTACGCCGAACGCCCCTGGCTCAACCGGCTGCACACCCACACCGGCTCGCAGGGCGTGCCGCTGCCCCTGATGGCGGCCGGGGTCCGGGCCGCGTACGAACTGGCCGAGCGGATCAACCAGGCGGCCGGCCGCCAGCAGATCACGGTCCTCGACATCGGCGGCGGCCTGCCGGTGAACTTCGACTCCGACGCCGTCACACCCGCCTTCGCCGACTACGCGGACCTGCTCCGCGCGCAGATCCCGGGCCTCTTCGACGGCCGGTACGGCCTGGTCACCGAATTCGGCCGCGCGCTGCTGGCCAAGAACGGCACGGTGCTGGCCCGCGTCGAGTACGCCAAGTCGGCCGGCGGGCGGCCGATCGCGGTCACCCACGCCGGCGCCCAGGTCGCCACCCGGACCGTCTTCGCCCCCGACGCCTGGCCGGTGCGGGTGCTCGCGCTGGACGGCAAGGGCCGCGAGAAGACCGGCGAACCGGTGGTCCAGGACGTGGCCGGCCCCTGCTGCTTCGCCGGCGACCTGCTGGCGAAGGGCCGTTCGCTGCCGCTGCTGGCCGCCGGTGACCACGTGGCGGTACTCGACACCGGCGCCTACTACTTCTCCAACCACTTCGCCTACAACTCGCTGCCCCGGCCCGCCGTCCACGGCTTCACCGTCGATCAGGACGGCGCCGTGGCCTTCGCACCGGTCAGGACCGCCCAGACCCCGGCGGAACTCCTCGCCGAGAGCGGCGGCGGACTGCCGCCCCTGCGAGGCACGCGCTAGCACCGCCGCCGCGTGCCGGTCAGCGGCGCCGCCGGCCACCGCCGGGGGCCGCGTCGCCGGCCGCGATTCCGGTCAGCTGGTACGAGGCCGGATCGCCGTCGGGCCGAACCCACAGCAGCGCGTCCCGGGACCGCTCCAGCCGGGCCACCCGGCGGGTCTTGGCCCACAACCCGGCGCCCAGGCCGGCCATCAGCATGCCCGCCGCGCACGGCAGCAGCGCCGAGGAACCGGCCGCCACCAGGAACGCCACCAGCAGCCACCACCTGCGCTGCCGCACCCAGGTCCGCGCGGTCACCCGGCGGTCCTGCAGGTAGACGGACTTCGCGGCCCGGGAAGCCGCGTCGGCCCGCTGTCCGTAGCGGCCGCCGCGGACGGTGAAGGCGGCCACCGCCGCCACGATGAACAGCGCCGCGCCGGCCATGACCCCGATCCGGCGCCCGGTCGGACTGAAGGTCACCGCCGTGCCCGGAGCCGCCGCGATCACCCCCAGCCACCACAGCCAGCACGCCGCCGCCCGCACGGTCACCACGACCCGCGCCAATGTGTAGGCCCCGCGCACCACGTCGCATCCCTCCTCGTCTCCGGCAAGTGCTCGGGAGGGTACTTCGCGTTTCTCAGATTTTCGTTAAGACGTACGCCGCCGGCCGCTGCCCCGGCTCGCGCGCTCAGTCGACGAACACACCCCGGGCCGCGGCGTGCGCGTCGAACTCCTCCAGCCGGGCCTGGGCGTCCGGCAGCGCGTCGCACATCGATTCCAGCAGCACCCGGCCCAGCAGCATCGGGGCACACGCGGTGTCGAAGGCGAGGCCGGTGCCGACCGCGGCCGGCAGCAGCAGATCGGTGTGCGCGGCGACCGGCGCGAAAGCGCTGTCGGCGACGGTCACCACGGTCAGACCCGCCCGGCGCGCGTGCGCCAGGGCGTCGACCACCTCGCGCGGGTGCCGGGGCAGCGCGAAGCACAGCAGCGCGGTGGCGCCCGCCCGGACGGCGGCGTCGATCCGGTCGGCGAGCATCGTGCCGCCCTCGTCCAGCAACCGCACATCGGGGTGGACCTTCGCCGCGAAGTAGGCGAAGCCGCGGGCCTGGGCGCCGGCCGCCCGCAACCCGAGCACCGGCAGCGGGCGGGAGACGGCCAGTACCGCCCCCGCACGGGTGACGGGCTCCGGGTCGGCGAGCACGGCGGCCAGGTGCCGCAGGTTCTCGATCTCGGCCTGCACGGCCTGCTGGTACTCGTTGCACGCGGCGGCGTCCGGCAGCAGTGGGGAGGGTGTGACCTCACGCAGGTGCCGGCGCAGCGCGGGGTAGCCGTCGAAGCCGAGGGCCA
>NZ_FMCH01000643.1 GCF_900091855.1 Streptomyces sp. DvalAA-14
GCCGCCGCCTTGGGGCCCGCCGGTGCCGGTCGCGCCGCCGCCGCGGTCGGGCTCGTCGTCAGCCGGAGTCGTCGTCACCATGCCGCCTCTTCTGCCCATGCTCGGTAAGGGCCTTCCATTGTCGCCTGCCCGCCTTCGCGCCCATCACAGGCCACGGCGCTTGCGGGCGCGGCGCACCGCGGCCGCCGCGCCCACCAGGGCCACGGTGGCCCCCGCCGCACCCAGCGCGGTGGCGTCCTTGCGGCCGAGCCGGCGGCCGGCCACCGAATTGCGGCCCGCGACCTCCTCCAGCAGCTCCGCGAGCACCTCCTCGTTGCTCCAGCGGGGCCGCCAGCCCGCCTCGTGCAGCCTGCTGCCGCTGACCACCCACGGGTGCATGGTGTAGGCGAGGTCGCCGGGCGGCGAGGGGGTCAGGCCGAGCCGGTGCAGGCGGGAGGCGGCGCCGAAGGCGATCGAGGGCGGCAGTTCCATCCTGCGGATGCCGGACAGTTCCTCGACCTCCTCCTGCTCCAGCCATCCGTCGCAGCCGACCGCCATCTCACCGTCCACCTTCTCCAGCACCGCGTACTCCAGCGCGGAGACCAGGTCCTGGACGTGGCAGAACTGCCAGCAGGGGCGGCTGCCGGCCACCACCAGCAGCCGGGGCGATTCGAAGTAGCGGGTCAGCGCGGTGTCGGTGCCGCCGACCAGGATCGCCGGGCGCAGCACCGTCACATTGAGGCCGGGGTGCGCTCGGGGGGCGCGCCGGCCGAGCCGCTCGACCTCCAGCAGGTCGTCCACGAAGCCGGCCTCGGAGGTGGCCCGCAGCGGGGCGTCCTCGGCGAGCGGCACATCGTTGTCGGCCTGGGCGCCGTAGACCATCGCGGAGGTGCACAGCACCGCCCGGTGCACACCGGCCGCGGCGGCGGCGGTCAGCACGGTCTGGGTGCCGCGGACGTTGAAAGCGGAACGGGCCTTGGCGTCGGACTCCAGATCGAGGTCGAGCGCGAGGTGCACGACCACGTCGGCGCCGCGCAGCTTGTCGGCGATCGCCGGATCGCGCACGTCGAGCACCCGCCAGGTCGCCCCCGGCACGTCACCGCGCCGCTCGTCGATCGCCACGACCTTTCTGACCTGGTCGGAGGCGACCAGCCGCTGGGCCAGCGCGAGGCCGACGCCGGAAGCCGCTCCGGTGATCGCGACGACCGGTCCCGCGGCGGCCCGGCCTGCGCTCCGCTCTGGGCGAACGTGTCCTTCTGGGGAACTCACCGGGTGTCTCCCACGGTTGTCTCAGTTACGTATCCAGCCATCCTGCCGGACAGGTGTCTAGGCTGGAGGTACAGCCCATCACACAGTGCGGACCACGCACCCCACACACTGCCCATCACGACACAGAGCCGAGGAATCCCGTGAGCGACATCCCATTCGGATTCGGCGTCCCTCCCGAGGAGCCCGACGACGGGGACCAGGGCAAGGAGCGCAACGGCGGGGAGGGCCAGGGCGGCGGCCAGCCGGGCGGCCCCTTCGGTTTCGGCGGCCCCGGCGGCGGCGACAACCCGTTCGCGGCGATGTTCGGCTCGCTGAACCCCAACGACCTCGGCGCCGCCTTCCAGCAGCTCGGCCAGATGCTCTCCTACGAGGGCGGCCCGGTGAACTGGGACATGGCCAAGGACATCGCCCGCCAGACCGTGGCGCAGGGCACCCCGGACGGGGTGAAGGACGCCAGCGTCGGCCGCGCCGACCGGGACTGGGTCCAGGAGGCGCTGCGGCTGGCCGACCTGTGGCTGGACGGGGCGACCTCGCTGCCCTCCGGCGCGGGCACCGCGGTCGCGTGGAGCCGTGCGGAGTGGGTCGAGGCCACGCTGCCGGTGTGGAAGGAACTGGTCGACCCGGTCGCCGAGCGGGTCGCCGGCGCCATGGGCGACGTGCTGCCCGAGGAGATGCAGGCCATGTCCGGGCCGCTGCTCGGCATGATGCGGTCCATGGGCGGCGCCATGTTCGGCTCGCAGATCGGGCAGGCGCTGGGCACCCTGGCCGGCGAGGTGGTCGGCTCCACCGATGTGGGCCTGCCGCTGGGTCCGGCCGGCAAGGCCGCGCTGCTGCCGGCGAACGTGGCCGCCTTCGGTGACGGCCTCGGCGTGCCGCAGGAGGAGGTCCGGCTGTATCTGGCGCTGCGGGAGGCCGCCCACCAGCGGCTCTTCGCGCATGTGCCGTGGCTGCGGGCGCACCTGTTCGGCGCCGTCGAAGGCTACGCCCGGGGCATCAAGGTGGACACCGCCCGCCTTGAGGAGGCGGTGGGCCAGCTCGATCCGTCCCAGCCGGAGCAGCTGCAGGAAGCACTCCAGCAGGGCATGTTCCAGCCCGAGGACACGCCGGCGCAGAAGGCCGCGCTGGCCCGGCTGGAGACCGCGCTCGCGCTGGTCGAGGGCTGGGTGGACGCGGTGGTGCACGAAGCGGCGGCGCCGCATCTGCCCTCCGCCGGCGCGCTGCGCGAGACGCTGCGGCGGCGGCGGGCGACCGGTGGCCCGGCCGAGCAGACCTTCGCCACGCTGATCGGCCTGGAGCTCCGGCCCCGGCGGCTGCGGGACGCCTCCCGGCTGTGGGCGTCGCTCACCGACGCCCGCGGCATGGAGGGCCGCGACGGGCTCTGGGCCCACCCCGACATGCTGCCGACGGCCGCCGACCTGGACGACCCGGACGGCTTCGTGCACCGCGAGTCCTTCGACTTCTCCGAGCTGGACCAGATGCTCGGCGAGGCGGCGGAAGAGGCGGTGGACCTGCAGAAGAAGGGTGACGGCCGCAAGGAGTCCAAGGGTCCGCGGGACCCCGGGGCCGAGGCCGCCGACAGCTCCGACGGGGACGACAGCGGCTCCGACATCGGGTCCGACGGGGACGACGAGGACGGCGACGCCAAGAAGTGAGCGACCTGCACGCGGACGCGGTGCGCGTCCTGGACGGCTGGAGCGCGCCCGATCCCGGCCAGGACAAGCTGCGCCAGGAGTATCTGGCGTATCTGGCCGAGCACCCGGACGCCATGTGGCGGCCCTGCCGGGAGGGGCACCTCACCAGCAGCGTCCTGGTGGTCGATCCGTCCCGGGAACGGGTGCTGCTGACGCTGCACGCCAAACTGCGGATGTGGCTGCAGATGGGCGGGCACTGCGAACCGCAGGACAGTACCCTGTCCGGCGCCGCGCTGCGGGAGGGCGCCGAGGAATCCGGGATCGCCGGGCTGCGACTGCTGGTGCCGGACCCGGTGCGGCTGGACCGGCACCTGACGCCCTGCGCCTGGCATCTGGATGTGGAGTACGCCGCGCTGGCCCCGCCGGGCGCCGTGGAAGCGATCAGCGAGGAGTCGCTGGACCTGCGCTGGTTCTCCTACGAGGAGGCCGCCGAAGTCGCCGACGGCTCGGTGCGGGCACTGCTGGACCGGACCCGCGAGCTGCTCGCCCGCTGACGGCTGCGGGCCGGGTGCCGGCAGCGCTGCCGTCACCCGGCAGTCGGCACTGACGGGCGTGGCAGCGGCGGGCCATGAGACGGCGCAGCGTGCCGCGGCGGGGTGTCCCGGACCACCGGGACACCCCGCGGCGGTTGCTCACGGCCCTTGCGGCTCAGCCGTTGGACCAGATGTTGCCCGGGTTCTGACCGTGGCCGGCCGCGCCCAGGCCGTACTGGGCGCGCAGGCCGCCGAGTGACACGTTCTGCGGCGGCATCAGCTCGCTGGGCTGGACCAGGACATAGCCCTGGCCGACGAAGTTCAGCTCCCAGCCCTCGCCGGTGTTGCCGCGCCGGCGGAACACCGAGGAACTGCTGGTCTGCGCCTGCATCTGGACCCGCAGGCCGGTGGACCAGGCGACCACCGCGTCGGCGTCGCAGGACACGTACTTGTCCGGGGTGACCGGCATCATCAGCGGCTTGCCCGAGGTCATCAGGGCGGCCTTGCCGCTGCCGGCGATGTTCAGGTTGTACTGCCCGGTGCCGGACAGGCCGAACTGGCTGTCGACCGCGATGACGTCCCAGTGCAGCCCGGAGTCGAGGGCGAGCACATAGGCGCTGTCGACGGTCAGCCCCTCGTGGTCCACGTCGAGGATGTGGATCTGCTGCGCGAGGTTGGCGAGGTAGACGGTGCCCTGACCGGAACAGCGCATCAGGTCCAGGCCCTCGGCGGTGTGCCGGCGGTCGCGGCGCTGATACGGCGACTGGTACTCGCCGTCGAACTCGATCATGCCCTGGTAGGCGACCATCGAGCCCTTGCGGGCCAGGCAGTCGGGGCCGGTGTTGCCGTCGAGGCGGACCCGGAGCAGATAGGAGTTCTGCAGGCTGTAGTGGTCCTGGTTCTGGACCTCGGTGTAGGCGAAAAGCGGGCTCTGCATGATGTGTCGCTCCCCCTCAGCCCCGGAACCGGAGCCGGTCAGTGCTGTCCTCGCTGGGCTGGACGACCACGAAGCCCTGCCCCGAGAAGGCGATCTGGAAGGCCTCACCGCTGCCGCGCCCGATCAGCGACGACGCCTTGAGACTCCGCTTGGCCTTCATCTTCAGCCCCGACGACCAGGCGACGAGCGCGTCCGGGTCGACGTACGTCTCGTCGGCGCCCGAGCCGCAGTCGACGACGATCGGGGTGCCGCGCGAGGTGATGGCGACCCAGCCGACGCCGCTCACCCCGACGTTGAACAGGCCCTGCCCGGCGAATTTGGCCAGGCCCTTGACCCGCTCCACGCCCCAGGTCAGGTGGGCGTCGAAGGCGAGCAGATTGGTGCCGTTGACCGACACCGACTCGTTGTTGATATTCAGGCACACCACGTCCGCGCCGTAGTCGGCCAGATAGAGCAGGCCGTCGCCGCTGCACTTCATCAGCGGGGTGTTCTCACCGGTCAGCCAGGACGACGCCATCTGCCGCACGGCCGGCGGATTCGGCTCGTACTGCACGAAACCCTCGTAGGCGATCATCGAGCCGCTGCGGGCGAACAGGTCGTGGCCGGTCTGCATGGCCACCTTCAGCATGGCGGACCCGTGGTTCTCCATCCGGGCGGCGACCGGTGTGGGTGCGTAGCCCGCGATCATCTGCTGGTCCATGGCGGGTCACACCTCGTAGGGCTGGACGACGATGAAGTTGCCGGGGGCGCCGCGGAACTGCAGGTTCACGGTCTCCCCGCTGTGGCCGGGGTAGGCGGTCCTGCGCAGCCGCACCTGGCTGGAAACGATCACCTGGGCGGCGGCCGACCAGGCCACGATGGCGTTGCTGTCGGCGTAGGTGGTGGGGGTGACCGGGAGCACCACGGGGGTGCCGTGGGTCTTGACGATCACGGTGCCGGTGCCCTGGAACTGCATGGTGAACAGGGCGCCGCCGGGGATGCCGTGGCCCTCGATCCGGCGGACCTCGTGCTGCAGGCTCTCGTCGAAGGCGAGCACGTTCTCGGCGGAGACGCAGATGGCGTCGCCCTGCAACTCGATGGGGTGCAGATAGGCCGCGTTGTCGGCGAAGAAGACCTGACCGGGGCCGGTGCAGCGCATCAGCTGCATCTCCTGGCCGGTCATGTTGCCGATCACGCGGCCCTTGAAGCCGGCCCCCTTGTAGCTGAAGTCGACCTTGCCCTGGTAGAGCACCATGGCGCCCTGCCGGGCCAGCGCGGGCTGGCCGCCGCCCTGGCCGAGGTCGGCCCGCACCATCTTCGGATTCTGCAGTGTCCAGCGCTGGCCGGTGGGCGCTTCCTTGTACTTCTGCAGGGAGACGGCCAGGCCCGCGCCCTGGGTGGGCAGGGACGCCTGCTGACCGTAACCGGCGGGCGCGGCGCCGGGCTGGACCGCGCCGAATCCGGGGCCGGGCGGCTGGGCGTAGCCGGGGGGCTGGTTGTAGCCGGGGGCCGGGGGCGGCGGCGGTGGGCGGCGGGACCTGGCCGAACGGGG
>NZ_FMCH01000642.1 GCF_900091855.1 Streptomyces sp. DvalAA-14
TACCTGCACGTCGTCAGCGGCCGGCTGGCGGTCGGCGACCGGACGCTGGGACCGGGGGACGCGGCGCGGGTCAGGGGTGGAGCGGGGGGTCCGGGTGGGCGTGGCGGGGTGCGGCGGAGTTCCTGGTGTGGGAGATGCACGGCGAGCCGTCGTACGGCTGACCCCGCCGTCGGCCAGGTGGGCCAGCAGCTGAAGGCGCTCGGCGGACTCGGAATCCGGCTCGGCGTGGTAGGTGATCAGCATCTGGCCGGGGGAGCCGGGCACCGCGAGCTTCTCGTAGCGCAGCTCCAGCGGGCCCACTTGGGGGTGGAGCATGCGGCTGGTGCCGCTGGTCTTCTGCCGGACGTCCTGCCGGGCCCACAGGGTGCGGAACCGCTCGCTGTGCCGGCCGAGTTCGCCGATCAGCTCCAGCAGCGCGGGATCATGGGCGGCCGCGCCGGCCTGCGAGCGCAGGTATGCCACCGCCTTGGCCGTCATGGCGTCCCAGTCGCGGTGGAAGACCCGCATCTCCGGCTCCACGAACGCCGCCCGGAGCGTGTTGACGCCGGGTGCGAAGGACGGGGACAGGGCGACGGCGATGGGGTTGGCGGCCAGTATCGTCATGGAGCGGCCGTGCACGAAGGCCGGTGTCGTCGTCCAGCTGCCGATCAGGCCGCGCACGCCCTCGCCGACCCGCTCCGGCCGACCCGCGCGGCGGCCGGTGGCGGCCCGGGGCGGGCGGGCCAGCTGGTGCAGATACGTTTCCGCGTCCGCGTCCAGCAGCAAGGCCCGGGCGATGCTCTCCAGGACCTGCTCGGAAGGATGCCGGTCACGGCCCTGTTCGAGCCGCAGGTAGTACTCGGCGCTGATGCCGGCCAGCAGCGCGACCTCTTCCCGGCGCAGCCCGGGCACCCGACGGCGCTCGCCTCCGGGCAGACCGACATCGCGCGGGCCCACCCGCGCACGGCGGGACCGCAGAAATTCGCCGAGCCTGCTTCCGGTGTCCACCACTCCACGGTACGGCGGCGAGCGCGGTGCGATCCTGTCCCTGCCGGGGACAGGATCGCACCGAGGGGCCGGGCCCGGGAGGACAGACCCGTGCCGATCCGCGCCGGGTCACCCCCGGCCGGCGTCCAGTTCCTTCAGCACCTCGTCCGTCAGCTCCGGCCACAGCGGCAGCGCCCACTCGCCGAAGTCCCGGTCGGTGAGCGCCACGCAGGCCGCGCCCGCGGCCGGGTCCACCCACAGGAAGGTGCCGGACTGGCCGAAGTGCCCGAAGGTGCCGGGCGAGGACAGCGAGCCGGTCCAGTGCGGGGACTTGCCGTCGCGGATCTCGAAGCCGAGGCCCCAGTCGTTGGGGTTCTGGTGGCCGTAGCCGGGCAGGACGCCCTTGAGCCCCGGGAAGGCCACCGAGGTCGCGGTCGCCAGCGTCGTGGAGTGCAGCAGGCGGGGGGCCTGGAGCTCGGCGGCGAACCGGGCCAGGTCCCCGGCGGTGGAGACCCCGCCGGCGGCCGGCGATCCGGGCAGCGAGGTGCGGGACATGCCCAGCGGCTCCAGCACGGCCTGCCGCAGATACTCCGCGAACGGCATGCCCGCCGCCTTGGCCAGCGTGTCGCCCAGCACCTCGAACCCGGCGTTCGAGTACAGCCGCCGGGTGCCGGGCGGCGCCGTCACCTTGTGCGCGTCGAAGGCGAGCCCGGAGGTGTGGGCGAGCAGGTGCCGGACGGTCGAGCCCTCCGGACCGGCCGGATCGTCCAGCTCGAAGACGCCCTCCTCGTACGCGACCAGCACCGCGTAGGCGGCCAGCGGCTTGGTCACCGAGGCGAGCGTGAACTGCCGCTCCACCGGGCCGTACGTCCCGGCCACCGTCCCGTCCCGCCGTACGACGGCTCCGGCCGCCGCCGGCACCGGCCAGTTCCCCATCAGCCCCAGGCTCTCCATGGCGCCGAGCCTATTGCCTGCGGGCGGGCCGGGTTCACTGTCCCCGTGCTCCCCGTGCTCCCCGCCTCTCCCGCCCGCTGTGTCCGGTTGCCGCTCGGCCCGCTTGCCTAGAGCGCACTCCAAGGTCTTAGCGTGGTGGGCATGACGGTCCTGCACGCGACAACGAGCACACCGGGCACCATGAGGAACTGTGAGGACGACGCGGGGCACCTGCGGCCCGACGGTGAGGACCAGTACACGATCAGCGAGGTGGCCGACTTCACCGGCCTCAGCGCGCACACCCTGCGCTGGTACGAGCGCATCGGGCTGATGCCGCACGTCGACCGGTCCCACACCGGGCAGCGGCGCTTCTCCAACCGGGACCTGGACTGGCTCGCCTTCGTCGGCAAGCTGCGGCTGACCGGGATGCCCGTCGCGGACATGGTGGCCTACGCCGAGATGGTCCGGGCGGGCGCGCACACCTACGCGGACCGCCGGGCCCTGCTGGAGTCCACCCGGCTCGACGTCCTGCACCGCATCACCGAACTCCAGGACACCCTGACCGTCCTGGACGGCAAGATCGCCACGTACGCGGGCGCCGGTCGGGCGCCGGAGAGGACAGGAACGTGACGGCAGAGGCAGACGGCGGGCGTATCGCCACCGTGCGACTGGGGAACGACGGGCCGCTCGTGGGGGTGCAGGGGCTCGGCTGCATGGGCATCAGCGAGTTCTACGGCGCCACCGACGAGGCCGGCGCCCGCAAGACGCTGGAGGCGGCGCTGGAGCTGGGTGTCACCCTGTTCGACACCGCCGACATCTACGGCATCGGGCGCAACGAGGAGTTCCTGGCGCCGTTCGTCGCAGCGCACCGCGACGAGATCACCCTCGCCAGCAAGTTCGGCATCGTCCGCGACCCGGACAACCCGGACAGCCGCGGGGTGAACAACGACCCGGCCTACATCCGGCGGTCCGTCGAGGCCAGCCTGCGGCGGCTGGGCACCGAGGTGATCGACCTGTACTACATGCACCGGCACGACCCCGCGGTGCCCTTCGCCGAGTCGGTCGGCGCGATGGCCGAGCTCGTCGCCGAGGGCAAGGTGCGCCACCTCGGACTGTCCGAGGTGACCGGCGCCGAGCTGCGGGCGGCGCACGCGGTGCATCCGATCGCCGCCGTCCAGTCGGAGTGGTCGCTGTTCAGCCGGGACGCGGAGCGGTCGCTGGTCGGCGCGGCGGCCGAGCTGGGTGTCGCGGTGGTGGCGTACTCGCCGCTCGGCCGGGGCTTCCTGACCGGCTCCTTCCAGGACGCGGGCAGCGATCTGTCGGCCGGCGACTTCCGCCGTCTCCAGCCGCGCTTCAGCGGGGACAACGCCAAGGCCAACGGGCGGCTGCTGGATCCGGTCCGCAAGGCGGCGAAGGCGCACGACGCCACGCTCGGCCAGATCGCGCTGGCCTGGGTGCACCAGCGGGCCGCCGTGCACGATATGGCGGTCGTCCCGATCCCGGGCACCCGCCGGGCCTCCCGGGTGCGCGAGAACACCGCGGCGTCCCGGATCACCCTGGACGAACTCGAACTCAAGTGGCTGGAACCGATCGCCGGCCAGGTCGCGGGCGACCGCTACCCGGACATGAGCGCGACATCGGCGGCGCGCGAGTAGCGCCGGCCGCCAGCACACCTCGCCCGGGCCGGTGGCGCGCCGCCACCGGCCCGGGCGAGGCGTGTCCCGGAGGGGCCGGGGCGTGTCCCGGAGGGGGCGGGGTGCTTCAGGCCCCGGCGCTCACAGCCACGGCTCCGGCCCCACCCGGGCCGCCCGGATCGCCGCCAGTACGGCCGCGGCGAAGGGCAGCGACTCGTGCACCGGCCCGTAGCCGAGACCGAAGATCACCGCCGCCGGATCCTGATCGGCGGCCTGCGGGGGGCCGTCCGCGGCGCCCGGCTCGCCGGTGTCGCGGCGCAGCAGTCGCAGGTGGCCGTGCAGCAGTTCGGGGGAGCGCCAGTCGACGCCGCTCAACTCCTCGACGGCGAACGTCTGGTCGCCGGCCTTCCACTTGGCGGTCGAGGCACCGGTGCGGAACCAGCGGAAGGTGACCGTCCGGCCGTCGAAGAACGCCTTCGCGTCGTAGGCCTTGAACACCGCCGGGCCGGCCGGCGCCGTCACCAGGAACCGGCCGGGCGGCTCGGCCCCGTCCCCCGACGCGATCGCGGCCTCCAGCCGGTGCAGGCCGGCCTCGGCGAGGTCCCGGGACTGGTCGGGCAGCACCAGCCGGTAGGGATCGGCGGTCTCCCGCAACTGCCCGCCGGCCACCTCGACCAGCGGGTCCGCGCCGGGTCTCGGTGCCGCGCGCAGCACGACGGTGCCGCGCCGACCCTCCGTCAACTCCACGCCGGCCAGGGCGCCGTGAGGGACGCGGCGCTCCCCGAGCGCCTGGAGCAGCCGGGAGCCGCGCACCGAACGGCTGTACCGGATGAGCACCGCGTCGGGTTCGAACTCCCATACGGCGTTGTTTCCGGCCAGCACGTCACCCATGTGTTCAGCTTATGGCCGAGTCCCGCCCAGCGGTCCCCCTGTCGCTCCGCGCGTCAGCCAAAGCGCGTACGCTCCCGGGCCCCGTGCTCCCGCGGCCGGCCGCAGACGGGAGCCGTCAGTCCAGTCCGGCCGTGCAGTTGTCGCCCCCGCGGCAGGCGACGCCCGCGTAGTCGCCGAGCGCGATCTCCGCGAAGTTGGCGAGGCTGGTGGTGCCGGGGGCGAAGTAGCCGGGGTGGCCGATGGCGCCGGCCGCGCTGATGACCCGGGCGCCGAAGGAGTCGGAGACCGGGTCGGCGCCGTGGCCGAGGCCGGCGAACTCCAGGTGCGGCACGTCGCTGATCCAGTCGCTGGAGTCGCGGGCCGCCCAGACGTGCGCCGTGGTGTGCAGGTCGGAGGCGTGCCGGGCGCGCATGCCGGGGCTGCCGAAGACGGTGATGTCGGAGACCCGGCCGCGCGGCAGGTCGGGCGCGGCCACCCCGCACAGCACCGAGCCGTAGGAGTGGCAGAACAGGGCCACGTCGGCGCGTCGCGGCAGCGAGTCGAGCAGCGCTTCCAGGCGGACGGCGCCGTGCTCGGCGTCCGCGCCGATGGTGGCGTCCAAGCCGACGCCGGCCGGCGTGGTGTAGTCGGCCCAGGCGATCACCGCGGTGCGCGCGCCCGGATCGGCGGCCTGCTCGGCGTCGTAGAGCTGGTCGGCCATGCCCACCGGGGCCGAGTACGGCTTGTTCTCGCGCTCGAAGCTGAGCATGTCGGTGTCGACGCCGGGGACGACGATGGACACCCGGCCGGCGGTGTCGAGGTCGCCGAGCACTTCGGCGGCCCGGCCGGTCCCGGTGGGGTCGAAGGCGAGGATCTGCCGGTCGCCGGTGAGCAGCGAGTCGTAGCGCTCCACCAGCTGGCCCGCGTTCTGCCGGCCGGCCGGGGTGAGCCGGTCGCTGCGCACCAGGGCGGCCTCGGCGGTGCGGGCCTCGGTGAGGGCCCGCCGGTTGGCCAGATAACGCAAGGTGGCCGGAGCGCCGTTGAGATTGCCGACCACCAGCGGGTAGCGCTCGGCGAGGCTGTGCCGCTGGGCGCTGGTGAGCGAGGCGAAGAAGCGGGCGATGACGCCGGGTGCCGCCGCCGGGTCGGGGAGCTTGCGGGCGCCGATCTTGCCGCTCACCCAGGCCGACAGGGAGGCGGCCCGCGGATCGTCCACGCCGTGCGGCCGGACCGCGGTCCAGCCGGTGGTGGCCAGCATCACGAAGACGACCGACAGGGCGAGCAGGGCCCGCACGGCCGTGGGGTTCATGCGCATGTAGAGAAGGGTCACTCGCTGTTGCCTCGCGCATTCTTCCCGTGGTCAGCGGGTCGGCCGGGGTGACGGTGGGGTTGCGGGCCACGCCGTTGCCGGACGGCCCGTCAGTCGTCAGCGTAGAAGATGGAGAACGGAAGACGGTGGATGCGTGACGGACATCACGTTTGGCAACGGAATAAGGCGGCCATAAGTTACGGCCGAAAACCGACGAAGCCCCGGCCGGTGGAGATCACCGGCCGGGGCTCCGAAAGCCCTGCTGTACGTGTCGTGCACCTGACCCGCAGTTGTCCGAATCCGTCCTGCGCCCCGCCACGCCCCGACCGCGGACGGTCAGGCGTCGCCGCCCGCGGCGCCCGGGTCGGCCGCCGCCACGTCGAGCAGCTGGTAGCGGTCCACCGCCTGCTTCAGCAGCGAGCGGTCGATCTTGCCGTCCTGCGCCAGCTCGGTCAGCACCGCCAGCACGATCGACTCGGCGTCGATGTGGAAGAACCGGCGGGCCGCGCCGCGGGTGTCGGCGAAGCCGAAGCCGTCCGCGCCCAGCGAGGCGTAGCGGCCCGGCACCCAGCGGGCGATCTGGTCCGGCACCGAGCGCATCCAGTCGGACACCGCCACGAACGGGCCCTGGCCCGAGGAGAGCTTGCGCGTCACATAGGGCACCCGCTGCTCCTCCTCGGGGTGCAGCAGGTTGTGCTGCTCGACCGCGACGGCCTCGCGCCGCAGCTCGTTCCAGGAGGTCGCGGACCATACGTCGGCCCGCACGTTCCAGTCCGCGGCGAGCAGGCGCTGGGCCTCGATCGCCCACGGCACCGCGACACCGGACGCCATGATCTGGGCCGGTACGACGCCCTGCTCGCCGGTCTTGATCCGGTGCACACCCTTGAGGATGCCCTCGATGTCCACATCGGCCGGCTCGGCCGGGTGCTGGATCGGCTCGTTGTAGACCGTCAGGTAGTAGAAGACGTCCTCGCCGGGCTTGCCGTCGGCGGTGGGGCCGTACATCCGGCGCAGGCCGTCCTGCACGATGTGCGCAATCTCGTAGGAGTACGCCGGGTCGTAGGCGACACACGCCGGGTTGGTCGAGGCCAGCAGCTGCGAGTGGCCGTCGGCGTGCTGCAGGCCCTCACCCGTGAGGGTGGTGCGCCCGGCGGTCGCGCCCAGCACGAAACCGCGCGCGAGCTGATCGGCCATCTGCCAGAACTGGTCACCGGTGCGCTGGAAGCCGAACATCGAGTAGAAGACGTAGACCGGGATCAGCGGCTCGCCGTGGGTGGCGTAGGCGGAGCCGGCCGCGATCAGCGAGGCGGTGCAGCCGGCCTCGGAGATGCCGTCGTGCAGCATCTGGCCGGTCGGCGACTCCTTGTACGCCAGCAGCAGCTCGCGGTCGACCGACTCGTACTGCTGGCCCATCGGGTTGTAGATCTTCGCGCTCGGGAAGAACGCGTCCATGCCGAAGGTGCGGTACTCGTCCGGGGCGATCAGCACGAAGCGCTTGCCGATCTCCTTGTCCCGCATCAGGTCCTTGAGCACCCGGACGAACGCCATGGTGGTCGCGATCGACTGCTGCCCCGAGCCCTTGCGCGCGGTCGCGTACGTCTTGTCGGCCGGCAGCGGCAGCGGCTTGGCGCGCACCACCCGGGTGGGCACGTAGCCGCCGCAGGCCTTGCGGTGGTCGTGCATGTACTGGATCTCTTCGGAGTCCCGGCCCGGGTGGTAGTAGGGCGGGTAGCCCTCGTCCAGCCGCTGGTCGGTGATCGGCAGGTGCAGCCGGTCCCGGAAGCGCTTGAGGTCGTCGACCGTGAGCTTCTTCATCTGGTGGGTCGCGTTGCGGCCCTCGAAGTTCGGGCCGAGCGTCCAGCCCTTGATGGTCTGGGCGAGGATGACGGTCGGCTGGCCCTTGTGCTCCTGGGCGGCGGTGTACGCGGCGAAGATCTTGCGGTGGTCGTGGCCGCCGCGGCCGAGGTGCAGGATCTGCTCGTCGCTGAGGTCCTCCACCATCCGGCGCAGCCGCTGGTCGTCACCGAAGAAGTGCTCGCGGATGTACGCGCCGGTCTCGGTGGCGTACGTCTGGAACTGCCCGTCCGGTGTGATGTTCATCTTGTTGACCAGCAGGCCGTCCCGGTCCTGGGCCAGCAGCGGGTCCCAGGAGCGGTCCCAGACCAGCTTGATGACATTCCAGCCGGCCCCGCGGAACTGCGACTCCAGCTCCTGGATGATCTTGCCGTTGCCCCGCACCGGGCCGTCGAGCCGCTGCAGGTTGCAGTTGACCACGAAGGTGAGGTTGTCCAGGCCCTCACGGGCGGCGATGGACAGCTGGCCGAGCGACTCCGGCTCGTCCATCTCGCCGTCGCCGAGGAACGCCCAGACATGCGACTTCGAGGTGTCGGCGATGCCGCGCGCCTGCATGTAGCGGTTCATCCGGGCCTGGTAGATCGCGCCCAGCGGGCCCAGGCCCATGGAGACGGTCGGGAACTCCCAGAAGTCCGGCATCAGCCGCGGGTGCGGGTAGCTGGACAGGCCGTTGGGCGCCTTGGACTTCTCCTGGCGGAAGCCGTCGAGCTGCGCCTCGGAGAGCCGGTCCAGCAGGAAGGCGCGGGCGTAGATGCCGGGGGAGGCGTGGCCCTGGAAGAAGATCTGGTCGCCGCCGAGGCCGTCGTCCTTGCCGCGGAAGAAGTGGTTGAAGCCCACGTCGTAGAGCGAGGCGGAGGAGGCGAAGGTGGCGATGTGGCCGCCGACCCCGATCCCGGGGCGCTGCGCGCGCGACACCATCACGGCGGCGTTCCACCGGGTCGCGTTGAGGATCTTGCGCTCGATCTCCTCATTGCCGGGGAAGAACGGCTCGTCCTTGGTGGCGATGGTGTTCACGTAGTCGCTGCTGCGCATCTCGGGCACCGCGACACGCTTCTCGCGCGCGCGCTCGATGAGGCGGAGCATCAGGTAGCGGGCCCGCTCCCGGCCGCGCTCGTCTATGGCCGCATCGAGCGAGTCGAGCCATTCCGCAGTCTCCTCGGGATCGAAATCCGGGACCTGGCTGGGAAGGCCGCCAATGATGATCGGGTTGCGATCGGATCCGGAAGCCACGCTTTTCCTTCGCTGTTCGGGTGGTACCTGATGCCTGGGGGCTCGGTGGGGTCGCGCCGCCTCCATCGTGTACCGCGTGGTTCGATACGTCATCTCTACCGAGCGGTAACCGCTGCCCGCGCCGGGGATCGCGAGGGTCACGGTCGCGGGGGCGGGGTCGCCGGGCGGCCAAACCCGCACTCTACGCCCAGTCGGACGTACGACCGACTGGTGACTCCAATCACCCACAACACCGGCAAACCGGAGTGGTGTGCGTCACTATGGGTAGAGAAACGGGCGTACGGGTTGCGGGGAAGACGGTCGAATCATCACCGTTTCGGCGGTCTCGTACGCCGGGTACTTGCGCGATCCGCCGCGCCCGTGTGGACTACCGCCAATAAGCTCGCGCCGCAGCGGGCACATACGGACTCAGCGAAACAATGCAGTTCCCATGACAGGAGGCAAAGCGTGAGCGCGACCGCGGACCACGCGGAGGAGCGGACCAACCCGGCGAGCCGGCTTGGTTTCGAGCCCGGACAGGTGGTCCAGGAGCTCGGGTACGACGAGGATTCCGACCAGGAGCTTCGCGAGAGCATTGAGGAGCTCACAGGCGAAGAGCTCGCCGATGAGGACTACGACGACGTGCCCGATGCCGTCCTGCTGTGGTTCCGCGAGGACGACGGCGACCTCACCGACGCACTCGTCGACGCCACATCGACGGTCGACCCCGGCGCCCCGATCTGGCTGATGACCCCGAAGACGGGGCGTGACGGCCATGTCGAGCCCAGCGAGATCGGCGAAGCGGCACAGACGGCAGGACTGGCCCAGACCAGCAGCGTGAACGCAGCGCGGGACTGGACCGGCAGCCGCCTGGTCACCCCGAAGGCGGCGAGGGCCGCCCGGCGGTAGCCCCGTAGCGCCTTCAGGGCTGCGCGCTCTGTCATCTGCCAGGTGTACGTGGCTGAGCGCGCAGTTTCCCGCGCCCCGGTGCCGGGCACCGTCCGCACCGGGGGCGCCCGCCAACGGGCGCGGAGAACTGCGCCACCGGCCGGCCGCGGCGGCCTTTCGGCGGCGCCGCCGCGCACACCGCACCACCGCACCAGCGACCGAAGGACCGCGACCGTGCCGATCGAGGTGGGCGCCGCCGCCCCCGACTTCCAGCTCAGCGACCAGCACGGCCGCAGCGTGCGGCTGAGCGGCTTCCGGGGCGCCAAGAACGTCGTGCTGCTGTTCTTCCCCTTCGCCTTCACCGGCGTGTGCACCGGCGAGCTGCGCGCGGTGCAGGCCGAGCTGCCCGCCTTTCAGAACAGCGACGTGCAGCTGCTCGCGGTGTCCTGCGACTCCATGCACGCCCTGCGGGTCTTCTCCGACGCCGAGGCACTGGACTTCCCGCTGCTGTCCGACTTCTGGCCGCACGGCGCGGCCTCCCGGGCCTACGGCGTCTTCGCCGAGGACAAGGGCTGCGCGCTGCGCGGCACCTTCGTCGTCGACAAGCGCGGCACCGTGCGCTGGACGATCGTGAACGGCCTGCCGGAAGCCCGTGACCTTCATGAGTACGCAAAGGCGCTCGAAGCGCTGTAGTCGTGGGGAACCGGTCACTAAGCTCGGCACGTTGATCCGGTACGCACAGCCGCATGCACCGAAGGGGAGGGGAGGACTCGTGGGAGTCAGCCTCAGCAAGGGTGGCAACGTCTCGCTGACCAAGGAGGCGCCGAACCTCACGGCGGTCGTCGTGGGTCTGGGCTGGGACGCCCGTACCACCACGGGGACCGACTTCGACCTGGACGCCAGCGCCCTGCTCACCAACGAGCAGGGCAAGGTCCTGTCCGACGCGCACTTCGTGTTCTTCAACAACCTGCGCAGCCCGGACGGGTCGGTCGAGCACACCGGTGACAACCTCACCGGTGAGGGCGAAGGGGATGACGAGGTGATCAACGTCAACCTGGCCACCGTGCCGGCCGACGTCGCCAAGATCGTCTTCCCGGTCTCCATCTACGACGCCGAACCGCGCCAGCAGAGCTTCGGCCAGGTCCGCAACGCCTACATCAGGGTGCTCAACGCGGCCGACCAGCGCGAGCTGGCCCGCTACGACCTGACCGAGGACGCGTCCACCGAGACCGCGATGGTCTTCGGCGAGCTCTACCGGCACGGCGGCGAGTGGAAGTTCCGGGCCATCGGCCAGGGGTACGCCTCCGGGCTGCGCGGCATCGCCCAGGACTTCGGCGTCAACGTCTGACCGCCGCGGCGGCGGGAACGCCCGGCGGCCCGTACGCGTGCGGACGCGGCGGGGCCCGCCGGGCAGACACACGGAACCAATTGCGGGGAGGGAAGGACCACGATGGGCGTCACGCTCGCCAAGGGAGGCAATGTCTCCCTGTCCAAGGCCGCGCCGAATCTCACCCAGGTGCAGATCGGCCTCGGCTGGAGGGCACGTTCGACCACCGGAGCCGACTTCGACCTGGACGCCAGCGCGCTGCTGTGCGCCAACGGCCGGGTGATGGGAGATGAATACTTCGTCTTCTACAACAACCTCAAGAGCCCCGAGGGCTCCGTCGAGCACACCGGCGACGACCTCACCGGCGGCTCCGGCGGGGACGACGAGACCATCCTGGTCGACCTGTCCACCGTCCCGGCCTCGGTCGACAAGATCGTCTTCCCGGTCTCCATCTACGACGCCGACGCCCGCGTGCAGACCTTCGGCCAGGTCAGCGAGGCGTACATCCGGGTGCTCAACCAGGCCGACGGCGCCGAGCTGGCGCGCTACGACCTGACTGAGGACGCCTCCACCGAAACCGCGATGATCTTCGGCGAGCTCTACCGCTACGGCGGCGAATGGAAGTTCAGGGCGGTGGGTCAGGGGTACGCCTCCGGACTGCGGGGCATCGCCCTAGACTTCGGAGTCAACGTTTCGTAAAGCCGCGCACCGCGCGGGGGTTCCTGCGGCTCAGGTGGCCCCGGGAATCTCAAGGGATTGGGTGGGAAGCACGTGCTCCTCAGAACATTCGGTTGGTCGCTCGGCATCACTGCCCTCGGCCTCGCCCTGGCCGGTTACGTCTGGGGAGCCAAGGGAGTCGCGCTCATCGCGATCCTGTCCGTCCTGGAGATCTCGCTCTCCTTCGACAACGCGGTCATCAACGCGGGCATCCTCCGCAAGATGAACACCTTCTGGCAGAAGATCTTCCTGACCGTCGGTGTACTGATCGCGGTCTTCGGCATGCGGCTGGTCTTCCCGATCATCATCGTGGCGGTCACCGCCAAGCTCAGCCCGTACGAAGCGGTCAAGGTCGCCATCGACGACCACAGCCGCTACGAGACGCTGGTCTCCAACGCCCACCCGGCGATCGCCGCCTTCGGTGGCATGTTCCTGCTGATGATCTTCCTCGACTTCATCTTCGAGGAGCGGGAGATCACCTGGCTGAGCTGGCTGGAGAAGCCGCTGGCCAAGCTGGGCAAGCTCGACATGCTCTCGGTGGTGATCGCGATGGTGGTGCTGGCCATCGCCGGCACCACGGTGGCCACCGGGGTCCCGCTGCACGGCGGCCACGGCACCATCGACAAGGGCGAGACAGTCCTGCTGTCCGGCCTCTTCGGTCTGATCACCTACCTCGTGGTCGGCGGTATCTCCGGCTACTTCGAGGACCACCTCGAAGAGGAGGACGGCGCGGACGAGGAGCCGGACGCCGAGCGGGCCGCGATTCCCGCCGAGCGCAGCGGGGCGACGGTCTCCCAGGTGGTGGGCCTGGCCGGCAAGGCCGCGTTCTTCATGTTCCTGTACCTGGAAGTCATCGACGCGTCCTTCTCCTTCGACGGTGTCGTCGGCGCCTTCGCGATCAGCAACAACATCTTCCAGATCGCCCTCGGCCTCGGTATCGGCGCGCTGTACATCCGGTCGCTGACCGTCTACCTGGTCCGCAAGGGCACCCTGGACGACTACGTCTACCTCGAGCACGGTGCGCACTACGCGATCGGCGCGCTGTCGATCATCCTGCTGGTGACGATCAAGTACGAGGTCAGCGAGGTGGTCACCGGCCTGATCGGCGTGGTCCTGATCGGCGCGTCGTACTGGTCCTCGGTGGTGCGCAACCGGCGGGTCGGCAAGAAGTCCGAGCAGTCCCCGGACAAGACCGAGATCAACTCCGGGGTCTGACCCCCCCGGACCGCCCGGCCCGCGCTGCCCCCGTCTTCCGGCGGGGGCAGCGCCGTGTCACTGTACGGATAGGGCGCGGCACGGACGGGCAGATACGTATCGCGGCACGCGGTACGGACCGGGCAGAGCAGCGGGAGTGGGAGCGGCGATGGACTGGCGGCGATTTCTGGGGCCCGGCGGCGCCCAGCAATTCGACCTGACGAATGTGCACTCGGTGGAGCTGACCAAGCGCCGCCCGGAGATCTCGCTGACCAAGCAGGGCGCCGCCGTTGGCAACATGCGGGTCAACCTGTCCTGGCAGATGCGGACCTCCGACACCGCGAGCTGGACCATGGAGCGCGGCGGCTTCCTGCGCCGCCAGCTGGAGATCTTCAAGCCCCACGTGGTGCAGGCCGCCGGACCCGCCATGGTCAATGTCGACCTCGACCTGGCGTGCATGTACGAACTCGCCGACGGCACCAAGGGCGTGGTCCAGCCGCTCGGCAACTTCCTCGGCGACCTGGACGGTCCGCCGTACATCCAGGTGAGCGGCGACGACCGGTTCGGCGGCAGCTCCGGCGAGACGCTCTTCATCAACTTCGACAAGCGCGACGAGTTCAAGCGGCTGCTGGTCTTCGTGTACATCTACGACGGCACGCCGGCCTTCGACCGCGCCCACGCCAAGGTGGAGATCTTCCCCGGCTCGGGTCCGCGCATCGAGATCCCGCTGGTGGAGCGCCACCCGCAGGCCCGGTCCTGCGCGGTGCTGCTGATCGAGAACCGCAAGGGGGAGCTGGTGGTGCGCCGCGAGGTGAAGTACGTCTACGGCTTCCAGTCGGAGATCGACCGGCTGTACGGGTGGGGCCTGCAGTGGGGGCGCGGCTATAAGTCGAAGGTGTGACGCGGGCCGGTCGCGGGCGGGCCGGTCGGGCGCGGGCCGGTCGCGGGCAAGCCGGTTGGGCGCGGGCCCGTCAGCGGCCGGACTGGAACTGCGGGCCCTGCGGGGGCAGGGTGAAGCCGCTGTCGCCGTTGCGGGGCCCGGTGGCGGCGACCGGCTGCGGGTAGCCGTAGGCCGGGTAGCCCTGCTGCGGCTGCTGGTGGACCGCTGAAACCGCCGTGGGCGCCGGGGCGGGCAGCGGGGCGGTGGCCGCCGCGGCGGGCTGCGGGTAGCCGTAGGCGGGCTGCGCGGGCACATGGGCCGGCGCGGGGGCCGGCAGCGGGTAGCCGTAGGCGGTGCCGGCGGCCGGCTGCGCGGGGGCGGGGGCCGGTGGCCTGGGCCCGGAGGTCGTGGGTGCGGCCGTCGCCGGGGCGGTGGGGGCGGGCGTAGGCTGGCTGGTGGGCTGAGCGGCTGTTGGCGGCGCCGCAGCGGTCGCCGAGGGGTCCGATTCCCCGTCGTCCACCGCGATGCCGAATTCGGTGGCCAGCCCGACCAGCCCGTCGGCGTATCCGAGGCCGAGGGCCCGGAACTTCCAGCCGGCGTTCTTCCGGTAGAGCTCGCCGCAGATCAGGGCGGTCTCCTGGCCGGTGTCCGGCACCACGTCGAAGGTGACCAGCGGGGCGGCGTGCTGCGGCCCGGCGGCGTCGTAGAGCAGCAGCGCGAGGTCGTGCACCTGGCTGAAGGGGCCGCCGTCGCAGGAAGCGGCGACGACCACCCGGTCCACGGTGGCGTCCAGCGCCGCCAGGTCGACTTCGACGGTGTCCGTCAGTTCCTCCGCCGCCAGCTTCTTCGGCAGGTGGCGGGCCAGGCCGGAGGGGTGCCGGGGCTCGTTGTAGAACACGAAGTCGGCGTCGGAGCGGACCCGGCCGTCGGCACCGACCAGCAGCACGGAGGCGTCCACGTCCGGAGCACCCGGCCGCGGGCTCCAGCGCAGTACGGCCCGGACGCCCGGGGCATCCAGCGGGATGTTCGAGCCCTTCACCATCACGTGCGTCATACCGGTCATCCTGCCCTTCCGGCGGGCCGCCTCACAACGCCGCGGGGCGGGACCGGACCGGTACGGTACGGGACCGCAAGAATCCGGCCGGTATCGATGGCATACCCATCTAGCCGTTCCGGTGCGACGGTCATGCGGTGGACCAGCGCCGGTTACCTGCTTTTCACGCACGGAGGGAACCAGTACCTCATGGTCGCACGTACGATTATCGGCCAGATGTCTCCCGGCCCGACCACCTGAAAGGGGGCGTATGCGACACTTCGGACACCTCACCTCTGATACCAGAAGTGAACTGTTCCACCGCGAGCCGCAGGAATTCACCGCTGACTCGCCCGCCCACACGCTCGCTGTCGCCCTCGGCGCCACGCTCTACAGCCCCGCCACCCGACCGCGGCTCGCCGACGACATCCGCAAGCAGGCCGCCCAGGGCGTCGTGTCCATGGTGCTGTGCCTGGAGGACTCCATCGACGACCGCGATGTCGCCGCCGGGGAGGCCAACCTCGTCGAGCAGTTCGCCGATCTCGCCGCCCGCCCCGACGCGGCCGGCGCGATACCGCTGCTCTTCATCCGGGTCCGCACGCCCCAGCAGATCACCGACCTGGTGAGCCGGCTCGGTACGACGGTGGCCCTGCTGTCCGGCTTCGTGCTGCCCAAATTCACCGAGGAGACCGGCGTCCCCTTCCTGGAAGCGCTCAGCCACGCCGAGGCCGCCAGCGGACGCCGGCTGTTCGCCATGCCGGTGCTGGAGTCGCCGCAGCTGCTGCACCTGGAGAGCCGGGTGGAGACCCTGCACGGCATCTCGCGGACCGTCGACAAGTACCGCGACCGGGTGCTGGCCATGCGGCTCGGCGTCACCGACTTCTGCGCCTCCTACGGGCTGCGGCGCGCGCCCGCGATGACCGCCTACGACGTACAGATCGTCGCCTCGGTGATAGCCGACGTGGTCAACACCTTCGGGCGCGCCGACGGCAGCGGCTTCACCGTGAGCGGACCGGTCTGGGAGTACTTCCGCCACCACGAGCGGATGTTCAAGCCGCAGCTGCGCCACAGCCCCTTCACGCCCGCGGCGGAGGACCTGCGCGAGGCGCTGCTCGCCCGCGACATGGACGGGCTGCTCCGCGAGATCGAGCTGGACCGCGCCAACGGGCTGCAGGGCAAGACGTGCATCCACCCCAGCCATGTGCCGGTGGTGCACGCGCTCAACGTGGTCACCCACGAGGAGTTCTGCGACGCCGCCGACATCCTGCACGAGGACCGGGGCGGCGGGGGTGTGCTGCGCTCGGCCTACACCAACAAGATGAACGAGGTGAAGCCGCACCGGGCCTGGGCGGAGCGCACGCTGCGCCGGGCGGAGATGTTCGGCGTGGCCGGTGAGGACGTCGGCTTCGTGGAACTGCTGGCGGCCAGCCTGCCGTCCTCCTGACGGCCCCTGGCGCGGCCGGCGCGAGCAGCGCGGCGCGCGCCGATACGCGGGGGACCGACCCGAACGACCTGGAAGCAAGGGAAATCCGCTTGATGGCAACGAACGCGCCCTGGTCCGGCCAGTGGGTGGCCGACCGGCTGGGCGTCGCCCTGCACGGCGAAGGCACGCACGGTGAGGACCTGCACGACCTGCTCGGCCTCGCTCTGCGGCGCAACCCCAAGCGGGCGCACCTGCTCGTCTCGCAGGTGCTGGGCAAGCATGTGCCGCAGCGGCCCGACACCGTCTACGGGCACGCCTACCGGCTCGGCGAGCGGGTCCGCGACCTGCTGGGCCCGCAGGAGGCGGCCCGGGCCGTCGTGCTCGGATACGCCGAGACCGCGACCGGTCTGGGCCACGCGGTCGCAGACGGCCTCGGCGCGGCGCCCTACCTCCACTCGACGCGCCGCGAAGTCCCGGGCGTCGCCCCGGCCGGCGGCTTCGAGGAGGAGCACAGCCACGCCACCGGCCACTTCCTGCTCCCCGCCGACCCGGCCCTGCTGTCCGGGCCCGGCCCGCTCGTCCTGGTCGACGACGAGTTCTCCACCGGCCTGACCATCCGCAACACCATCCGCGACCTGCACAGCCGCCACCCGCGCGCCCGCTACGTCGTCGTCGCCCTCACCGACCTGCGCTCCCCCGCCGACCGCACCGCCCTCATCACCTTCGCCACCACCCTCTCCACCCGCATCGACATCCTCGCCCTCGCCACCGGCACGGTCACCCTGCCCCCGGGCATCCTGACCCGGGCACAGTCCCTGATCGCGGACTACGAGACGC
>NZ_FMCH01000640.1 GCF_900091855.1 Streptomyces sp. DvalAA-14
CCTCGGGCTCGGGATCGGCGTGCGGGACGTCCCGGGGCGGGCGGTCGGCGGCCGGCTCCTGGTCGCGAGCGTCGCCGACTCGGTCCGGCGCGGCGTCAGGTGCCGGTACGACCCGGGCGAGCGGGGCCGGGGCCGGGTCGGGAACGGCCTCCGGCGCCGGGGCCGACGCAGCCTCTGGCGGTTCCGCCGCCGAGGAGCCGTCACCGGTCGCGGGGACTGAACCCTCCACGCCCTCGACCGCCGCCCCGGCAACAGGCTCCGCGTCGCGCACGCCCCCCGCCCTCGGCTCGGGCGGCGCCGGCGGCCACCGGTGGCCGCCGGCTGCGTGCTGCGAGCGGTCCACGTTGCCCCGTCCGGGCGCGGCGGCGGCCCCCTGCGGAGCGGACTCGGCGCCTGGAACGGGCGGCCGTTCGCTCCCGGGACCGTCATCGGCGACGGATTCCGGGCCCTCCATGTCCCCCGGTGCCACCGCGGCAGCCGGTTCGGGTTCCTCGCGGCGATTCGTTTCGCCGTCGGCGCCAGGCTGCGCCGACGGAGTGACGCGGGGGTCGGGTGAGAACGCCGGACCCGCACCCTCGGGCCCACTGCGAGGCTCGGTTCCAACGGGCTCGGTCCCAACGGGCACGGTCGGCTCGCTCCCGACAGACTCGGTGCCGACCAGCTCCGGCTCCGACGCCGGCGGCTCCGTGGCGACCGGTGCGGGATGCGCAGGCCCGGCGACGACGGGCTGCCACTCCCCGAACCACCCTCTGGTGGGCCGCACGCCCTGGGCCCGCGCCTCGGGAGGCTCGACCGGCTGGGGCGGCGGGGGCGGCGAGACCGGCGGAGTCGCTTGGGGCCGCTCGGTTTCCTCCGCCGCCGGCGGCAGATCCGCCGCGTCCGCGGCCTCCCCCGCCCGGTCCGCCGCGTCAATCGCGGCCGCGGGCGGCTCCACCACCGTTTCGCCGGCCTCGGTGTCCTCCGCCGCCGGGGTCGGCGGCGGGCTCGGCGGGCCCCATTGCTCGGCGGCGGGTGGAGCGGTCGGCGGCCTCGGGGGTGGCGGCTGGGCGGGCCGGCGGCCGGGGGGCGACCCACGCCTCCCAAGGCTGCGTCGCCGGCGGCTCGTTCACCGGCCGGTCCGGGGCGTTCCCCCGGCCGTACGTCGGCTCGGCCGACCACGCGTCCCATGGCCGCAGCTCTTCCTCCTCCGCCGACTGGCCGGCGGCCTCGGCGGACGCCGCCTCCGGCTCCGGCTGCTCCGCCTGCTCGGCATCGGTGAAGGTCGGCGGCGCGGACCAGGGATCCCAAGGGGAGGGCCCGGCGCCGCGCGCACCGGCCTCCACCGCGTCGGGCGGAACCGTGCCCTGCGGCGGCACGGAAGTCGGCGGTACGCCATGGGTCGGCGCCGCACTCCAGGCATCCCACGGTTCGAAGCCCTCGGTGGCGGGCTCGG
>NZ_FMCH01000636.1 GCF_900091855.1 Streptomyces sp. DvalAA-14
GGACGCGGCGGTCGTCGTGGTGAGTCCCGAGCCGGTGACGGTCGTGGCCCCCGAGGCGTCGGCCGAGCCGCTGGAGCAGCCCGAGTCCGCGCCCGAGGTCTCCACCGAGCCCCCGGCCCGCACCCGGCGGCGTGCCACCCGCAAGGCGACCGCCCCGGCCGGTTCGGCGGGTTCGGCCGATGCGGCGCAGGACGCGGCGGCGACCCCGGCCACCGCCGAGGCGCCGGCCGACGGTTCGGCGGACGGTTCGGCCGACGCCGAGGAGGCGGAGCCCAAGAAGCGGGCGCCGCGCAAGGCGGCGGCGAAGAAGACCGCGAAGAAGGTGGCCACCAAGAAGGCCGCGGCCAAGAAGACGACGACGGCAAAGAAGACCGCGTCGAAGAAGGCGTCTTCCGGCGCGGAGTAGCGCAGCAGCGCGAGGGCGCGATGCCCCTGCGGTAGGGGCGGGAGCGGGCGGGTGGGGGAGCGGACAGCCCCCGCCCGTCCGCTGCTTGACCCGGTCCTGGGACCGGCCCCGCGCCAGCCCGGCGCCCAGGACCGGTCCCGGGACCGGGTGAATTTGACCCTGCCGAAGGCACTCCGTAGTCTTGACCTTCGGCGTTTGTGCGCCTATCTCCTGAGCACATTCCTCCTGGTGGCCCTCGCGGGCAGCCGGGAGAGGCCCCCCGCGCGGTATCGGGACGGCTGGCATCAGGGGCCCGAACCGAGCGAGAGAGTGAGTTCCGCGTGTACGCGATCGTGCGTAGTGGTGGCCGCCAGCACAAGGTGGCCATCGGTGACATCGTCGAGGTCGACAAGATTCCCACCGGCAAGGTGGGGGACGCGGTCGAGCTCTCCACTCTGCTCGTGGTCGACGGCGACGCCGTCACCAGCGACCCGTGGGTGCTGGCCGGGATCAAGGTCGAGGCCGAGATTGTGGACCACCACAAGGGCGTGAAGATCGACATCCTGCGCTACAAGAACAAGACCGGCTACCGGCGCCGCCAGGGTCACCGCCAGCAGTACACGGCGCTGAAGATCACCGGCATCCCCGCCGCCGCTGCGAAGTAAGGGACTGAGGAGAGATGGCACACAAGAAGGGCGCATCGTCCACTCGGAACGGTCGCGACTCCAACGCTCAGATGCTCGGCGTGAAGCGCTTCGGCGGTCAGGTCGTCAACGCAGGTGAGATCATCGTCCGCCAGCGCGGTACCCACTTCCACCCGGGCTCCGGCGTCGGCATCGGCAAGGACGACACGCTGTTCGCCCTTGCCGCCGGCGCGGTCGAGTTCGGCACGAAGCGCGGTCGCCGCGTCGTGAACATCGTTCCGGCCGCCTGATCAAGGCGCCGTAGAGCGACAGAGCACCACCTCCGAGGGCGGACCCCGCTTCCTGGCAACGGGAAGCGGGGCCGCCCTCGGCGTGTTACACCGCGTGTGAGCGCGGTACGTTCCGGCACGATCCCGTATGTATCTGGAGGAAGCACCCATGACCACCTTCGTGGACCGCGTCGAGCTGCATGTCGCCGCGGGTAGCGGGGGCCACGGCTGTGCCTCCGTTCACCGGGAGAAGTTCAAGCCGCTCGGCGGCCCGGACGGCGGCAACGGCGGCCGGGGCGGCGATGTGATCCTGGTGGTCGACCAGGCCGTCACCACCCTGCTCGACTACCACCACAGCCCGCACCGCAAGGCCACCAACGGCAAGCCCGGCGAGGGCGGCAACCGCTCCGGCAAGGACGGCACGGACCTGGTGCTGCCGGTGCCCGACGGCACAGTCGTGCTGGACGCGCAGGGCCGTGTGCTGGCCGACCTGGTCGGCCAGGGCACCACATATGTCGCCGGCCAGGGCGGGCGCGGCGGCCTCGGCAACGCGGCGCTGGCCTCGGCGCGGCGCAAGGCGCCCGGCTTCGCGCTGCTCGGCGTGCCGGGCCAGGCGCAGGACGTGGTGCTGGAGCTGAAGACGGTCGCCGACGTGGCGCTGGTCGGCTACCCGAGCGCCGGCAAGTCCTCGCTGATCTCGGTGCTGTCCGCGGCCAAGCCGAAGATCGCCGACTACCCCTTCACCACGCTGGTCCCCAACCTCGGTGTGGTCAACGCCGGTTCGACCGTCTACACCATCGCGGACGTCCCCGGTCTGATCCCGGGCGCGAGTGAGGGCCGGGGCCTGGGGCTGGAGTTCCTGCGGCATGTCGAGCGCTGCTCGGTGCTGGTGCACGTGCTGGACACCGCGACCCTGGAGTCCGAGCGCGACCCGCTGACCGACCTCGATGTCATCGAAGCGGAGCTGCGGGCGTACGGCGCCGGGCTGGAGGACCGGCCGCGGCTGATCGTGCTCAACAAGGTCGATGTGCCCGACGGCCTGGACCTGGCCGAGATGATCAAGCCGGATCTGGAGGCCCGCGGCTACGACGTCTACGAGGTCTCCGCGGTCTCGCACGCGGGGCTGAAGGAGCTGTCCTACGCGCTGGCCCGGATCGTCGCCGAGACGCGCGCGGCCCAGCCCGCCCAGGAGTCCACCCGTGTGGTCATCCGCCCGCAGGCCGTGGACGACGCCGGCTTCACCGTGGAGCACGAGGGCGACAACCTCTACCGGGTCCGCGGCGAGAAGCCCGAGCGCTGGATCCGCCAGACCGACTTCGCCAACGACGAGGCCGTCGGCTACCTCGCCGACCGCCTGGCCCGGCTCGGTGTCGAGGACGCCCTGCTGAAGGCGGGCGCCCGGGCCGGCGACGGCGTGGCCATCGGCCCGGACGAGGACGCGGTCGTCTTCGACTGGGAGCCGTCGCTGGCCGCGGGCGCGGAGATGCTCGGCCGCCGCGGCGAGGACCACCGCTTCGACGCGCCGCGTGCGGCGGTCACCCGCCGCCGCGACAAGCAGGCCGAACGCGACGAGTCGGACGAGGAGTTCCGCGGGTTCGACCCGTTCAAGTAGCCCCGGGCCGGCGGTGCGCCTCGTCCGGGCCGCGGCCGGGCGAGGGCACCGGGGGCGCGGACCCGTTGACGCGGCGCACTCTCTTCCGTCAGCGTGGGGCGGCCCGGTGCGCGCCGTGGCGGCGTCCACCGGGGCACCGGCGAAAGTTCAGGCAACGGTGCCGGGACGCGCCAGGAGAGTTCACCCCGGTGTGAGCGACCGAAACCGGCAAATACTACGCTGGGACGTCTGAAAGCCGATCAGAAGCGAGGGTCCTTGATGGCACGCGTCAGCGTCGTCGTGATCACCTACAACGACGCCGAACATGTCACCGCGGCCGTGGAATCAGCCCTCGCCCAGGGCAGTTCGGTCGGCGAGGTCCTCGTGGTCGACGACTGCTCGACCGACAACACCGTCGAGGTACTGGCCCCGCTGCTGGCCGGCGAATCCCTGGTGCGGCTGCTGCCGCGCACCACCAACAGCGGCGGCTGCGGCACCCCGCGCAACGACGGGATCGGCGCCGCCGCCTTCCCGTACCTGCTCTTCCTCGACAGCGACGACATCATGCCGCCCGGCACCGTGGACGCCCTGCTGCCGCTGGCCGAGCGGCACCGCGCCGATGTGACGGCCGGCAAGGCGGTCCGCCGTGAGCTGCCCGGCGGCCGGGAGACGGTCTGGGCGCCGGAGATCTACGACAAGACGGCCGGCGCCACCCTGCCCGGCAGCGTTCTCGAGGGCATCGTGGACCACCCGGAGCTGCTCTGGGACACCTTGTCGGTCAACAAGCTCTACCGCACCGCCTTCCTGCGCGACCGCCGGCTGACCTTCCCCGACGGCGCTTTCCACTACGAGGACTTCGTCTTCGTCGCCCGCCTCTACGCCGCCCGGCCGCGGATCGTCTTCACCGACGCGCCGGTCTACATCTGGAACGTCAGACGGCAGGCGCCGCGGCTGTCCATCTCGCTGCGCCGGGCCGACATCACCAACTGGCGGCACCGGGTGGCGGCCCACCGCGGCGTGGTCGACACCTTGCGGGACGCCGGCGCCTACGGGCTGGCCGAGGCGGCCCAGGCGAAATTCCTCGACTACGACCTGCCCATGTACATCCGGGAGCTGCCGCAGCGCTCCGCGGCCTATGTGCGCGACTGGTGGCGGGCCACCCGGGACTACGTGGGCGGGTTCGACCGGGAGGGCGTGGCGCTGGCCTCGGTGCCGGCCCGCTGGACGGTCCGCGCGCTGACCGCGCCGGGCGCCGACGAGCCGGAGCCGGGGGTGGCCGGGATCGGCCGGCTGGTGGAGCTGGCCGCCCGCCCGCCGCGGCTGATCCCGCCGTACGGCACGCTGGCGCCGCCGGAGCTGGCCGAGCTGGACACGGACGAGCTGCCGGTCGCGGTGGACGCCCGGGTGCACACCGGGACCCACACCCGGCTGGACCTGCGGGTGCACGAGCTGTACGGACGGCTCGCCGCGCTGCACCCGGTGGCGCTGCGGGTGGAGCTGACCGAGCGCGGCAGCCTGAAGCCCGCGATCAGCGTGGAGGGCCCGCTGGTGGGGGAGGGCGACGGCTGGACGGCCGCGCTGCGGCTGAACACCGCCGACCTGGCCCGCGGCGGCCGGCTCGCCGTCTGGCACGTCCGCGCCGAGATCCGCTACGCGGGCACCGACCGGCGCACCCCGGTCGAAGTGCGGGCCGCCGACGGCCAGGAGGCTCGGCGCGGCGCGGTGGTCCGGCCCACCGGCCAGGTGCTGCTGGTGCAGACGCACATCACGGCCGGCCGCGCGCTGATCCTGCGGGTCGCCGACGGGATGCAGGGCGCCAAGCGGGTGGCCAGCGGTCGGCTGCGCCGGATGCTGGGCCACTGATCTTCATGATTTTCTGATCATCTTCACAGGCGACGGACAGAAAATAGTCCCAATCTGGACCGTTGGGGCCGCCTTGGCCTACCGTTCACCGAACGATTGCACGGCGCTGACCGGCACGCTGCGAAAAGGTTGACCGCTTAACCATGGCGATACGAGGCATACGGACAGACGTGAGTTCCCTGCCCCTGCCCAAGCGCCTGGACTCGCTGACGAGCCTGCGCTTCTTCGCCGCCTTCGCGGTGTTCACCTTCCACTTCACCGGCACCGGTGGGGAGACCGGCTTCGGGCGGGTGCCGGTCCTCTTCCCCTACTCGATGATCGGCGGGCAGGGGGTCACCTTCTTCTTCGTGCTCTCCGGCTTCCTGATGATGTGGGTCTTCAAGCCGCACGAGCACCCGGGCGTCTTCTACTGGCGCCGGGTCGGCCGCATCTGGCCCGCCCACCTCGTCAGCCTGCTGCTGGCGATCTACGCGTACTACATCATGGCCCACCTGACGATCGACTGGCCGAGCCTGATCCTGTCGGTGTTCCTCGTGCAGACCTGGCCACCGCACGTCTACCCGACGCTGCCCGGCAACGAGGTCACCTGGACGCTCAGCGTCGAGCTGCTCTTCTACCTGCTCTTCCCGCTGCTGGGCCGGCTCGCCGACCGCTGCCGCACCCGCTGGCTGGTGGTGGCCACCGCGCTCGGCCTGGCCGGGATGTGGCTGACCAACTGGATCGCCGCGGTCAACGCGACCCCGGCCACCGCCGGCTGGATCATGCGCCTGCCGGTGGTCTACCTGCCGGAGTTCCTGCTCGGCATGACGGTGGCCACAGCCGTCCGGCGCGGCTGGCGGCTGCCGCTGCGGCCGGTGGTCCCGGTCCTGCTGCTGGCGGCCTACGTCGGCTTCTACTACAAGGGCCGGCCGCAGCTGACCCTGGGCGCGATCCAGCAGGTGGACTACACCGAGCGGCAGGCCGTCGCGATCTTCTCGGTCCTGATCATCCTGGCCTTCGTGCAGCGCGAGATCCGCGGGCTGCGCGGCGTGCTCAACACCCGGCCGCTGGTGCTGCTCGGCGCCTGGTCGTACTGCTTCTACCTCGTCCACCACTCGCTGAGCCGGATCGCCACCTACATCTGGGGCCGGCTGCCCGACAACAACTGGGCGCTGCTCGGCGTGCTCGCCGTGGGCGTGGTCGGCAACGTGCTGGCCTGGCTGCTGTTCCGCTACGTCGAGGAGCCGGCCGAGCGCTGGATGCGCCGGCACACCCCCAAGCGGTGGCTGCCGCCGCCCGTCCCGGAGCAGGCGAGCCCGCGGCTCCCCGCGCCCCGCCCCGAACCCGAGCCGTCACCTGAGCCGGCACCCCAGCCGGCGAACCGCTAGCGGTCCGCCGGCGGCCGTCCTCAGCGCTCCAGGAAGGCGAACAGCTCCTCCCAGCGGCGGGTGATGGACTCCGGGGTGTAGCGCTGCACATTGCGCCGGGCCAGCTCGCCCATCCGGTCCCGCTCGTCGCCGTCGTTCATCAGCCGGACCAGCTGGCGGGCCAGCTCCGAGGTGTTGCCCGGGCGGGCCAGCAGCCCGTCCACGCCGTCCTCGATGATCTCGTGCACGCCGGGGGCGCAGTCGAAGGCTGCGCACGGCAGCCCGCAGGCCATCGCCTCCAGCAGCGCCAGCGGGAAACCCTCGCCGCGCGAGGACTGCACGAACACCGAAGCGGCCCGCAGCGCCCCCGGCACGTCGTTCGTCTGCCCGGCCCACTCGACCGAGTCGTCCAGGCCCAGCTCGGTGCACTGCCGCTTCAGCGACCCCTCCAGCTCACCGGCGCCGGTGATCCGCAACCGCCAGCCGGGCACCCGCGGCGCCGCCTCCGCCCAGGCGTCGAGCAGCATGTCGATGCCCTTTTGATGGCTCAGCCGGCCCACGCTCGCCACCACCTTCTCGGTGCGCGGCGACGGCACCTCGGGCATCATCGGCAGCGGGTTCGGCATGAAGCCGACGTTGTTCAGCCCCCGGCCCGCCCACAGGTCGGCGTCCTCCTGGGTGAGCAGCACCAGCCGGTCCACGTCCCGGTAGTACTTCTCCACCCGCTGGAAGCGCGAGGACTGCCGCGAGTACTCGTACGACTCGTGGCTCATGCCGATCACCGGGTGGCCCGCGGTGTCCGCCAGCTCCACCCACTCCATCGCCCACACCTGGGTGACGATGATCATCGCGCCGGGGCCGGCCGCCCGGAACAGCGCCGACAGCTTCTCCGTGCTCCGCCGGACGCCCCTGTCGCGGGCCGACTCCTGGCGGCGGGCGCCCAGATTGGCCCGGCCCAGCAGCGACCTGGGCCGCCACCGGGCCGGCGGCCGCACGTCGTAGAGGGTCACCGCGTCGAACGGCGGGTTGGCGCCGAGGTCCATCGGGACCTCGGGCGGCGCGATGCCGATCACGGTCACCCGGTGGCCGCGGGCCGCGAACAGCCCGGCCATCTGGGCCTGCCAGCGGGCCACTCCGCCGAGCTCGTTGACCTCGTTGGCGACGAACAGGATGTCGCGCGGGGCGGGGTCGACTGCGGGCTGTGTCATCGGGTGGTCCCCCCTGCCGGGCCGAAGAAACGGTCCGCGATGCGGGCCGCCGCGTCGCCGCGGTCGAACTCCCCGTAACGGGCCACGAAATCCCTCACCTGGTCGCCGTACTTGGCCCGCACCGCATCGAGGTCGGACAACGTCGAGAAAAGCTCCTCCTGGGTGCGCGCCACCGGACCGGGCGCCTCTTCCAGCAGGTTGAAGTACGTGCCGCGGATGTCGTGCGCGTACTCCTCCCAGTCGTAGGCGTAAAAGACGATCGGCCGCCCCAGCAGCGCGTAGTCGAACATCACCGAGGAATAGTCGGTGATCAGCGCGTCGGAGAGCAGCAGCAGCGGGGTGATGTCCGGAACGGCGGTGACATCGATCAGCCGGCCGGCCACCGACGGCGGCAAGGTCACCTTGTTCAGATAGTGCGAGCGCACCAGCAAGGTGACGTCGTCCCCGAGCCGGTCGGCGAACGCCTCGACGTCGAAAGGCGATTCGAAGGCCTGCACCTTGCCGTCGGCCGCCGCCCGGAAGGTGGGCGCGTAGAGCAGCACCGGCTTGCCCGGCCGCAGCTTCAGCTCCTTGGCCAGCGCCCGCACCTCGGGGGCCGGCTCGGCCGCGTCCTTGCCGCGCACCAGCGCGTCGTTGCGCGGGTAGCCGGTGCGCAGCAGCTTCTCGGCCGGCAGCCGGTAGGCGCGGGCCAGGGTGCGCACATCGTGCTCGGACCGCACCACGAAGTGGTCGAAGCGGTCCAGCGCCCGCTGGTAGTCGTGCTGGTCGCCCTCGGACATGATCCGGTACTTCGGCTCGTCGAAGCCCATCCGCTTCAGCGCCGAGCCGTGCCAGGTCTGGATGTAGGTGGTCTCCGGCCGCTTGGTGAGCTTCAGCGGGTAGCCCTGGTTGTCGATCCAGAACTCGGCCTGGGCCAGCGCCCGCAGGTACTTCCACGACCAGCGCTCCACCAGCTCGACGCCCTCGGGAAAGGCGGACGTGGGCGTCTTGCCGTCGTAGGACCAGATGGCGTGGATCGGGGCTCCCCGGCGGCGCAGCTCCTCGTAGAGGGCGCGGGGGCTGTCGCTGTACTGCTTGCCGAGGTGGCTCTCGAAGACGACGGTGCCCTTGCGGACCGGCAGCACCCGGAGCATCCGGTGGTAGCCCTGGATCTTGGCCGGCCCGGAGTCCAGGCGGCGGCGGGCACCGCGCGCCGTGCGCAGCACCGACTTGGCGGCGCGGGCCGGCGGGCCCTGCAGATTGCGGTCCAGCAGGGCGCGCCCGACCTGGGCGGTCCGGCTGTGCTGGGCCAGCACGAAGGCCAGGTGGCCCTTGGCGGACACCTCGGGCTTGAGCCGGTCGGCGGTGGCCCGGGTGAGCAGCGGGCGCACCACGATCGCGCCGGCGTGCTCCAGGTCGGTGTTGCCCGCGGTGATCTTGCCGGTGGTGGTCTTCCCGTCGGCGGTCAGCCGCAGCCGTACGTCCCACACCTCGTCGAGGATGCCCAGCGGCCGCAGCATCCTGCGCACCGGCACCTCGGCGTGCCAGCTGATGAACTCGCCGTCGTGGTGGACGGCCGGCACCGGCACCCGGTAGGTGCGCAGGCTGCGGCGGCGGGCCTTGAACTCCAGCTCGGCGGTGATCGCCGCGGTCGGCGGGACGATGCCGAGCGGGTTGACCACCCGGCCGTCCAGCACCACCCCGGAGGCGTCCTCGCGGTAGCCGGTCAGTTCGTCCCGCAGCGACAGCGCGTTGATCGGCACGCTGTGGTAGCCGCGGTCGGTGACGTCCAGCAGCGCGCGGGCCGCCGGATCGTCCAGGTGGTCGGCGCACCAGTAGACCCGGCCGTCCCGCTCGGCCAGCGGCGAGGACACCTTCCGGCGGTTGATCAGGGTGTCGATGGCCGGCATGAGATTCGGCCAGTCCTCCTGGAGCAGCAGATAGCCGCAGATCGCGTGGATCGGGTCCAGCGCGTCGAACGCCTGCTGCGGGAAGTCCCGGGTGTAGCCGTTGGCCATCTCGGCGAAGCGGTGCCGGTAGTCGTCGTCCAGGAACGGCAGATCACGCAGATAGAGGACCAGGTCGTGCTTGAGGAACTTGATGTCCTTGTGCAGCCGCAGCGCGTCCAGACCGCGGCGCTGCAAGATCGCGTCCACCCGGCGGTGGATCTCCAGCCGGTCGGCGAAGTTGTTGATCTCATGGCGCCGGTTGCTGATCGATTTCGCCTCGGTCTTCTCCACCACATTCCAGTAGTAGACCGTCTGCGGAATCAGCGTGATGCGTTCGGCGGCCAGGTATGCCTGCGCGGAGAAGAGCAGGTCTTCGTAGTGAATTCCACTGGGAAAGGTGAGCCCCTTGTCGAGCAGGAATTCACGGCGGTAGCACTTGTTGGTGGAAAGGGTGTCGAAGACGAAGAGGTCCGGCAGTTCGGCGATGCTGTCGATCGTCCGGGTACTGCGGTAGAGCCACGGATACCACTCGACGCGCTTGTTGTTGCGATGGTCCACATGGACCCGCACGCACTTGCCGGACACCAGGTCCGATCCGGTCCGGTCGGCCGCGTCCAGCATGTTGCGGCAGGCGTGCCGGTCCAGGATGTCGTCGCTGTCCAGGAACATCACATAACGGCCCCGCGCCACCTGGATGCCCTGGTTGCGGGGTTCGCCGCAGCCGCCGCTGTTCTGCGGCAGCCGGATGGCCCGGACCCGGTCCGGGTCGGCCGCCTGCAGTCGCTGGGCGACCTGGAAGGAGTCGTCCGTCGAGCAGTCGTCGGCGATGATGACCTCGACATTGCGCAGCGACTGATCGAGAACGGACTGCACAGCCGTCGGCAGCCGTGCGGAGTCGTTGTAGACGATAACGACAACGCTGATGTCCGGTGTGGTGCCGGTCATCTCCTCAGCCGCGTTGGTCATTCTTGGCACAGCCACCTCTGGTCGGAATTACGGTCTTCGACAGATTCCTAGCGTATCCCACGCAAGTCACCGGCTGTTCAGCGTCCCGTCACGGATCGTTCAAGGGTTCGGACCTGCGCGAGGCGAAGCGCGGGTCAATGAACACCGTCCGGGCCTTGGGTACGATGACGGGCATGACGTGGTTGATCACCGGCGGTGCGGGATACATCGGCTCACATGTGGCGAAAGAACTGGCCGCGGCCGCCGAGCAGGTCGTCGTGCTCGACGACCTGTCCACCGGCGATCCGGGGCGGCTGCCCGACGGCGTGCCGCTGGAACGGGGCACGGTGCTCGACCTGCCGTTCGTCACCGAGGTGATGGAGCGGCACGCGATCACCGGGGTGCTGCACATCGCCGCGAAGAAGCAGGTCGGCGAGTCGGTGCAGCGCCCGCTGCACTACTACCGGGAGAACGTCGAGGGCCTGCGGACCGTGCTGGAGGCGTCGGTGGGCGCCGGAGTCGAGCGCTTCCTGTTCTCCTCCTCCGCCTCGGTCTACGGCATGCCGGACGTGGAGCTGGTCACCGAGCAGACCCCCTGCCTGCCGATGAGCCCCTACGGCGAGACCAAGCTGGCCGGCGAGTGGCTGGTCGACGCGGCCGGGCGGGCGCACGGCATGGCCACCGCCGCGCTGCGCTACTTCAACGTGGCCGGCGCCGCCGCCCCCGAACTGGGCGACCCGGGTGTGTTCAACCTGATCCCGATGGTCTTCGAGCGCATCGAGGCCGGGCAGCCGCCGTTGGTCTTCGGCGACGACTACCCGACGCCGGACGGCACCTGCGTGCGCGACTACATCCACATCGCCGACGTGGCCTCCGCGCACCTGGCCGCCGCCCGCCGGCTGGTGGTCGACTCCTCCGCCCGCCTCACCTTGAACATCGGCCGCGGCGAGGGCGTTTCGGTCGCCGAGGTGATCGAGATGATCCGCAAGGTCACCGGCCGCCTCGACATCACCCCCGAGGTCGTCGCCCGCCGCCCCGGCGACCCGGCCCGGGTGGTCGCCTCCGCCGAGCTGATCGGCGACGAGCTGGGCTGGACCGCCCGCTACGACCTGGAGGAGATGGTGGCTTCGGCGTGGGCCAGCTGGCGCCAGCGGCACTAGGCCGTGTCTGACAGATAGCGCCGTCCGCCCGCAGGGCGGGGCCCCGCGGCGTCTGGTGCGTGCGATCGCAAGGCGGTGGGGGCACCTCCCAGCGATAGCTGGGGGAGGGTGTCCTCGTAGTGGGCTACTCGGACGACCCCGACAACGCAGCGAGCGCGCGTGCCAGACGCCGCGGGGCAGGCGGGATTTGTCAGACACGGCCTAGCCGTTGCGCCGGGCCGCGTTGGGCTCGGCCGGGGCCGCGCCACCGGGCCGGGGCACGTGCGGTGCCGGCCGGCCCCGGTGGCGGCCTGCCTCAGTCCTGCATCTCCTCGGTGACGTAGCCGCGCAGCCAGTCGCGGAAGTCCGGGCCGAGATCCTCGCGTTCGCACGCCAGCCGGACGATCGCCCGCAGATAGTCCGCCCGGTCCCCGGTGTCGTAGCGGCGGCCGGTGAAGACCACGCCGTGCACCGGGCCGCCCTCGTCGTCGCGCTCGGCGAGCACCCGCAGCGCGTCGGTCAGCTGGATCTCGCCGCCGCGCCCGGGCGCGGTCTTGCGCAGCACCTCGAACACCGCCGGGTCCAGGACGTACCGGCCGATCACCGCGTACGACGACGGCGCCTGCGCCGCCTCCGGCTTCTCCACCAGGCCGGTCACCCGCACCACGTCGTCGTCCGAGGTGGGGACGATCGCCGCCGACCCGTACAGGTGAATCTGCTCCGGGTCCACCGCCATCAGCGCGACCACGCTGCCGCCGTACTGCCCCTGGACCGCGATCATCCGGGCCAGCAGCGGGTCGCGCGGGTCTATCAGGTCGTCGCCCAGCAGGACGGCGAACGGCTGCTCCCCGACGTGCGGTTCGGCGCAGAGCACCGCGTGGCCCAGACCCTGCGGGGCGCCCTGCCGCACGTAGTGCATCGTGGCCAGGTCGTTGGACTCCCGGACCTTGGCCAGCCGGGAGGCGTCGCCCTTGCGGGTCAGCGCCTCCTCCAGCTCGTAGTTGCGGTCGAAGTGGTCCTCCAGCGGCCGCTTGTTCCGCCCGGTGATCATCAAGACGTCCGACAGGCCGGCCGCGACCGCTTCCTCCACCACATACTGGATGGCCGGTTTGTCCACCACCGGCAGCATTTCCTTCGGTGTCGCCTTGGTCGCCGGCAGGAATCGGGTGCCCAGGCCCGCCGCGGGGATGACGGCCTTGGTGACGGGGTGGGGATGTGGCGACATGGGAATCCTCGCGGGGCGGAAGAACGGGCCGGTGTGCGGTCGCCTGGACGCTACCGTGCGGTGGGCTCCGCCGCCGCCCCGGGTCGCCCCCGCCCCCGCCCGACCCCGCCCCCCACCGGCCACCCGGCCCGCCCGGCCCCGCGAGCGCCGTCGTGTCTCGCCGCGCAGTTCCCCGCGCCCCTTTGGGGCGCGTTTTTGTGCGGTGGGGGGTGGCAGGGTTCGTCCGGGTGCTGAGCGCCGTCGTGGCTCGTCGCGCAGTTCCCCGCGCCCCTTTGGGGCGGGCTCTTCCTCCGCCCGAGCCCGGCCGTGCCCCGCAGGGGCGCGGGGAACTGCGCGGGCGACGGGTCACCGGCCTGTGGTCCGGCGGCGACGGGGACGCCCCCGCCCCTGCGGGTCGGTGCCCCGCAGGGGCGCGGGGAACTGCGCGGGCAATCGGTCACCGGCCTGTGGTCCGGCGGCGACGGGGACGCCCCCGCCCGTGCGGGTCGGTGCCCCGCAGGGGCGCGGGGAACTGCGCGGGCCGGGTGGGTGCGGGGGGCGGACCGCGGGGGTGGGGGCCGGTGGGACCGGGCGGCGAGAGCCGCTGGCGTTCGCGTAGATTGAGCGCCGGGTCTTCCCAACGGCTTTGAGGAACAGGTAGTGACAGCGGCGGCGGCACGGCAGGACGTGGTGGAGGCCCGCAGGGTCGTGGTCAAGGTCGGCTCCTCCTCGCTGACCACCGCGGCCGGCGGCCTGGACGCGGACCGGGTCGACGCCCTGGTGGACGTCCTCGCCAAGGCCCGCGCGCAGCGCGAAGTCGTGCTGGTGTCCTCCGGCGCCATCGCCGCCGGCCTCGCCCCGCTCGGCCTGGCCGAGCGCCCCCGCGACCTCGCCCGGCAGCAGGCCGCCGCCAGCGTCGGCCAGGGCCTGCTGGTCGCCCGCTACACCGCTTCGTTCGCCCGCTACGGCATCCGCGTCGGCCAGGTGCTGCTCACCTCCGACGACGTCGCCCGCCGCGCCCACTACCGCAACGCCTACCGCACGCTGGACCAGTTGCTGGCCATGGGCGCGCTGCCCGTCGTCAACGAGAACGACACGGTGGCCACCGACGAGATCCGGTTCGGCGACAACGACCGGCTCGCCGCCCTGGTCGCCCACCTCGTGCACGCCGACCTGCTGGTGCTGCTCTCCGACGTCGACGGCCTGTACGACGGCGATCCGCGCGCCCCCGGCAGCAGCCGGATCGACGAGGTGACCGGACCCGGCGACCTCGAAGGGGTCTCCATCGGCAGCGCCGGCAAAGCCGGCGTCGGCACTGGCGGGATGGTCACCAAGGTCGAGGCGGCCGCGATCGCGACCGGCGCCGGCGTGCCCGTCGTACTCACCTCCGCGGTGCACGCCGCCGACGCGCTGGCCGGCCGGCCCACCGGCACCTTCTTCCACCGCACCGGCAAGCGCTCCGCGGACCGGCTGCTGTGGCTGGCGCACGCCTCCACCCCGCGCGGGGCGCTGCGGCTGGACGCCGGAGCGGTCCGCGCGGTCACCGAGCGCGGCGGCTCACTGCTGCCGGCCGGTCTCACCTCGGTCGACGGCGAGTTCGTGGCCGGCGACCCGGTGGACCTGCTGGACGAGTCGGGCCGGGCGGTCGCCCGCGGCCTGGTCAACTTCGACGCCCGCGAGCTGCCCCGGCTGCTCGGCCGCTCCACCCGGGACCTGGCCAAGGAACTCGGTCCCGCCTACGAGCGCGAGGTCGTGCACCGCGACGATCTCGTGCTGCTGCGTCCGTGAACGCGCTCCCCGCGCCCTCCTGACGTGCTTCTTGTCCAAAACGGCCCCGCCGCCTGCCGGAGCCTGCTCAACTTGATGAAGACCCGATGCCCAGGAACGGCCGCACCGGCAGTCGCGGACGGAGCCCGGGAACATCACCCACAGGGAGGCCGCCGGTGAAACGAGGGCGCCCAGGGCCGTTGTCCAGGGGTTCGGCGGAGCGCGCTCTGGTCAGTGTCGACAGCCCCGCGACCGACGGCGAGGTCGGCGAGATCACCGACACCGACGACGACGGCACGCAGGCCCGGCCGCAGGAGGAGCGCCCGGCCACCCGGCTGTGGCACATCACCTTGAACGTCTCGGGGCCGCGCACCCCGCTCCCCGAGGTCAGACGCGGCCTGGAACAGCTCGCCAACGACCACCCCTTCCTGCTGACCAGCCGCTACGCCACCGACCACGCCGAGATCCGCTACTGGGAGGAGGCTCGCGACCTGCACGACGCGGCGGCCATCGCGCTGCGGCTGTGGGGCGAGCACCGGGCCACCGCCGGACTGCCGCCGTGGGAGACGGTCGGCCTGGAGGTCATCGACCGCGGCACCTACCACCAGCGCCTCGCCGAGGGCTACGGCCCGCCGCCCGCGGTCCCGGTCGGCGTGCACCCCTTCTGACCAGCCGGACCTGCGACCCCGCGCAGGCGCTGTTTCCGGCCTTTCCCGGCCGCGCCGGTCCGGGCCCCCGGCCCCGCGCTGGCCCACTAGGCTGCACCCATGACGCTGCCCTCGCCGCTGCCCAAGTCGCCCGTGATGCTCGCGGCCTACCGGGCCCGCGCCGCCGCCGCGGACCTCGGACCGCTGCCGCGGGCGCCGAAGGACGACGCGCTGCTGGCCATCGCCGACGCCCTGGTCGTACGCACCCAGGAGGTCCTCGCCGCCAACGCCGAGGACGTGGCCCGGGCCCGCGCGGCCGGCACCGGCGAGGCGATCATCGACCGGCTCACCCTCACCCGGGAGCGCATCGCCGCCATCGCCGCCGACGTACGCCATGTGGCGTCGCTGCCCGACCCGGTCGGCGAAGTGCTGCGCGGCTCAACCCTGCCGAACGGCCTGGACCTGCGGCAGGTCCGGGTGCCGCTCGGCGTCGTCGGCATCATCTACGAGGCCCGCCCCAATGTGACCGTGGACGCCGCCGCGCTGTGCCTGAAATCCGGCAACGCGGTGCTGCTGCGCGGCTCCTCCTCCGCCTACGCCTCCAACACCGCGCTGATCACGGTGCTGCGTGACGCGGTGGGCGGCGCCGGACTGCCCGCCGACGCCGTCCAGTTGGTCCCCGGTGAGAGCCGGGAGTCGGTCACCGAGCTGATGCGCGCCCGCGGCATGGTGGACGTGCTGATCCCGCGCGGCGGCGCCGCCCTGATCCGTACCGTGGTCGAGGGCTCCACCGTGCCGGTGATCGAGACCGGCACCGGGAACTGCCATGTGTACGTGGACGCCGACGCCGATCTCGACATGGCCGTGGACATCCTGGTCAACTCCAAGGCGCAGCGGCCGAGTGTCTGCAACGCGGCGGAGACCCTGCTCGTGCACCGCGCCGTCGCCGACCGTTTCCTGCCCCGCGCGCTGAACGCGCTCGCCGAGGCCGGCGTCACCGTGCACGGCGACCCGCGGGTGCTCGCCGTCGCCGAGTCCTCCGGCAGCAAGGCCACCGTCGTCCCGGTCACCGCCGAGGACTGGGAGACCGAGTACCTGTCGTACGACATCGCGGCCGGCGTGGTGGACTCCCTGGAGGCCGCGGTCGAGCACATCCGGCTGTGGTCGTCCGGGCACACCGAGGCCATCGTGACCGGCTCGCAGCCCGCCGCCCGCCGCTTCACCCAGCTGGTCGACGCGGCCGCGGTGATGGTGAACGCCTCCACCCGCTTCACCGACGGCGGCCAGTTCGGCTTCGGCGCGGAGATCGGCATCTCCACCCAGAAGCTGCACGCGCGCGGACCGATGGGACTGCCGGAACTGACCTCGACCAAGTTCATCGTCACCGGCGACGGTCACACCCGCTGACCGGCGTCACACCCGTATCCAGGCGCCGCACAGCCGGTCCAGGGACCGCACGGATTCCCCTGCCCAAAGGGACGACTCGCGCATTACTCTGAACAGATGCCGGACGATGACGAGTTCGCCTCCCTGGTCCTCGACGAAGATTTCGTACGGTCCGCACTGTTCCATGAGCCCACCGCCCGGGAACGTATGCTGGCCGTCGCCGAACGTCCCACGCCACCGCCCGGCAGGCCAGGGCGGCACCGCAGCGCGCCCGCCGCCCGCGCCGACGACGGCGCGGCCCTGTCCCCCGACGAGCTGTACGCGGCCGGGCACCCGTACCGCGGCAGCAGCACGCGCTGGCACCGTCCGGTCGCCTGGGCACTGGCGGTGGTGATGGGCATCGGGGTGGTCGCCCTCGCCTTCGCCGCCGTCTACCGCGGCGCGGGCAATGCCCGGCAGCCCACCGCGCCCCCGCCCTCCAGCGGTCCGGTCGACACGCAGCGGCTGCAGCCGGTCCTCACCACCCCTTCGCCCTGAGCCGGTGTCAAGTTGACCGGCACCGGAGAGGTTCTTCCCCTGCTCACCGACTTAACCTGGTGATATGAGCGGGTCTGCAGACCCTCCCGAGGGCACCCCGGAGGGCGCCTCGGGAGGCGGCGAGGACGAGTACCGGTCCGTCGTCTTCGACGAATCGTTTGTGCGGGCTGCCCGGATCCAGGAATTCTCCGCCCAGGAACGCCTGGACGGGGCGCCGCGGGCAGTCCGTATCCGGCATGTGCTGCCGCGCGGCCTGGCCCGGCAGGCGATGGTGCTGATCCTGCTGATCACGCTGGCTTTCGGCTTCGCCGTCTACATGGGCGTACGCCACCCCTACCGGGCCGCGGCCCCCGGCATCGGCGAGCAGCTGCGGGTGACGCTGATCCCGCTGGTGCCGCTCGGCCCGGTGCCCGCGGTGCCGGCCGCGGCGCCCTTCGCCGACGGGACCGCCGCGAACTACAAGATCGGTGTCCAGGGCCTGGTCCTGCCGCCGCTGCACGCCGTCGGCGACTTCGCGCGGAGCGAGGTCCGGCAGGCCTACGCCACCGCCACGACGTATCTGGCCGACTCGGGCATCGACCGGGACACGGTGATCGGCGACGACGTACGCAAGGTGCGCGACCTGCTGGCTCCCGGGCAGCTGGCGCAGTTCGACTCGAGCCTGACCAGGCCGTCCGACGACGGCCGGCACGCGGCCACCGGCTGGCTGGTGCGCTTCGACCCGGCGGCGCGGGTCACGCTGGTGGGGTCCGTCCGGGTGCAGGGCACCCTGGACGCCACCGAGACCAGCGACAACCAGCTGGAGGTCAGCAGCGACCACACCTTCGTCTACGCGCTGCGCGGCCCCGACACGGCGGCCGGTACCGCGTCGCTGTTCACCGTGCGGCGCCAGCTGCGCTTCCGCTTCGACCACCAGGACCTGGAGCATCACCAGGTCGAGGTGGTGGAGGCCGACGTGGCGGCCGGGCCGCTGCCGTGCAGCAACCCGGTGCAGGGATTCCGCCCGATCCTGGCCGGCGCCACCGCCCCCGGCCCGGTCGCCGGCGCCGACCCGTACGACCGCGGCCGGCCGGTGGGCGCGGTGTGCGCGCCGCTCAGCTCTCCGGTGGCCGGTCCGCCGGCGGCGCGTCCGGGGAGTCCGACCCGTTCGACGAGCCTGACGACCCTGACGAACCCGATGAACCCGATGAACCCGATGAGCCCGGTGTCTGCGCGCCCGCCCCGGTGAACCGGTCGCGCAGCTTGCCGCCCAGGTCGCCGGCCCCGCTGGACAGGTCCCGGATCAGGCCCATCAGCGGGTCCTTGCTCTGCTTCACCGTGTCGGCGTAATGCTGCGCCGATTCCTTGAAGGAGTCGCTGACCGAGGTGTCCTTGTCCTCGGTGCGGCGCGGGTAGTGGCCGTCCATCAGCCGCTGGAAGTCCCGGGAGCCGGACCACTTGCGCAGCTCGGCGGCCCGGACGGTGGTGAAGGGGTGGCTGCGCGGCAGCACGTTCAGGATCTTCAGCACCGAGTCGCGCAGATCGCCGGACGCCTCGTACTCGTCGGCCTGCTTCAGGAAGGCCGCCACGTTCATCTCGTGCAGGTGATTGCCGCCGGCCAGCTTCATCAGGCCGCGCATCGACGCCTGGACGTCCTGGCCGACCAGCAGCCCGGCCCGGTCCGCGGACAGCTCCGACTTGCGGAACCACTCACGCAGCGCCGTGACCAGCGCCAGCACCGCCAGATTGCCCAGCGGGATCCAGGCCACCCGCAGCGCCAGGGTGGTCAGGAACAGCAGGATGGTGCGGTAGACCGAGTGACCGGACAGCGCGTGGCCCACCTCGTGGCCGATGACCGCCCGCATCTCCTCCTCGTCCAGCAGCTCCACCAGACCCGTGGTGAGCACGATGATCGGCTCGTCCATGCCGATGCACATCGCGTTCGGCACCGGGTTCTGACTGACGTACAGCAGCGGGGACTTCTCCAGGTCCAATATGTAACAGGCGTCCCGGAGCATCGCGTTGAGATGCGCGAACTGCTCGTCGCTGACCCGGACCGAGTCCGACAGGAACAGCAGCCGCAGGCTGCGCTCGGGCAGCAGCCCGCTCAACGCCTTGAAGACGGTGTCGAATCCGCTGAGCTTGCGCAGCGCGACCAGCGCCGACCGGTCGGCCGGGTGCTCGTAGGCCCGCGAGGAGATGTCCGGGAAGCGGCGGCGGTTGCGCGCGGGCAGCTTCTCGATATTCACCTGCTCGGTGGCCGGTGGGTCCTGCGGGCCGCCCTTCGATCCGTCGTTCGGTTCGTCCTGCGGTCCGTTCGATCCGTTCGGTTCGGACATTCTGGCCCAACCCCCTGCTAGCCAACCGGTTCATAGTGCTGGACGCGCGGAGCCGACGCGAAGTTCCCCCGCGCCCGCCCGTACGATGTGCCCAGAGTCTCACCGCCCGTCCCCGAGTAAGCAAAGGGTCCCGCTGACCATGTCGCCCCTCGCAGCTTCCGCCCTGACCACGCTCGCCGAGTCCGGCGGCGGCAATCACCCCAGTCTGAGCCCGTTCGCCACCGGTTTCGGCGCGCTCGGCGTCCTGCTGTTCCTGCTGTGGATCGTCACCCGCTTCAACCGGGACTAGCATGTCCGCCGGAAAGCAGCGCATCGGTGTGATGGGCGGTACGTTCGACCCCATCCACCACGGGCACCTGGTGGCCGCGAGCGAGGTGGCCAGCCTCTTCCACCTCGACGAGGTGGTGTTCGTACCCACCGGGCAGCCCTGGCAGAAGGAAGACCGCAAGGTCTCGGCTGCCGAGGACCGCTACCTGATGACGGTGATCGCCACCGCCTCCAATCCGCAGTTCTCGGTCAGCCGCAGCGACATCGACCGGGCGGGACGCACGTACACCATCGACACCCTGCGGGACCTGCGGGCGGAGCACCCGGCGGCGGACCTCTTCTTCATCACCGGCGCGGACGCCCTCTCGCAGATCTTCTCCTGGCGCGACGCCGAGGAACTGATCTCCCTGGCGCATTTCATCGGGGTGACACGTCCGGGGCATACGCTGTCCGACCCGGGCTTCCCCGAGGGTGGGGCGTCATTGGTGGAGGTCCCGGCACTGGCGATCTCGTCCACCGACTGCCGTCAGCGGGTGGCCAAGGGGGATCCGGTCTGGTACTTGGTTCCGGACGGTGTGGTGCGCTACATCGACAAACGCGCGCTGTACCGGGACGCGACCGGGTAGCGGCGTAAAAAAAAGACACGAAGGGGTTCCTCGTGAACGACGCAAACCCCCGTTGGCAGTATGCCGAGGGCGGTCCCGACAACGAGAGTGACCCTTACGCGCAGGAGCCTTACTACCAGCAGCAGCCCTACGGTTACGACGCGTACGGCAGGCCCCTTCAGCCGCAGCAGACCCCGCCGCAGCAGCAGCCGGCCCAGCACCCCCAGCCTTCCCCGCATCCGCAGCCGGGAAGCTACCCGGATCCGTACTACCAGGACCCGGCACAGACCTACGGCGGCCAGCAGCAGGGCGGCCAGCCGGGCGGCCCGCCCCCGGGCTGGATCCCGCAGCAGCCGCAGCGGCCCCACTACGAGCAGCCGCAGCAGCAGCCCCAGGCGTACGACACGGGGCAGCAGCCGCCCGTCTACGACACCGGCCGGCAGCCGGGCTACCAAACGGGCCAACAGCCCGTTTACGACACCGGTCAGCACCCGGTCTACGACACGGGCCAGCACGCCCCCGTGTACGACACCGGTCAGCACCCCGTCTACGACACCGGCCGGCAACCGATATACGACACCGGCCGGCAGCCGGTTTACGACACGGGGCAGCAGCCCGCTTACGACACCGGCCAGCAGCCGGTCCACGACACCGGCCAGCACGCCGTGTACGACACGGGCCGGCAGCAGCCGGTGTCCGAGGCCGGGCCCGGGTCCGGCCGCGAGGCCGAGGCGGAGGGCCGGCCGGGGCTGAATTACCACACCGAGCAATTCGCCTTCCTCGACGAGGAGTCGGAGGAGTCCGAAGAGGTCATCGACTGGCTGAAGTTCTCCGAGTCCCGCACCGAGCGGCGCGAGGAGGCCAAGCGGCGCAGCGGCAACCGCAAGCGCGGCCTGGTGCTGCTGGTGGTCCTCGCCCTGCTCGGCGCCGGCGGCTATCTGTGGCACGCCGGCAAGATCCCCGGCCTCAGCAAGGACAAGATCGCCCCGGTCGCCTCCGGCGGAGCCCAGAAGCGCGATGTGATCGTCGTCCACATGCTCCCGGTCAACGGCGGACCCAGCTCGACCGCGCTGATGGTCGACAACGCCACCAAGGGCCGCGGCACCACCGTGCTGATCCCCAACTCCCTCCAGGTCACCGCGGACGACGGCACCACGACCACGCTGGACAAGTCCGTGGCCGACGGTGTCGGCCCCACCCGCGACTCGCTCAACACGCTGCTCGGCACCGACATCAAGGGCAGCTGGCGGCTCGACTCGCCCTACCTGGAACTGCTGGTCGACTCCCTCGGCGATGTCCTGGTGGACACCAACACCGCGATCAAGGGCACCGGCAAGGCCAGCGGCACCACGCTGGTGCCCAAGGGCCAGCAGGAGGACCTGACCGGCCAGAACGCCGTGCTGTACGCCACCTACAAGGCCCCCGGCGAATCGCAGACCGACCAGCTCGCCCGCTTCGGCCAGGTCATGCAGGCGGTGCTGAAGAAGATGCCCAGCGACGCCGGCGACGCCACCAGGACCGTCCAGGGGCTCAGCCAGATCCTCGACCCCTCGCTGAACGACAAACAGCTCGGCGCCTCGCTGGCCGGCCTCGCCGAACTGGCCAAGACCGGCGCCTACGACACCGCGATGCTGGCCGTGCAGAAGGACGGCACGCTCAGCGCCCAGTCCACCGACAACGTGGTCAAGGACGTGCTCGGCGGCAACGTCAAGCAGTCCGCCGGCGGTACCGGCCAGGCCCGCGTCGAGATCCAGGACGCCACCGGGAACGCCAAGGCGGCCAATATCGCCCAGGCCGCGATCGTCAACGGCGGCACGTACGTGTACGTGTCCGGCGGCAAGGCGGCGAGCACCCGGACCCTGTCCGAAGTGCTCTACAGCGACCCGGCCCGACTGGCCGCGGCCAAGGACGTGGCCGCCACCCTGGGGCTGCCGGTCAGCGAGGTGAAGAAGGGCACGGTGCCGTCCAACGCGGACATCACGGTGGTCCTCGGCAAGGACTACAAGCTGCCGCCGTCCAACTGATCCGGCCGCGGAAGCACCCGGACGGGCCTGCCCGGACCCGTGCCGCCCCGACATGATCGGAAACGGTCGGGGGCTGTCAGACGGTCATGAGACCCTTGACCGACGAGCCCCCGACCCGAAAGCCGCTTCTGTGACCGCCACTGACCGCTCCATCGAGCTGACCCGCGCCGCCGCCCAGGCGGCGGCCGACAAGCTCGCGCACGACATCATCGCCTACGACGTCAGCGACGTGCTCTCCATCACCGACACCTTCCTGGTCGCCTCGGCGCCCAACGACCGGCAGGTCAAGGCCATCGTGGACGGCATCGAGGAGACCCTCCTCAAGGAGCTCGACGTCAAGCCGGTCCGGCGCGAGGGCGAGCGCGAAGGCCGCTGGGTGCTGCTCGACTACATCGACATCGTGGTCCATGTGCAGCACGCCGAGGAGCGGGTCTTCTACGCGCTGGAGCGGCTGTGGAAGGACTGCCCGGAGATCGAGCTGCCCGAGGAAGCGGCAGCCACCCGGGGCAAGGCCGCGGCCCACGAGCGTGCCAACGCCGCGGGCGAGGACGAGGGAGCCTGAGCTGAACGGCAGCAGGGGCGGCCGCGGCCGCCGGATCGTGCTCTGGCGGCACGGCCAGACCGCCTGGAATCTGGAAGACCGCTTCCAGGGCAACACCGACATCGAGCTGACCGAGACCGGCCTGGCGCAAGCGCGCCGCGCCGCCCGGGTGCTGGCCGCGATGAAGCCGGACGCGATCATCTCCTCCGACCTGCGGCGAGCCGCGGCCACCGCGGCCGAGCTGTCCGCGCTCACCGACCTGCCGGTCGAGCACTACGAGGGCCTGCGGGAGACGTACGCCGGTGTCTGGCAGGGCCTGACCCACTCCGAGATCGTCGGACGGTTCGGCGAGGAGTACGCCGCGTGGAAGCGCGGCGAGCCGGTGCGGCGCGGCGGCGGCGAGCTGGAGACCGAGGTCGCCGACCGGGCCGCGCCCGTGGTGCTGGGCGCGGCGGACAAGCTGCCCGACGGCGGCGTGCTGGTCGCCGTCTGCCACGGCGGCACCATCCGCACCACCATCGGCCGGCTGCTGGGCCTCGATCCGGTCAGCTGGGAATCGCTCGGCGGCCTGTCCAATTGCTGCTGGTCGGTGCTGGGTGAGGGCGTGCGGGGCTGGCGGCTCAACGAGCACAATGCCGGCAGCCTGCCGGAACCGGTGATCGGCGACGACACGTAGCGCTGCCGCGGGGCCGGCCCGGCCGGGCCGAGTTCAGAGGCGCTCCCGGGGGCCGGTGACCTCGCCGGTACCGGCCGGGTTCCGGCCTGGTCCGGGGGCGGTTCCGGCCCGGCCGCGGCGTGGTCCGGGGGCCACCGGAACGGATTTCGTTTCCGGTGCGCTCACCGGCTATGCTTCTTCTCGTCGCCGCGACAACCGGGCGGACGCGGGGCTGTAGCTCAGTTGGTAGAGCGCTTGCATGGCATGCAAGAGGTCCGGGGTTCAATTCCCCGTAGCTCCACGAAGGCGATGGGCGAGGTGTGTCTGCGGATTGCGCAGACCGTCTCGCCTTCGTCGTTTCTGCGCGGGCTCCGCCCGCGCGGGGCGGGGGCTTCGCCACCCGCACCCCCTCGGTCGGGCGGGGTGGGCCCGGGGGTTCGCGCACCCGGGGTCGGGCGGGGTGGGCCGGGAGGGCTGGGTGCCGCCTGGGTCGGGCGGGGTGGGGCGGGAGGGCTGGGTGCCCCCTGGGGTCAGCGGGGGAGCGGGATCTTCGGGTGGGCGCGTTCGGCGCGCTCCGCGATCATCGCCGACAGCGGGCGGCCGTGCAGCGTGCAGCCGATGATCGGGTCCTGCATCGCCCGCATCCGCTCGATCTGCAGGCGGTCCTCCTCGGCCACCGGCGTGTACGTCACGATCCGGTGCTCGGTCATGCCGTCGATGCTCAGCGAGATCGACGTCAGGTTCACGATGCCGATCACCGAGTGCCGGAAGACCTTCACCCGGCGGCCGGGCGCGGCCACGTCGCCGCTCGCCCACAGCCGCGCGAACCACGGGCTCTCGCCGGTGAGCCGGGCGATGAACGACTCCCAGGCCGGTTCGCCGACGTGGCGGCCGTAGGTCCTGCGCAACTGCGCCACCATCCACGGCAGCTCCTCGTCACGGTTGACGAAGGTGGAGCAGCACTGCGGCACGGTGAACAGCTTGTACAGCACATTGCGCTCGTCGCGCTCCACCACCGAGGTCATCGGCCACAGCGCCCGGTAGGTGGAGTTCGACGCCACCACGTCGTAGCGCGCGTTGTAGACCGCGGCCGGCAGCGGGTCCAGCGTCTCCAGCACCCGCAGCAGCTCCGCGCCGACGACCTGCTCGTCGGAGGCCGGTTCGCGCACGAACGGGATGCCGGCCAGCCGGTAGAGGTGCTCGCGCTCGGGGACGTCCAGCTGCAGCACCCGGGCCACCGCGTCCAGCACCTGCACACTGGCGTTGATCGGGCGTCCCTGCTCCAGCCAGGTGTACCAGGTGACGCCGACCCCGGCGAGCTGCGCGACCTCCTCGCGGCGCAGCCCAGGGGTGCGCCGCCGGAAGCCCGGGGCCACCCCGACATCCGCCGGAGTGAGGCGGGCGCGGCGGCTGCGGAGGAAGGCGGCGAGTTCGGTACGGCGGGCGGACGGGGACGGTGGCATGCTTCCATCCTCACGGACACCGGCACCGGCTGCCTGGTGCTCTCAGTACCAGGATCACTGGACTCTCGTTACCGGTACTGAGGTGGCCGCACGCTCATTGCATGAGCGATCACGTACTGAGCGGCGGATCCCCCGCCGTGGCCGTCCCCACTCCTTCGGCTCCGTCGGCCCCTGCCCACCGGGGCGGGCGTCCCGAGTCCGGCAGCGAAAGCCCCGGAAGCAGCGGTCGGGCCGGACCACGGTCCGGGCTGCTGCTCGCCACGATCCTGATGGGCCAGTTCATGGCCCTGCTCGATGTCTTCATCGTCAACGTCGCGGCCCCGACCATCCGCACCGATCTGCACACCTCGGGCGCCGGGCTGCAGCTGGTGATCGCCGGGTACACCATCGCCTACGCGGTGCTGCTGATCACCGGCGCGCGGCTGGGTGACCTGCTGGGGCACCGGCGGCTGTTCCTGGCCGGGCTGGCGCTGTTCACCGTCTCCTCGTTGGCCTGCGGCCTGGCCCAGAACACCGGCGAGCTGATCGGCTTCCGCTTCGCCCAGGGCACCGGCTCGGCACTGATGATCCCGCAGGTGCTGAGCCTGCTGCAGCTCAACTTCCGCGGCGAGGCCCGTACCCGGGCGATGAGCGTGTACTCGGCGGTGGTCGCGTCCGGCGCCGCGCTCGGCCAGTCGGTGGGCGGGGTGCTGGTCAGCGCCGACCTGTTCGGCTCCGGCTGGCGGCCGGTGTTCCTGGTCAATGTGCCGATCGGGCTGGTGCTGCTGCTGATCGCGCCGCGGGTGCTGCCCGCGGACGTGCGCAACGCGCCGGAGCGGCGGCGCGGCCTGGACCTGCCGGGGCTGACCTTGCTGGCCGGCGCCGTCACGCTGTTCACGGTTCCGCTGGTGCTCGGCCAGGAGGAGGGCTGGCCGCTGTGGGGCTGGGTGTGCCTGGGCCTGAGCGCGGTGCTGTTCGGGCTGTTCGTCGCCGTCGAGTCGCGGGTCGCCCGTCGCGGCGGGGCGCCGCTGGTGTCCGCCCGGGTGCTGCGGGCACCGGGCATCGCGCAGGCGATCACGGTGATCATGCTGTCCATGGCGATCAACGCGGGCTTCCTGTTCGCGGTGGCGCTGCATCTGCAGTCCGGCCTCGGCTTCAGCGCCCTGCGCACCGGGCTGACCTTCGCCGTCTGCGCGGTCACCTTCGGCGGGATCGGCCTGACCTGGCGGCGGCTGCCGGTGGCCTGGCGCCCGTGGCTTGCGGTGTCCGGGCTGCTGATCGCCGCCGTCTCGCTGGCCGGCCTCGGACTGGCGCTGCGCGGCGGCGGTGACGGCGGCGGCTGGCTCTACGTGAATCTGCTCGCTCTCGGCCTCGGCCTCGGGCTGGCCTTCAGCCCGACGTTCACACTGGCGCTGTCCAAGGTCGCGCCGCAGGACGCGGCCGACGCGAGCGGACTGCTGGCGACGGTGACGCAGCTCGGGCAGCTGATCGGTGTGGCGACGCTCGGCACGCTGTTCCTGAACCGGCTGGCGCTGCCGGGGGCGCACCCCTCGGTGCACGCGTTCAGCGTGACGTCGGTGGCGCTGGTGTGCGTCTCGGTCGCGGGCGCGCTGGCGGCGGGGGCCGCCGCGGTGGCGGGCGTCCGCCGGCGGGCCGCGCACTGATCTTCTCCGGGGCGGGCCGGGCCGGGCCGGGCGGGGGCGGGTGAGGCGGTGTGAGGCGGGGTGGCCGGACGCCGGAGCCCGGCCACCCCCGGGCTCACCCGTCCAGCGCCGGGTAGTCGGTGTAGCCCCGCTCGTCGCCGCCGTAGAAGGTGGCCCGGTCCGGGGTGTTGAAGGGGCCGCCCGCCCGGAGCCGGCGGGGCAGGTCGGGGTTGGCGAGGAAGAGGGCACCGTAGGACAGCATGTCGGCGGTGCCGTCCTCGATCAGCGTCAGCTCCTCGGGCCCGGAAGGGCGGCCCACGGTCCGGGCGTTGAGGATCAGCACCCCGCTGAACCGCTTGCGCAGCTCCAGGGTCAGCGCGCGGTCCGCGCTCTCGGTGAGGTGCAGATAGGCCGGGCCGATCTCCTCCAGGGCGCGTACCAGGGCGAGGTAGGTCGGGTCCGGGTCGGGCTCGTCGATGTCGCCGAGCGGATTGCCGGGGGAGATGCGCAGACCGGTACGGTCCGCGCCGATCGCGTCGGCCACCGCCCGGACCAGCTCGACCGCGAACCGGCCCCGGCCCTCGTGGTCGCCGCCCCAGGCGTCGGTGCGGAGGTTGGAGTTGGGCGCCAGGAACTGGTGGACGAGGTAGCCGTTGGCGCCGTGCACCTCGACCCCGTCGAACCCGGCCCGGATCGCGTTGCGCGCGGCGGCCACGTGGTCGGCGATGGTCCGGCGGATACCGTCCTCGTCCAGCGCGACCGGGACCACGTACTCCCGCGGGCCGTCGGCGGTGTAGATCCGGCCCTGGGGGGCGACCGGGGAGGCGCTGACCGGCACCAGCCCGTGCGGTGACACGGACGGGTGGCCGATCCGCCCGGTGTGCATCAGCTGGGCGAAGATCCGGCCGCCGGCGGTGTGCACGGCGTCGGTGACCTTGCGCCAGGCGGCGACCTGCTCCGCGCTGTGCAGCCCGGGGGTGTCCGGGTAGCCCTGCCCGGCGGGCGACGGTTGGGTGCCCTCGGTGATGATCAGCCCGGCGGACGCGCGCTGCCCGTAGTACGCCACGGCCGCCTCGGTCGGGCTGAGCCCCGGCCCGTACGCCCGGCTGCGGGTCATCGGCGCCATGACGATCCGGTTGGCCAGGCGCAGGCCCGCCAGGTCGATGGGGTCGAACGCGGTGGTCACAGCGCCCTCCAGGCTCGGCGTCCGGCCGGCCCCGAGCGGTCGGCCGCGCCCACCGTAACCCGGCAACCGCCCCTGGATTGTTGACGGTTCATGAACTCCGCCGCAGCGGGAAAACCCGCCCGGGCCCCACCCGGTCCTCGCCGGCCCGGCCCTGGCCCGTCCTCCTGGAACCCCGAGGTCGCGGCCCCCCGCGCCCGCGAATCGGATTTGCAGGACCACCCCGGCAGCCGTGTAAAGTACCCCAAGTCGCCGGGCCACGGCCCGACGGACGCGGGGCTGTAGCTCAGTTGGTAGAGCGCTTGCATGGCATGCAAGAGGTCCGGGGTTCAATTCCCCGTAGCTCCACGAAGGCGATGGGCGAGGTGTGTCTGCGGATCGCGCAGACCGCCTCGCCTTCGTCGTTTCTGCGCGGGCTCCGCCGGCGCAGAGCGAGGGCTTCGCCACCCGCACCCCCCGGGGGTCGGGCAGGGTGGGCCCGGGGGTTCGCGCACCCCTCGGTCGGGCGGGGCGGGCCCCGGGTGGGGGCGGCGGGCATGCGCGGGGGGACGGACGCTGGTTTCATGGGGCTCGGCGTGCCTGGACCCGTCTGCCGCGAGCAGCCCGAGCAGGGAGTACGAACCGTGAGTACACCGTCGAGCACCCTCATTCGCCCGCAGTTCAGGACCATCGACGGCTTGTCCGTCCGGTTCGCCGAGGGCGGGCAGGGCCGCCAGGACGCCATTTTGCTGAGCCCGTGGCCGGAGAGCGTGCTGGCGTTCGAACAGGTGTGGGCCCAGTTGGGTGATCAGGCGCACCTGATCGCCGTCGACCCGCCCGGCTTCGGGCAGTCGGAGCGGCGCGACGAGCTGATGAATCCGCAGGCGATGGGTGACTTCATCATCCGGGTCGCCGATGCCTTCGGGCTGGAGAACCCGCACCTCGTCGGCCCCGACATCGGCACTTCCTCGACCCTGTTCGCCGCGGCCGCGCAGCCGGGCCGCTTCCGCAGCCTGTTCATCGGCAGTGGCGGCGCCGCGGTCCCGCTCCAGCTGGCCGGAGTGCTGAAGGAGTGGGTCGAGGCCCCGGACGTGGAGCCGTACCGGCGGATGGACGGGCGCGACATCGTCAGCGCGGCGCTCAGCACCATCGAGGGCTACACGCCGTCGCCGGAGATCCGCGAGGACTACCTCTCCTCCTACGAGGGCGACCGCTTCCTGCACACGTTGCCCTACGCCCGTGCCTACCCCGACCAGCTGCCGGTGCTGGCCGAGCTGCTCCCGGGCATCGAGACCCCGGTGAGCATCGTCCAGGGCCGCGGCGACCAGGTCGTGCCGTCGGCGAACGCCGAATTCCTGCACTCGCGGCTGCCGCACAGCCGGGTCGACCTCATCGACGGCGCGGGCCACTTCTGCTGGGAGGAGAAGCCGGACGCCTACGCGGCGCTTGTCACGGCCTGGTGGAACCAGGGTTACACCGAGGTGTGACAGCCCGGCCCGCTCCGGCGCCGGCCCGGCCCAGCGGCCCCAGCGGCCCCAGCGGCCCCAGCGGCCCGAGCGGAACTCCCGGCGGGACTTTCAGCAGGACTCCTCCGCGCGGCACGCCTCGCCGTTGAGGGCCTGCTGCAGCATGCCGTGCAGCGCCTCGCGCTGCTCCGGCCCGAGAGCCGCCAGTACCTCGTTCTCCGCCGCGGCGATGGCGAATTCCGCCCTGGCGAGTCGCTCGATGCCCGCTTCGGTCAGCTCCACGATGTGCCGTCGGCGGTCCTCGGGGGAGCGCCGGCGCTCGATCAGGCCGTCGGCCTCCAGATCGTTGAGCAGACCGACGACATTCGTCCCGTCCATGTCCAGCGTCTTGGCCAGGACCTGTTGAGCGCTGCCGCCGCGCTCCCGCAGCACCGTCATGGCGACGAAGTGCCGGGTCCGCAGTCCCAGGGGGGCCAGCAGGGACTCCGAGCGCAGCCGGATGCGGCGTGCCAGGAACTCCAGCAGCGCGCCGGAGAGGTGAACCGGCTGGTTGAGGACGGGCAAGGGGTCCATACCGGCAGTCTACCCACGCGGGTCCTATTTATAGGTGTGCTATATATGGTTTGCGTTGCACAAACTAATAGCGAAGGGTTAACGACATGTCCCATCTGCTGCACATCGACTCGAGCATTCAGGGCGACCGCTCCGTCAGCCGCCGGCTCACCGCCCGCGCCGCCGAGGTCTGGCGCGCCGCGCATCCCGGCGGCACCGTGACGTACCGCGACCTCGGGCAGCACCCGCTGCCGCACCTGGACGCCGACGGCGGCCTGGCCAGGGTCACGCCGCGTGACCAGCACACTCCCGCGCAAGCTGCGTCCTGGGCGCTGACCGAGGAGCTGGTCGGCGAGATCAAGGAGGCCGATGTCGTGCTGCTGGGCCTGCCGCTCTACAACTACGGCGCCCCCAGCAGCATCAAGACCTGGATCGACCACCTCATGGCGCCGGGCCTCGCCTACGACCGGGAGAACCAGACGGGGCTGCTGGCCGGTCGCGATCTGGTGGTCATCGCCACCCGGGGCGGCGGTTATGGCGCCGGCACGCCGCGTGAGGGCTGGGACCACGCGGAGGCGTGGCTGCCGCACGGCTTGTCCATCACCGGCCTGGAGCCGCGCTTCATCACCGCCGAGCTGACCCTTGCCAAGGTGACTCCCGCCATGGCCGGCCTTATCCCGCTGGCCGAGCAGAGCCTGGCCCAGGCCGAGGTCGCCGTGGACGCCCTCTGGCCGGCCGCGGCCCCGGCGGTCTGACGCTTCCTTCCCGACGTCCGGGGCCCGCGGTGAACGCCGCGGGCCCCGCGTACGTATGGTGTACGGCCTTGTCCGCGCAGCCTGTTGGCGTGGGCGGAGCGCTGCTAGCGTCGATCGCGATGGACGGGAAGCGGAACGTTGGAGTCCGCAAGGGACTTGAAACGTCAGGGGGTTGGGGATGCGAGGCGGGGCGGTGCGGCATGCCCGGAAATGTGCGGAACTGACAGTTCCTTGACCTGCTCTTGGGGAAAACATGCCCCTGACATGAACTGATCAGCGAAAGAGTATCGCTCTGCGGTACCAGCCGTACGCATAGCGGCAATCGCGGCGACACCGCATCATGCTGCAACTCGCTTCGCATGGGGGTTTCATGAGATTTGAGCGCAAGAGAGCCCGCGCAGGACTGGTGGCAACGGCGGTGCTGCCATTGGTCGCCGGCGCCCTCGTCCTGGGTGCGCAGTCCGCCACGGCCGATCAGCCGCAAGGACGCCAACTCCTCAACGGCACCAAGCCCCAGTGGGCAACCGCCAAGGCCGACAAGGGTTCCACCGCCGACGCCAGCAAGGTGACCGTCCGGGTCTACCTCGCCGGCAAGGACGCGAAGGGGCTGGCCGCGTACGCGCAGGCGGTCTCGGACCCGACCTCCGCCTCCTACGGGCACTACTTGACGCCGGCTCAGACCGACCAGCGTTTCGGTGCCACCAAGGCCCAGATATCCGGGGTCACCAGCTGGCTGACCTCCAACGGCCTGAAGGTGACCGGCACCAACAAGCGCTACCTCACCGCCACGGGTGATGTGTCGGCCGCCGAGAAGGCGTTCGGCACGCAGCTGCACAACTACACCAAGGCCGGGCACACCTACCGCGCCCCGACCGGCACCGCGTCCGCGCCCACCTCGCTCCAGGGCGCCGTCCTGACCGTCACCGGCCTGGACAACGCACCCAAGCGGGCCTCGCACGACGACACGCTGCCTCCCCCGGAGCCGGCCTTCGTCAACTCGGGCCCGTTCTCCTCGTACTACGGCTCCAACACCGACAAGAAGCTTCCCTCCGCGTACGGCAGCAAGGCCCCGTACACGATCAAGGGATACACCGGTGAGCAGCTGCGCGCCGCCTACGGCGCCGGCAAGTACACCGGAAAGGGCGTCACCGTCGCGATCACCGACGCGTACGCCTCGCCGAACATCGCCAGCGACAGCGCGAAGCTGGCGAAGGACACCGGCGGCCAGAAGTACCGCAAGGGCCAGCTCAGCCAGGTGGTGCCGACCGACGACGGCTACAACAGCGTCGAGGACTGCGACGCGTCCGGCTGGTACGGCGAGGAGTCGCTCGACGTCGAGTCCGTGCACGCGGTCGCGCCGGACGCGGACATCGTCTACGTGGGCGCAGCTTCCTGCAACGACGACGACCTGCTCGGCTCGCTGGCCACCGTGGTGGACGGCCGGCTGGCCACCATCGTCACCAACTCGTGGGGTGACGTGGAGGCCAACGAGACCTCCGACGTAGCCGCCGCCTACGACCAGGTCTTCGAACAGGGCGCGGTCGAGGGCATCGGCTTCTACTTCTCCTCCGGTGACGACGGCGACGACGTCATCGACGAGGGCGTGACGGACATCAACACCCCGGCGAACTCGCCGTGGGTCACCTCCGTCGGCGGTACCTCGCTCGCCGTGGGCAAGAACGACAAGTACCTGTGGGAGACCGGGTGGGGCACCGAGCGGGCCCCGCTGTCCGCGGACGGCAAGACCTGGACCGGCTTCCCCGGCCCGTTCACCTCGGGCGCGGGCGGCGGCACCAGCCGGGCGTACGCGCAGCCCTTCTACCAGAAGGGCGTGGTGCCGGACTCGCTGGCGCTGGCCAACGGCGGCACCACCAAGATGCGGGTCGAGCCGGACATCGCGGCGGTCGCCGACCCGAACACCGGCTTCCTCGTCGGTGAGACGATGACCTTCCCGGACGGAACCGTGAAGTACAACGAGTACCGCCTCGGCGGCACGTCGCTGGCCTCCCCGGTCACCGCCGGCGTCCAGGCCCTCGCCGAGCAGGCCCGCGGCGGCGTCCCGATCGGGTTCGCCAACCCGGGTATCTACGACAAGTACGGCACGGCGGCCTACCACGACGTGACCGACCACCCGCTGGGCCAGGGCCAGGGCATCGCGAACGTCCGGGTGGACTTCGCCAACGCCACCGACGCCTCGGACGGCCTGATCACCTCGCTGCGTACCTTCGGGGTGGACAGCACGCTGCACGCCACCGTCGGCTACGACAACGTGACCGGCGTCGGCTCGCCGGGCAAGGACTATGTCTCGTCCTACAAGCCGAAGAAGTCGCACTGACCATCGGCGCGGCACCTCGCGGGCGGCCGGCCGGCCGCACCTGAGGAATCACGAGTCCGGCCACCGGGACACCGGTGGCCGGACTCGGCCCTTCCCCGCCCGGGCCTGCCCCGGTTCACATCCGCAGCAGCGCCCGCAAGGCCGCGATCTCGGCGGCGAGGCCCGCTTCGCCCTCCTCGGTGATCCGCACCCAGGTGCGCGGCCTGCGGCCCTCGTGCCCCTTGCGTACGGTGACCAGTCCGTGCCGGGCGAGGATCTCGATGTGCTGCCCGAGATTGCCGTCGGTGAGTTTCAACGTCGCTTTGAGATAGGGGAAGTCGGCCTCCCGGACCTCGGCGAGGACGGCCAGGACGCTGAGCCGGGTCCGTTGGTGGACGACCTCGTCCAAGGCGGTGTCCGCCGGATCGGCCGCGGCTTTCTCCTCGGCCCGGACCTCCTGGACCTCCCGGACCTCCCCGATCTTCTGGACCTCCGGCTTCACGCCGCGGCCCGCTTCTCCCGCCGCAGCGCGACCAGGCCGCCCACGAGCAGCAGCAGCCCCTCCAGGCCGGTGACGATCTTCGAGGCGCCGTCGAAGTACCCGGACTGCTGCTGGAACCAGCCCAGGGCGTTCGCCGCGCGGTACATCAGGTTGTCGAAGACGGCGAACGCCTCCAGTCCGCCGATCACCCCGAAGGCGACGGCGAAGGCACCCAGATACAGATTGCGCTGCCGGACGGCCAGGGCGACCAGGACCAGGCAGATGGTCGGCAACTGCACCGCCATCAGCGGCAGTACGAGCGCGAAGGCGGCCAGGACCGCCAGTGCCGCCCGCGCGTACGGCGAGTGTCCGCTGCCCACCCCGACCCTGAGCCGGCGCTGCCGGTACCACCAGGCGGCCAGCAGGAAGCCGACCGGCCCGGCGATCGACCAGTAGAGCAGGCTCACCAGCGAGAGGTCGCCGGCGAAGGGCGCGCTCCCCAGCGCCAGGGCGCCGAAGACGAGGAGCGGAACGGAGGACAGCCGCAGGTCACCGCGGGCCGCGGTGCGTATCCGGGCCAGCGCCGTCAAGGCGTCGTTCGATTCAGCGAATGCCATGGGCACCTCATCGGATCGGGTCTCTGCATCGTAGAGTGCTCTGTGTTGCAGAGCAAAGAGGCCGGCCTTCCTCGGTCGTCCGGCGGTGCGCCGCGGGCGACCCGCCGGACGACCTCGCCGCTGCCCCCCGCCGCCACGGGATCCTCCGTGCGGGGCCCGTGCCCGCTGCGGTAGCCTGACACCATGCGAGCCGTGAGCCTCCTGCTTAGCGAGCCGCGCTGACCGCGAACGACGTCAGTGCGGCACCCCTCCTGCGCGAGGGGCTTTTTTGTTTCTCCGGACGGCCCACCGGCGGCGCTGCCGTCACGACATCGATGGAGTACCGAGGACGATGAGCAACACCACCCCGACCGCCGAGACGGCTGCGCCCCACCGCTACACGGCCGCGCTGGCCGCGGAGATCGAGCACCGCTGGCAGGACCACTGGGACGAGCACGGCACCTTCGCCGCCCCCAACCCCGGCGGCGAACTGGACGGCGATCCCGCGCTGGCCGCCCGGCCCAAGAAATTCATCATGGACATGTTCCCGTACCCGTCGGGCGCGGGCCTGCATGTCGGCCACCCGCTGGGCTACATCGCCACCGACGTCTTCGCCCGCCATCAGCGGATGACCGGTCACAATGTGCTGCACACCCTGGGCTTCGACGCCTTCGGCCTGCCCGCCGAGCAGTACGCCGTGCAGACCGGCACCCACCCCCGGGCCTCCACCGAGGCCAACATCGTCACCATGACCGCGCAGCTGCGCCGGCTGGGTCTGGGCCACGACCGGCGCCGCTCCTTCGCCACCATCGACCCGGCGTACTACCGCTGGACGCAGTGGATCTTCCTGCAGATCTTCAACTCCTGGTACGACACCGAGGCCGACCGCGCCCGCCCGATCGAGGAGCTGGTCCGCCAGTTCGAGGACGGTGTCCGGCCGGCCCCCGGCGACAAGGCGTGGAGCGAGCTGACCGGCCCCGAGCGCGCCGAGGTGCTGAGCGGCTACCGGCTGGCGTACATGGCCGAGTCGCCCGTCAACTGGTCCCCGGGCCTGGGCACCGTACTGGCCAACGAGGAGGTCACCGCCGACGGCCGCTCCGAGCGCGGCAACTTCCCGGTCTTCAAGGCGAATCTGCGCCAGTGGAAGATGCGGATCACCGCGTACGCCGACCGGCTGGTCACCGATCTGGACGCGCTGGACTGGCCCGAGGCGATCAAGCAGCAGCAGCGCAACTGGATCGGCCGCAGCGAGGGCGCCCGGATCGACTTCCCGGTGCACGGCGGTGCCGGAGCGTCCGGCGACGCCGCTGAGCACGCCATCACCGTCTTCACCACCCGCCAGGACACCCTGTTCGGCGCCACGTACATGGTGCTGGCCCCGGAGCACGAACTGGTGGAGGCCATCGTCCCGGCCGCCTGGCCCGCGGGCACCCACGCCGTGTGGACCGGCGGGCACGCCACCCCCGCCGACGCGGTCGCGGCCTACCGCAAGCAGGCCGCGACCAAGTCCGACGTCGAGCGGCAGGCCGAGGCCAAGGACAAGACCGGCGTGTTCACCGGCGCCTTCGCCGTCAACCCGGTCAGCGGCGAGCCGGTCCCCGTCTTCATCGCCGACTACGTGCTGATGGGCTACGGCACCGGCGCGATCATGGCGGTGCCCGCCCACGACACCCGCGACTTCGCCTTCGCCCGCGCCTTCGAACTGCCGATGCGCTGCGTGGTGGAACCGACCGACGGGCGAGGCACCGACCCCGGCACCTGGGACGACGCCTTCACCTCGTACGACGGGAAGATCGTCGGCTCGGCCAATGACGAGATCTCCCTGGACGGCCTGAGCGTGGCCGATGCCAAGGCCGCCGTCACCGACTGGCTGACCGAGCGCGGCATCGGCGAAGGCACCGTCAACTACCGGCTGCGCGACTGGCTGTTCAGCCGCCAGCGGTACTGGGGCGAGCCCTTCCCGATCGTCTACGACGAGGAGGGCACCGCCCACGCGCTGCCCGACTCCATGCTGCCGGTCGAACTGCCCGAGGTGGACGACTACAGCCCCCGCACCTTCGACCCGGACGACGCGACCGCCTCCCCGGAGACCCCGCTGTCCCGCAACGAGGACTGGGTGACGGTCGAGCTGGACCTGGGCGACGGCCCGCGCACGTACCGGCGCGAGACCAACACCATGCCCAACTGGGCCGGTTCCTGCTGGTACGAACTGCGCTACCTGGACCCCTTCAACAGCGAGAAGCTGGTCTCCCCGGAGGCCGAGCAGTACTGGATGGGCCCGCGCGCCGGACAGCCGGCCGGCGGCGTCGACCTGTACGTCGGCGGCGCCGAGCACGCCGTACTGCACCTGCTGTACGCCCGCTTCTGGCACAAGGTGCTGTACGACCTGGGCCACATCTCGTCCTTCGAGCCGTTCCACAAGCTGTACAACCAGGGCATGATCCAGGCGTTCGTCTACCGGGACGCGCGCGGGATCGCCGTGCCGGCGGCCGAGGTGATCGAGAGCGGCGGCCGCTACATCCACATGCCGCCCGGCGGCACCGGCGAAGTCGTCACCCGGGTCCTGGGCAAGATGGGCAAGTCACTGAAGAACGCCGTCACCCCGGACGAGATCTGCGCGGAGTACGGCGCCGACACGCTGCGGCTGTACGAGATGGCGATGGGCCCGCTGGACGTGTCCCGGCCCTGGGACACCCGGGCGGTCGTCGGCCAGTACCGGCTGCTGCAGCGCCTGTGGCGCAACGTCGTCGACGAGGCGACCGGCGACGTCGCCGTGGTGGACACCGAGCCCGACGAGCAGACACTGCGCGCACTGCACAAGACCATCGACGGCGTGACCGCCGACCTGGCCGGCCTGCGCTTCAACACCGCGATCGCGAAGATCACCGAGCTGAACAACCATCTGACGCGCACCTCGGCCGGCGCGGTGCCGCGCTCGGTCGCCGAACCGCTGGTGCTGCTGATCGCACCGCTGGCCCCGCACATCGCGGAGGAGCTGTGGTCCCGGCTGGGCCACACGCAGTCGCTGGCGCACCACGCCTTCCCGGTGGCGGATCCGGCGCTGGCGCAGGACGAGTCGGTGACCTGCGTGGTACAGATCAAGGGCAAGGTCAAGGCCCGGCTGGAGGTCCCGCCGGGCATCTCCGACGCGGATCTGGAAGCAGCCGCACTGGCCGACCCGGATGTCACGCGGGCGCTGGGCGGTGCGGCGGTGCGCAAGGTGATCGTCCGGGCGCCGAAGCTGGTCAACATCGTGGTGTGACACCCGGGCGCACGATGATCCGCCGGCCGGGCGGGCGGCCCATCAGGCGGGCAGGCGGGCAGGCGGGCAGGTGGGCGGGCGGGGCTGCGGCGAGCGGCGTCGGCACGGGGTTCGACGGCCGGATCGTGCCGTCGTGGCCCCCTAGGGGCAGGTTCGGGGACCGCACAGGTCCGCGGGTCTGCCCCGTGCGGTTACCGTGGAGACAAGGCCCCGGCCCGGGCCCGCTGCCGTGCCCGTAGTGGAGGTTGCCCGTGGAGACCGCCGGTGTCGTCGTGCTCGTGCTCTTCCTGGTGTTCATGACGCTGGCCGTGGTGGCGACCGTGTCGGCCGTCCGGGCGGTCAAGCGCGGGGTCAGGCGGGGCACCGCCCAGGCCCGCCGGGTCATGGAGGACAGCAGACTGAAGGCCCGCCGGTACACGGTGCCCGGGCCGGCCGGCGAGCTGGCACGGCTCCGGCTCGCGCTGCGCGCCTCCATCGACAGCACCTACCACGCCCTGGCGACCGACCGCGGCGAGGACGCCTCGCTGACCGAGGCCGCCGCCCTGCTGGACCGGCTCAACGATCACGCGGGCGCGCTCGACCACGAACTGAAACTGCTGGAGCAGGAGCCCGACCGGGCCAGGATCGCCGCGCGCCTCCCGGACCTCGGCGAGCGGGCCGGCCGCATCACCCACGCGGCCGACGCCCTCCGCTGGGCCGCCCAGGACCGGGCGCGGCGCTTCGCGGACGACGACCTGGCGGCCCTGACCCGCGATGTCGACCTGGAGGCGGGCGCGCTGCGCCACTGGGCGCCGGTGGATCCGGCGGCGGAACCCGGGACGCAGCGGCTCGGTCGGCCCGGGCGACCGGGCGACGGCGGGGGACGGACGATGAAATGGGGGCCGGCGGGGGAGTAGGTCTCCGGCGCGGACACCGGCCGGTCGGTCGGCGAGGCGGTCCGTTCCGGCCGGGGGCGCGGCCTGTCCCGGCCGGTGCGAAATGGGGCAAGACCGGCGGTCAGGGGCACGCGAACGCCGAGCTCAACTGTCACCTCGACCCGCGCCCGGGTAACCTCCCGCTCATGTCCCCGCTTGTCGCCATCGTCACGGATTCCACGGCCTACCTGGCACCGGAGGCGCTGGCCCGGCACGGCATCGCGGTCGTGCCCCTCACGGTGGTGATCGGAGACGAAGCCCTCGAGGAGGGCACCGAGATCTCGGCGCCGGCCGTGGCGCACGCCCTGCGGCGGCGCCACCCGGTCACCACTTCGCGCCCGAGCCCGGCCGAATTCTCCGCCGCCTACCAGGCCGCCGCCGCGGCCGGCGCGGACGCGATCGTCTCGCTGCACCTGTCGGCGGACTTCTCCGGTACCTACGACGCCGCACTGGTGGCCGCGAAGCAGGCGCCGGTACCGGTCCGGGTGGTGGACACCGGCATGGTCGCGATGGCGCTGGGCTTCACGGTGCTGGCGGCGGCGCGCGCGGCCGAAGCGGGCGGCGCGGCCGACGAGGTGGTGGCGGCGGCCGAAAAACGGGCGGCGGACACCTCCGCGTACTTCTACGTCGACACACTCGACTACCTGCGGCGGGGCGGACGGATCGGCGCGGCCCAGGCGCTGTTCGGCTCGGCGCTGGCGGTGAAGCCGCTGCTGCGGCTGGCCGACGGGCGGATCGAGCTGCTGGAGAAGGTGCGTACGGCGTCCCGGGCGATCACCCGGCTGGAGGAGATCGTCGTCGGCCAGGCGGGGACCCGGCAGGTGGACCTCGCGGTGCACCACCTGGCGGCGGGAGAGCGGGCGGCGCTGCTGGCGGACCGGCTGCGGGAACGGGTGCCGGGGCTGGGTGAGCTGGTGGTGAGCGAGGTGGGCGCGGTGATCGGGGCGCATGCGGGGCCGGGGTTGCTGGGAGTAGTGGTCTCCCCGCACTGAGCCGGGTGCGGTCGGCGGCTGCACTGACCGGACTGGCCGCCTTGGGGGGACTGGCCGGACTGGCCGCCTTGGCCGGATTGGCCGGATTGGCCGGATCGGCCGGACTGAGCGCACACGGCTCGCGGGGCGCGTCGACTTCGCACCGTTCACTCGCACGAGTGAGCGAGTTATCCACAAAGGGGCGGTTGTCCACAGATTTCAGCGGTGATCGTTTTTGGCCGGGCGCGCGGTCCAGCATCGAGACATGGACTCGATGAGCAGGGTGGACCGGCCGGGCGGGCCGGGGTGGTCGGACGCGCCGAGCGGACTGAGCGGACTGAGCGGTCCGTGCGAGCCGGGTCGGTCCAGCGCGCTGAAGGGGCTGCACGGGCTCCGGCCGGTGCGGGCCGTCGGCAAGGCCGAAGCGGCGGCGCGCCTGCGGGAGCGGGCGGGCGCGCTATTCGGCGAGGCGCAGCGGGACGGCGAGGACGAGGCGGAGGGTGCGGGGGAGGGGGAGGCCCCGGCGGGGCCCGGGGCAGCCGTGTCGGCGGGCCCGGCGGTGCCCGGGGTGCGGGTTTTCCCGGGTGGGCGCGTCGGGCGGCTGCGCGAGTGGCTGTTCGTGCGGTGCGGGCTGGAATTCAAGACGGTGCTGGCGCTGGCCGTGGTCCTCGCGGTGGCGGCCGGCCTGGCCGTCCATCACTACTGGGTGGGCCGCCCGCGCACGGTGACCGTCCCGCCGCCGGCGGCTGTGTCCCTGTCCACCGCGTCCACCGCGTCGACCTCGTCCGCCTTTTCCACTCCGGCCGTGAAGCCGGCGGCGTCCCCGAAGCTCACCGTCGACGTCGCGGGACGGGTCGCCCGGCCCGGCTTACGCCGACTCCCCAAGGGCTCCCGCGTCGCTGACGCCCTGTCGGCGGCGGGCGGTGCCCTGCCGGGCACCGACACCACCCCGCTCAACCTCGCCCGCCCGCTGACCGACGGCGAACAGATCCTCGTTGGTGTCACTCCGGCGCCGGCCGCCGCGGCCCCTGCGGGTCCGGCCGATTCGGCCGACCTGGCCCCGGCCGCCCCGCTCAGCCTCAACTCCGCCACCGCCGCCCAACTCGACGCCCTGCCGGGAGTCGGTCCCGTCCTCGCCCAGCACATCCTCGCCTTCCGCACCCAGCACGGCGGCTTCACCTCCCCACAGCAGCTCCGCCAGATCCCCGGCATCGGACCCCGCAAGTACGCCACCCTCCAGCCGCTGGTCCACCCATCGAA
>NZ_FMCH01000635.1 GCF_900091855.1 Streptomyces sp. DvalAA-14
TGTCGGCGCCGGGCGCCGCCCTCGCCCCGTCAGGGGCGCGAGGAACTGCGCGACCAGCCGGCGTCGGGCTGCAGTCGGGGGGCGGCCGTAACCGCCCCTCACCTGTGGGCACCGCCCGCCGGCCTCGCCCCGCCGGGGGGCAGTCCGGGGGCGGCCGCAACCGCCCCACCCGCGGGGGGTGCGGGCGCGCGGCCCGCTTCCCCTCCGGGAGGAGTCAAAGCTCACCCCCACCCCGGGCCGGCAGGCCCCAAGCCTCGCTTATGGTTGAGGCATGATCGAAGCTCGTCACCTGCGGGTCCTGCGCTCCGTCGCCCGTACCGGATCGTTTTCCGCCGCCGCCCGGGAGCTGGGGTGTACGCAGCCCGCTGTCAGCCAGCAGATGAAGGCGCTGGAGACCTCCGCCGGGACGCCGCTGCTGGTGCGCGGGCCGCGGGAGATGCGGATGACCGAGGCCGGGGAGGCCCTGGTGCGGCACGCGGCCGGGATTCTCGCCGGGCTGACCGCCGCGGAGGAGGAGATCGCGGCGATCGCCGGGCTGCGGGCCGGGCGGGTGCGGCTGGCGTCGTTCCCGTCGGGGAGTTCGACGCTGGTGCCCAGCGCCGTCGCCGATATGCGCGCCCGGCACCCGGGCACCAAGATCTCGCTGGTGGAGGCCGAGCCGCCCCGCTCGGTGGAACTGCTGCGGGCGGGCGACTGCGACATCACCCTGGCGTTCCGCTACGTGGACCTGCCGGTGGCCGCCGAGGAGTCGTGGGCCGATCTGGTGGTGCGCCCGCTGCTCACCGACCGGCTGGTCGGCGTCGTACCGGAAGGGCATCCGCTCGCCGGGCGGGACGAGCCGGCCGGCATCGAGGAGCTGGCGGGGGAGCAGTGGATCGCCGGCTGCCCGCGCTGCCGGCGCCATCTGGTGGAGGTCTGCGAGTTGGCCGGGTTCACGCCGCGGATCGACTTCGCGACCGACGACTACCCGGCGGTGGTCGGCCTGGTCGCGGCCGGGCTGGGCGTGGCCGTGCTGCCGGAGCTGGCCCTGGAGTCCGTACGGCAGAAGGGCGTCGCCGTGGTGGAGGTGCGGCCCGCGGTGGAGCGGGAGGTGGTCGCGCTCACGCTGCCGGACCTGGCGCATGTGCCGGCGGTGGACATGATGCTGGGGCGGCTGGCGAGCGCGGGTCTGCAGCACGGGAGCCGGCCCGTCGCCGCGGCGGCTCCGACGCCGCAGCCCTGATCCGACCCGGGACCGCGACCGGGCCCGGTGCCTTCTGGCTGGCGCCCGCGACCCGCGCCGATGTCCCGGCGACCGTCTCCCGCCGGGACGCGTACTTCGGCCGGCGCCCCACGACGAGCCGGCGCCCCTCGACGAGCCGACAGCTCCCGACGAGCCGGCACCCCCAGAAGAATCGATTCTTCATGAGCGGCACGGAGGCTCAACGCCAGCCCGCGCGGGCCGACCCCGGCCCGGAGCCGTCAGCCGGCTCGGACCCGTCCATCGCCTCCGCCCCGGACTCGGACTCGTCCGCCAACTCCGCTTCCAGCTCCTCCGTGGAGGGCTCTCGGTCACGCTCTCTGTCCCGGTCCCGATCGTGCTCCCCGTCCGCGTCGTGCTCCCGGCCGGCCGGCCCCTGCGCGTCCCCGGTATCGCCGGGCGCGCCGCCGTCGCGGGCCCGGTTCCGCCCCCGGTGCCCGTCCCCGCCGTCGTCCCCACCGTCCGCGTCGGTGTCCCGGTCCGCCTCCGTGGCCCTGCTCCGCGAGCGCCCCATCATCGCCTCGCGCTCGTCCTCGGTCAGCCCGCCCCAGACCCCGTAGGGCTCGCGGACCGTCAGCGCGTGGGTCGCGCACTCGGCGCGCACCGGGCACCGCATGCACACCTCCTTGGCCGAGGCCTCGCGCGCGCTGCGCGCCGCGCCCCGCTCGCCCTCCGGGTGGAAGAACAGCGAGCTGTCGACGCCGCGGCACGCGGCCACGAGCTGCCAGTCCCACAGATCGGCGTTGGGCCCGGGAAGGCGGGAGAAGTCTGCCATTGCTCATTCCCCTCGACGGGTGCGTGAAGGCGTGGAAGACGGCGGAGAGCGCGCAACGGGGACGTAACGGTGACGGCGACCGGCAACCGGCGACGGGCGCCGACGGCACGGCGGTCTCGCGGTGTCGCGGGGTCGCGTGACATCGGGGACGCACCTGTCTGCCGGAACCTGTCGGATCGCTGTGACCCGTCTCTCGACCGTACATCTACTGTCGTAGTAGATGTAAATATGACTCATCGCCAATTTAGCGACGATTGCCGCACACACCAGAAAAGAGCGGCCAAACAGTGCAAAGTCCGGCATAACACCCGTTCGGCAGCATCTACCCCGTTTCAGGCACTGCTCCACCGGGCTCTCCAGGACCGCAAATACCGCCTCCTCATCCGTCTGACCTGCGGTACGGACGTTTCGTAGGCAATCGATCACGTAGAGTGCCGAAGGCCCCGATCAAACTCCGTAACTCTTTCGGGTGAGGGTCGTTGAGTGTGGCGGAAGCGGTTGGCGGATCAAGTGATTCGGGCAGGTGCCCGATCCGTCAGCCCCAACGGTGAAGATTCGTACTTCGTACAGCCTGGAGGCACAACGTGACGCGGTTCAGCTGCGGAGGGCGGTCATGACTTCCGTCCTCGTCTGCGACGACTCCCCGCTCGCCCGAGAGGCCCTGCGCCGCGCGGTGGCCACCGTGCCCGGCGTCGAGCGCGTAACCACCGCCGCCAATGGCGAGGAAGTCCTCCGCCGTTGGGGTGCCGACCGCTCGGACCTCATCCTGATGGACGTTCGGATGCCCGGCCTCGGCGGGGTGGAGACGGTCCGGCGGCTGCTGTCCGCCGACCCCGGCGCCCGGATCATCATGCTCACCGTCGCCGAGGATCTCGACGGGGTGGCACTGGCCGTCGCGGCGGGCGCCCGCGGCTATTTGCACAAGGACGCCTCGCGCGCCGAACTGCGGGCCACCGTGACGCAGGCGCTGGCCGACCCCACCTGGCGGCTCGCGCCGCGGCGGCTGCGATCGGCCGAGATGGGCGCCGCGCCCACCCTGACCGCCCGCGAGATCCAGGTGCTGGAAGGCATGAGCCACGGTCGGTCCAACGCCGAGATCGGCCGCGAACTGTTCCTGTCCGAGGACACCGTGAAGACCCACGCGCGGCGGCTGTTCAAGAAACTCGGCGCGTCGGACCGGGCCCACGCGGTGGCGCTCGGCTTCCGCTGGGGCCTGGTGCGATAACCGCCGTGCGCCGGCCCGCGCGGGCGGCAGCTCCGGGCGTCGTACGCATGGCCGTTCGGGCCCCCGCCGCCGCCCTCGCAAGGGCCCGGGTGCCGGTCGTCGTAACGGTCCTTCAACCGGACATCGAAGCGCCCGTGCCGATCGTCGTAGGCCCGAAGTCGCCCACGAGTCCTCGGTTTCCCGGGGGAGGACGCATGCTTGACATATGGACTTCCTCGGGGAACGGCGGGGGCCTCGGATGGCGGAGATGACAGCGCCGGACGCGGTTCCGCAAGGCGTGCCGGATAACGCTTCGGTGCAGAAGTACGACCGCGATGCCACGGATCGTCCCGCGGCGAGGCACCATGGGTGGATGCGCGACGACGACACACCTGCCATCGGTGCCCTCGTCCGTCGCGCGGTCGACGGCGATCAGCGGGCGGTGCACGAGCTGCTGGCGCTCGTCCACCCCCTCGCCGAGCGGTATTGCCGCACCCGGCTGTCCCGGCTGCCGGGTGATGCCCGCCATTTCGTGGACGACCTGGCGCAGGAGGTCTGCCTGGCGGTGCTGTGCGCACTGCCGCGCTACCGGGACCTGGGCCGGCCGTTCGAGGCCTTCGTGGTCTCCATCGCCGCCCACAAGGTCGCCGATCTGCAGCGCTCCGCCATGCGGGGGCCGGGCAGCACCGCGGTGCCGTCCGACCAGATGCCGGAGAAGCCGGACGACTCGCTCGGCCCCGAGGAGCGGGCGCTGCTGAACAGCGACGCCGCCTGGGCCAAAAAACTGCTGGACCGGCTGCCCGACCATCTGCGGGAGCTGGTGCTGCTGCGGGTCGCCGTCGGGCTGAGCGCCGAGGAGACCGGGCAGGTGCTCGGGATGTCGCCGGGGGCGGTCCGGGTGGCGCAGCACCGCGCGCTCAGCCGGCTGCGGGCCATCGCCGAGGAGACATCGACCACTGCCACGGGCACCCCGCGCAGCGCCTGACCCCTTCCCCACCCCCGGCGGACCCGCTGGCCCGGCCCCGTAACGCCCGGTCCGGGCGGGCCCGTACGGCCGGCGCCGGCCCGGACGGCACCGCGGTGGCCCCCGCGTCACCCGCAGGAGTCACCTTCCCGGCCGGGGAATACCGGCGCAGCCACTACCATTGGACAACTCGCCGGGCAAGACCATTCGGGAAGGTGTCATGTCGCTGAACGCCGACGGAGTAGCCGAGAAGTTCGCCACGCTCGGACTGACCTACGACGATGTGCTGCTGCTCCCGGGTCCGTCCGAGGTGCTGCCCAACCAGGTCGACACCGCGTCCCTGATCTCCCGGAACGTCAAGGTGAACATCCCGCTGCTGTCCGCGGCGATGGACAAGGTCACTGAGGCGCGGATGGCGATCGCGATGGCCCGCCAGGGCGGGGTGGGCGTGCTGCACCGCAATCTGTCCATCGAGGACCAGGTCAGCCAGGTCGACCTGGTGAAGCGCTCCGAGTCCGGCATGGTGACCGACCCGATCACGGTCCGTCCGGACGCCAGCCTCGCCGAGGCGGACGCGCTGTGCGCCCGCTTCCGGATCAGCGGCGTGCCGGTCACCGACGAGAACGGGCGGCTGCTCGGCATCGTCACTAACCGTGACATGGCCTTCGAGAACGACCGCGGCCGGCAGGTGCGCGAAGTCATGACCCCGATGCCGCTGGTCACCGGCAAGGTCGGCATCTCCGGGGTGGACGCGATGGCGCTGCTGCGCCGCCACAAGATCGAGAAGCTGCCGCTGGTGGACGGCGACGGGCGGTTGCGTGGTCTGATCACCGTCAAGGACTTCGTGAAGGCCGAGCAGTACCCGCGCGCGGCCAAGGACAGCGAGGGCCGGCTGCTGGTCGGCGCGGCCGTGGGCGCCAGCCCGGAGGCGCTGGACCGCGCCCAGGCGCTGGTGTCCGCCGGGGTGGACTTCCTGGTGGTGGACACCTCGCACGGCCACAACAGCAACGCGCTGAACTGGACGGCCAAGATCAAGTCCGCCGTCCCGGTGGACGTGGTGGGCGGCAACATCGCCACCCGCGACGGCGCGCGCGCCCTGCTGGACGCGGGCGTGGACGGCGTGAAGGTCGGGGTCGGCCCCGGCTCCATCTGCACGACGCGGGTGGTGGCCGGTATCGGTGTGCCGCAGGTCACCGCGATCTACGAGGCCGCGCAGGCCTGCGTCGACGCGGGCGTGCCGGTCATCGGCGACGGCGGTCTGCAGTACAGCGGCGACATCGGCAAGGCGCTGGCCGCGGGTGCCAGCAGCGTGATGCTCGGCAGCCTGCTGGCCGGCTGCGAAGAGTCCCCGGGTGAGCTGCTGTTCATCAACGGCAAGCAGTTCAAGTCCTACCGCGGCATGGGTTCGCTCGGCGCGATGCAGTCCCGCGGCCAGGGCCGCTCGTACTCCAAGGACCGCTACTTCCAGGCCGAGGTCTCGGCCGACGACAAGCTCGTCCCCGAGGGCATCGAGGGCCAGGTGCCGTACCGCGGGCCGCTGTCCGCCGTCCTCCACCAGCTCGTCGGCGGCCTGCGCCAGACCATGGGGTACGTCGGGGCCGCCACCGTCTCCGAGATGGAGTCCAAGGGGCGCTTTGTCCGCATCACCGCGGCCGGCCTGAAGGAGTCCCACCCGCACGACGTCCAGATGACGGTCGAGGCCCCCAACTACCACGGCTGACGCTCCGCTGAGGTCCCCGGGTCCCGCTGGCCCCGCCCCCTGGCCCTTGCGGGGCCGGACGCCCAGCCCCTTGCGGCCTGTACCCGGAACGCCGGCCGGTGGCCGGTTGCTCGCGCAGTTCCCCGCGCCCCTGGTTGCAGCATCCCACCGCCCGGCGGACCGGTGCCCCGAAGGGGCGCGAGGAACTGCGCGACCGGCCCCGCACGGCGGACGATCCGGCGACTGGCCGGAAGGGGCTGGGCCCGCGGCCCCCCGCCGCCCGCCCGGAGGGCACCCCGCAGGGGACCGCTGCGGGATACTGGAAGCGCAAGGGCAGAAGACGAGAGGCGCGCGTAGTGACTGAGATCGAGATCGGGCGGGGCAAGCGAGGCCGCAGGGCGTACTCGTTCGATGACATCGCCGTGGTGCCGAGCCGGCGGACCCGGGACCCCAAAGAGGTCTCGATCGCCTGGCAGATCGACGCCTACCGCTTCGAACTGCCGTTCCTGGCCGCGCCGATGGACTCCGTGGTCTCTCCGGAGGCGGCCATCCGGATCGGCAACCTCGGCGGCCTCGGGGTGCTGAACCTCGAAGGGCTCTGGACGCGGTACGACGACCCCGAGCCGCTGCTCGCCGAGATCGCCGAGCTGGACGACCACCGGGCCACCTCCCGGCTCCAGGAGATCTACGCCGCCCCGGTCCGCGAGGAGCTGATCGGCCAGCGGATCAAGGAGGTGCGGGACGCCGGGGTGGTCACCGCCGCGGCCCTGTCCCCGCAGCGCACCGCCCAGTTCTCCAAGGCCGTGGTGGACGCGGGCGTCGACCTGTTCGTCATCCGCGGTACGACGGTCTCCGCCGAGCACGTCTCCGGGTCGCACGAGCCGCTGAACCTCAAGCAGTTCATCTACGAGCTGGACGTGCCGGTGATCGTCGGCGGCTGCGCCACCTACACCGCGGCCCTGCACCTGATGCGGACCGGCGCGGCCGGTGTGCTGGTCGGTTTCGGCGGCGGCGCCGCGCACACCACCCGCAACGTGCTCGGCATCCAGGTGCCGATGGCGACCGCGGTGGCCGATGTGGCCGCGGCCCGCCGCGACTACATGGACGAGTCCGGCGGCCGCTACGTGCATGTGATCGCCGACGGCGGCTTCGGCGCCAGCGGCGACCTGCCCAAGGCGATCGCCTGCGGCGCGGACGCGGTGATGATGGGCTCCCCGCTGGCCCGCGCCACCGACGCCCCCGGCCGCGGCTTCCACTGGGGCATGGAGGCGGTCAACACCGAACTGCCGCGAGGCAAGCGGATGAATCTCGGCACCGCCGGCACCACGGAGCAGATCCTGCTCGGGCCGTCCCACGCCCCCGACGGGTCGATGAACTTCTTCGGTGCGCTGCGCCGCTCGATGGCGACCACCGGTTACTCGGACCTCAAGGAGTTCCAGCGGGTCGAGGTCACGGTGTCGCCGACGCACCACCGCTGACACCGGTCAGCAGCCGGCCGAGGGGCCGGTGCATATCCGATCGCGGGTACGTACCGGCCTCTCGCCGTATCGCGGCGGGCCCGGGATCGGCCGCCTGGGACCGCCCGGGACCGGCCGCCCCGGATCAGCCGTTCATGCGGCGCGGGGTGCGGAAGCCCACCACGCCCGCGAGTGCCATGAACAGGAAGGATAGGACGTCGAAGTCGGCCTTCCACGCCTGGAACACGTCGCTGGTGTAGTCGAGCAGGGCGCTGGTCACCGACAGGTCGTTCGCGTGGGCGCCGATGATCGCCTCGCCGAAGAACTGGCCGAGGAAGACGCCGAGCAGGGACAGCACCAGTCCGACGTACGGCAGGGCCGGGCTGCGTCCGCCGACCTTGCCGACCACGGCGCCCACGAGGAGGCCGACGCCGAGCGCCAGATAGCTGATCTCGTGCTTGGTCAGGCCGAGGATCCAGCCGTAGACGGCGCCGGCGACCACGGCGGCGGCGATGCCCGCGAGGACGGCCAGCGCGACATTCGGCGGGGGCGGCGCGGGCAGCGGGGTCGGGGCCATCCACCCCGTCGGCGCCGGGTAGGCGGCCGGATCGAAGGTGGCCGCCCCCAGCGGCGGGGCCGACTGCTGCGGCGGCTCGGGCAGCAGCGGCGGCTCGGGTGCGAGCGGCGGCTTCGGCGCCTGTGGCGTAAGGCCGGCCGGTGACGGGTCGGCCGGTGGCGGGTCGGCCGGTGGCGGGTCGGCCGGTGGCGGGCCGGCCGGCGGAAGTTCGGTGGTCATGAAAGGTCCCCCCCGGGGCATGAAGCGTGAAGTGACCCCGAAATCTAGCAGGGGGGTACGACACCCGTACGACGCCAGGACCGGCGCACCGGCCCGGCCGGTCCCGCCCGGCTACAACCGCGCCGCCGCTCCCACCGGGGTGGCTCCCCGGGTGTCCAGCATGAGTTGGGCCTTCACCGCCAGACCCTGCAAGTCGTAGGTGCGGTGGTGCTGGAGAAGGAGCGTCAGATCCGCCTCCGCGGCGGCCTCCCACAGGGAGTCGGCGCGCGGCACCGGCCGGTTCAGCACGCGCCACTGCGGGACGTACGGGTCGTGGTAGGCGAGTTGCGCGCCGAGTTCGATCAGCCGGGAGCCGATCTCGCGGGCCGGGGCGCCCTCCTGGTCGGCGAGGTCGGCCTTGTAGGTGACGCCGAGCAGCAGCACGCGGGCGCCGCGCAGGGACTTGCCGTGCTCGTTGAGGAGGGTCGCGGCGCGCTGCACCACGTAGCGGGGCATCCGGCCGTTGACCTCCTGGGCGAGTTCGACCATCCGCAGCGGGTGGCCGGGCAGCCGGGGGTGGGCGGTGGGTCCAGCGGTGAAGGCGGGGGCCGCGTTGGGGTCGAGCGCGGCGCCGGGGCCGCCGACGCCGGGTCCGGGGCGGAAGGCCTGGAAGCCGAACGGCTTGGTCTCGGCGCAGCGGATCACGTCCCACAGGTCCACCCCGAGGTCGTGGCAGTAGACCGCCATCTCGTTGGCGAAGGCGATGTTGACGTGCCGGTAGTTGGTCTCCAGCAGCTTGACCGCTTCGGCCTCCCGCAGCCCCCTGGCGCGTACCACCCGGTCGGTGAAGCGGCTGTAGAAGGCGGCGGCGGCCTCGGTGCAGGCGGAGGTGGCGCCGCCGACCACTTTCGGGGTGTTGGCGAGGTGGACGTCGCGGTTGCCGGGGTCGAGGCGGCTGGGGGAATAGGCGAGGTGGAAGTCCCGGCCGGCCAGCAGGCCCGGGGCCTCCAGCAGGGGGCGGAGGAATCCTTCGGTGGTACCGGGGTAGACAGCTGATTCGAGGACCACGGTGGTGTGCGGACGCAGGTGCGCGGCGAGCGCGCGGGCGGCGGTGGCCACTTCGGTCAGATCCAGGGCGTGGTCGGCGCCCAGCGGGGTGGGGGAGCAGATGACGGCGGTCCTGACCCGGCCGAGTTCGGCGGGGTCCGAGGTGGCCCGGAAGCCGGCGGCGAGCATCCGGCGCAGTTCGGGGGCGGTGAGGGTGCCGGGCAGTGGCCGGCACGCGTTGATCTCCGTCACCACGGCCGGATCGGGGTCGTAGCCGACGGTGTTCACTCCGGCGGCGGTGGCCGCTTGGGCGAGGGGGAGTCCGGTGTGGCCGAGTCCGAGTACCGCGAGGTCTGCTGGCATGAGGTCGGTCCTCCACGAATGGCCACACGGATGGCCTCTCGAATAGCTGTAAAGCAGGCTAACCAGACAAATTGCTGATATGACCTCTCGGCGCGCCGCACGCCCCGGACGCTTCAAGGTGGCCGCTCCCGGGCAGGCCGGTCACTATCGAAGAGAACCTGACCATGAACGGGGCTTACGGAGGCACGGATGCGCGACACAACTCTCGGCCCCGCTGAGCGAGCCGAAGCTCTCGCCAGGATGACCGAGCAGGAATTGGACATCCTGGTGGTCGGCGGCGGGGTGGTGGGCGCCGGTACGGCACTGGACGCCGCCACCCGCGGCCTGTCCGTCGGCATAGTCGAGGCCCGCGACTGGGCCTCGGGCACCTCCAGCCGTTCCAGCAAGCTGATCCACGGGGGCTTGCGCTATCTGGAGATGCTGGACTTCGGCCTGGTCCGGGAGGCACTCAAGGAACGCGGACTGCTGCTGGAGCGGCTGGCCCCGCACCTGGTCAAGCCGGTGGCCTTCCTGTACCCGCTGCAGCACAAAGGCTGGGAGCGGCTCTACGCCGGCTCCGGTGTCGCCCTCTACGACGCGATGTCCGTCTCGTCCGGGCACGGCCGCGGCCTGCCCACGCACCGCCACCTCACCCGCAAGCACGCGCTGCGGGTGGCGCCGGCGCTGCGCAAGGACGCGCTGGTCGGCGCGCTGCAGTACTACGACGCCCAGGTGGACGACGCCCGCCTGGTGGTGAACCTGGTCCGTACCGCGGCCTCCTACGGCGCGCTCGCGGCGAACGGGGCGCGGGTGATCGGTTTCCTGCGGGAGGGCGAGCGGGTCGTCGGCGCCCGGGTGCAGGACGTCGAGGCCGGCGGCGAGTACGAGGTCAGGGCCCGCCAGGTGGTCAACGCCACCGGGGTGTGGACCGACGACACGCAGGGTCTGATCGCCGAACGCGGCCAGTTCCACGTCCGCGCCTCCAAGGGCGTCCACCTGGTGGTGCCCAAGGACCGCATCCACTCGACGACCGGGCTGATCCTGCGGACCGACAAGAGCGTGCTGTTCGTCATCCCGTGGGGCCGGCACTGGATCATCGGCACCACCGACACCGACTGGAATCTCGACAAGGCGCATCCGGCCGCGTCCAGCGCCGACATCGACTACGTGCTGGAACACGTCAACTCGGTGCTCGCCACCCCGCTGACCCGGGACGACGTCGAGGGCGTCTACGCCGGGCTGCGCCCGCTGCTGGCCGGCGAGTCGGACGCCACCAGCAAGCTGTCGCGCGAGCACACCGTGGCCCACCCGGTGCCGGGCATGGTGGTGGTGGCCGGCGGCAAGTACACGACCTACCGGGTGATGGCCAAGGACGCGGTGGACGAGGCCGTGCACGGCCTGGACCGCCGGGTCGCCGACTGCTGCACCGAGGACGTGCCGCTGGCCGGCGCCGAGGGCTACCGGGCGATGTGGAACGCCCGGGCCCGGATCGCGGCGGCGAGCGGCGTGCATGTCGCCCGGGTGGAGCACTTGCTCAACCGGTACGGCGCGATGGCCGGCGAGGTGCTGGCGCTGATCGAGCAGACCCCGTCGCTGGGCAAGCCGCTGGCCGCCGCCGACGACTACCTGCGGGCCGAGGTGGTCTACGCGGCGTCGTCCGAGGGCGCCCGCCATCTGGAGGACGTGCTCACCCGGCGGACCCGGATCTCGATCGAGACCTTCGACCGCGGCACCCGCAGCGCCCGTGAGGCCGCCGAGTTGATGGCGCCGGTGCTGGGCTGGGACCAGAACCAGATCGACAACGAGGTCGAGCACTACGAGAAGCGGGTCGAGGCCGAGCGCCAGTCGCAGCTCCAGCCCGATGATCAGACCGCGGATGCGGCCCGGCTCGGCGCGCCGGATATCGTTCCCCTGTAGAGGAGAGGAGTCTGGGCGCGAGCGCGACGCGCGGGCGGGGGCAACTCAGAGGGGCGCGAGATGGTCGGACAGGGCGACGAGGGCCGGTTGGTCGCGGGCCGGTACCGGTTGGTGGAGCGGATCGGGCGCGGCGGCATGGGCACCGTGTGGCGGGCCGAGGACGAACTGCTGGGCCGCCAGGTCGCGGTGAAGAAGCTGCACCCGCCGCAACCGCACATGGACGACGACGAACTGGCCACCCTGTTCGAGCGCACCCGCCGCGAGGCCCGCGCGGCGGCCCGGATCAGCCACCCCAACGTCATCGTGGTGCACGACGTGGTGGACGACGAGGGGCTGCCGTCCATCGTCATGGAGTACGTCCCGTCGGTGACACTCGGCGAACGGCTCAAGGAGCGGGGCCCGTTGCCGGTGCCCGAGGTGGCTCGGATCGGCCGCGGCATGATCGCCGCGCTGCGCGCCGCCCACCGCGCCGGGGTGCTGCACCGCGACGTGAAGCCCGGCAATGTGCTGCTCGGCGTCGGCGGCGGTGACGGCGACGGGGGTGGCGACGGCGGCGGCCGGGTGGTGCTCACCGATTTCGGCATCGCCCAGGCGTCCGGCACCTCCACGCTGACCCGGACCGGCGAACTCATCGGCTCCATCGACTTCTTGTCCCCGGAGCGGATCCGCGGCGCCATGCCCGGGCCCGAGGCCGACATGTGGGCGCTGGGCGCCACCCTCCACCAGGCCGTCGAGGGCATCTCGCCGTTCCGCCGGCCCACCGCGATCGAGACCGCGTACGCCATCGCCGAGGAGCCGGTCGCCGAGGCCCCCAACGCGGGGCCGCTCACCCGGGTGATCTCCGGGCTGCTCGCCAAGGATCCTGCCGAGCGGCTGACCGCGGAGCAGGCCGAGCGGCTGCTGCGGATGCCCATACCGGAGGCGGACACCGCGCTGGTCGGGCAGTTCGTGCAGCGGGACGAGCAGCCGCCCGGCGCGAGCGTGGTCCGGCGGCCCGGCGCGATACCGGAGCCGATACCCGAGGCGGCACCCGTGTCCGCGGTCGGCGGCTACGGTCCGCACACGCCGCTGCCGGCCCAGCAGTCCGCCTCCGCCCCGGTCCAGCGGCAGCAGCAGCCGTACTCCCCGCCACCGGGCCGCCGCAAGGGCAGGGCCGCGCCGCTGGTGGCCGCGGCGCTCGCGGTCCTGGTGCTGGCGGGAGGCGGCACCCTGCTGGCCCTCCACCAGCGGCACGCCCATACCGACGCCAAGCCCGACACCGACACCCCGAGCGCTCCGAGCACCGCCTCGACCGCCGCCTCAAGCGCGGCGCCGACCGCCACGCCGACGACCGCACCCGCCGCGCCGCCCGCCTCCGCCACCACCGTCCCCGCGCCCCCGCCGCTCCCCGACGGCTACCGCCTGTTCACCGACGACGGCCGCGGCTACTCGCTCCCGGTGCCGGAGGACTGGACGAAGCAGGTCAGCAGCGGCGGCGAGGAGGTCGACTTCATCGACCCCACGCAGAAGGTCGATCTGAAGATCAGCTCGCTGGACTTCGCCAGCAACAGCCCCTACCAGCACTTCCAGAACCTCGAACCCGCCACCGAGGCCGAAGTCGACGGCTATCATCGGAAGCGGCTCGATCCCACCACGCGGCTGGGCGATCCGGCGGCCATCTGGGAGTTCACCTTCGAGGGTTCGGTGCGCGAGTACCACGCGATCGACCTGGGCTTCGGCCAGCCGGGCGCCACCGAGTACGCGGTGTACGTATCGGCGCCCGACGCCCAATGGGCGAAGTACCGCAAGGTGTTCGACGCCGCGGTGGCCGGTTTCCGGCAATCCGGCTGATACGTCTGGTTGGCTTCCACGTCCCCGGTTCGGGGATGATGGCCTCTTGCACCGCTTGCGGCACAGCGCAGCCCGACCACCCCGTTTGACCGATCACCTGACCGATCGCCCGAGCGATCACTAGACAGATCATCTGACAATCCGCCTGACCATGCCGGCACAGCAGAGGGAACCCATGAGCGAGGTCGAAGGTACCGACGGACGTCTGCTCGCGGACCGGTACCGCCTCGGCGCCGTGCTCGGCAAGGGCGGTATGGGTACGGTCTGGCGCGCCGTCGACGAGACGCTGGGCCGCAGCGTCGCCGTCAAGGAGCTGCGCTTCCCCGGCGACGTGGACGACGACGAGAAGCGCCGGCTGGTCACCCGGACCCTGCGCGAGGCCAAGGCCACCGCGCGCATCCGCAACACCGGCGCCATCACCGTCTTCGACGTGGTCAAGGAGGACAACCGGCCCTGGATCGTGATGGAGCTGGTCGAGGGCCGCTCGCTGTCCGACGCGATCCGCGAGGACGGCCCGGTCACCCCCAAGCGCGCCGCCGAGATCGGCCTGGTGCTGCTCGACGTGCTCAAGGCCGCCCACCACGAAGGCATCCTGCACCGCGACGTGAAGCCGTCCAACGTGCTGCTGGCCGACGACGGCCGGGTGGTGCTCGGCGACTTCGGCATCGCGCAGATCGACGGCGACCCGTCGGTGACCTCCACCGGCATGCTGGTCGGCGCCCCCTCCTACATCTCCCCGGAGCGCGCCCGCGGCCAGAAGCCAGGGCCGCCCGCCGACCTGTGGTCGCTCGGCGCCCTGCTGTTCGCCTCCGTCGAGGGCCACCCGCCCTACGACAAGGGGTCGGCGATCGCCACGCTGACCGCGGTGATGACCGAGCCGGTCGGGCAGATGGACAACGCCGGCCCGCTCGCCGAGGTGATCAAGGGCCTGCTGATCAAGGACCCCGAGCAGCGGCTCACCGAGCCCGCCGCCCGCGCCATGCTGACCACGGTCGCCAAGGCGCCGGAGCGCCCGGTCGCGCCCCCGGCGCCCGCCGGGGACTCCCGCACCATGATCCTGCCGGTCGATCCGCAGCCCACCCCGACCGACGCGCCCCCGGAGGCCCGCGAGGCCGCCGCCGACCAGGCGAAGGTCCGCGACGCGCTGCGCTCGGTCCGCAAGAGCGCCGTCGCCAAACCCCGGCCCGCGCCGGAGCCCGGCACCCCGGCGAACACGCCCGCCCCGCCGGCCCGCGCGCCCCTGACCGACGTGGTGCCGCGCCGCACCCTCGTCATAGTGGTCGCCGTCGTCGTCCTCGCGATCCTGGGCACAGTGATAGGGCTGGTGGCGGCCAACTCCGGTGGCGGCAAGGGTCACGACAGCAAGAACGGCGACACCAAGCCGGGCGCCGTCGCCTCCAGCGGCCCGACGACCACCGCTTCCGCGCCGGACAGCGGCCACGCGGCGTCCCCCTCCCAGCCCGCCGCCAACAGCCCGTCAAAACCCGCTGCTTCGGCGTCGAGCACCCCGTCCGACGACCAGGGCGCCGATCAAGGCACCGGCCAGGGCACCGGCTCGGGCAAGGGCGGCGGTGCCGGCAAGGGCGGCGGGGACGCGCTGCCGCCCGGCTACAGCTTCGTCACCAACGACCAGCTCCACTTCCGGATCGCCCTTCCGGCCGGCTGGCACCTCACCGGCTCCACGACTGGCGGCGACGGCGCGATCTACAGCGCGAGCGGCGGATACCCGCGCGTCCAGGTCGACTTCGCGAGCACCCCCGGCAAGGACGCGGCCGCTGCCTGGCGCGAGGAGGAGCCCGCCGTCAAGTCCACCAGCGACGACTACCAGCGGATCTCCATCGACACGATCCAGTACCGCGGCTACCGCACCGCCGCTGACTGGGACTTCTACCGCACCGAGGACGGCAAGAAGACACGGGTGCAGAACCGCGGCTTCGTGGTGGACGACCACCACGCCTACTCGATCATGGTCTCCATCCCCGCCACCGACTGGGACAGCGCCGCCTCCACCACCATGCGGAACACCTTCTTCGCCTCCTTCCAGTCGAAGGACTGACCCCCGCTCACCCCCGGCCCGCGCACGGAAGCACAACGGGAGTACAAGCGGCAGCAAAGGGGTAAGCAGGTACTCGGCTCGAACCGGGACAGGGTTCGCAACCCGGCAAAGGGCCGAAGGAACGCCGTACAGCACGTATGGTGAGTAGTTGAGGACTGTCCGCATCCGCATCCGGGCTTGTTCGGATCGGATCGGACCGTTTCCCGTAGGAGTTGGACCGGGGCCGAGAGGGGGCACCGTGGAGGAGTACGCAGGGCGGGTGCTCGCCGAGCGCTACCGGCTGCCGCGTCCGCCCGCCGACGAGTTCGAGCTGGCCGAGACACGGGCGTTCGACACATACAGCGGTCAAGAGGTGCTGGTCCGGCAGGTGTTGCTGCCGGAGGTGCTGACCGCCGAACTCCCCGGCGACGAGGCCGGGCCGGCCGATCCGGACGGGCTGGGCGACAGCGCCCGGCGGGCGCTGGACGCGGCCAGGGCCGCCGCCGCGATACCCGATCACCCGCGCCTGGTGCAGGTCTTCGACATCTTCGTCGAGGACGGCAGCCTGTGGATCGCGAGCGAACTGGTGTCCGCCCGGCCGCTCGCCGCCTTCCTCGCCGAGCGCCCGCTGGACGCCTATCGCGCCGCCGAGGTGGCCTCCGACATCCTGGCCGCACTGCGCGCCCTGCACACCCACGGCTGGACCCACCGCAACGTCACCGCCAGCACCGTGCTGCTCTGCGACGACGGCCGGGCGATGCTCGGCGGCCTCGCGGCCGGCGCCGCCCAGGAAGCACTGTGCGGCTACGACCCGCTGCCCGAGCAGGTGCTGGCCGGCGGCACCGAGCCCTCCTGGCACGGCCCCGACTCCGCGCTGGAACAGGAGCGGGCCCGGCAGAACCGCATCACCGTCGTCGGCGCCGTCACCGAACGCTGGGCCCCCGAACAGGCCCACGAGGTGCACGAGAACTGGCGGTTGTCCCCGCCGGTCGGCCCCGCCGCCGACCTGTGGGCGCTCGGCTCGCTGCTCTTCCGCAGCGTCCAGGGCCACCCGCCCTACCCCGAGGACAGCGCCGCCGAACTCGTCCAACTGGTGTGCGCCGAACCGCCCGCCTTCGCCGAGGAATGCGGCCCGCTGCGGCCGGTGGTGGAGTCACTGCTTCGCCCCGACCCCGAAGAGCGGCCCGAGGCCGAGGAGTTGGGCGGCTGGCTGCGGTCGCTGATCCGCTCCGCGCCCGAACCCGAACTCGGCGTCGAGACCGTCTCCCTGCCCACCGACCCGGCGAAACTCCCGGTCAAGCGGCGCCGCGGCGAGCTGGTGCGCCGGCGGCGCAACAAGGCCGCCGCGGCAGCCGCTGCCGCCGCCGACCCGACCGGCCTCCAGCACCGCCGGCACGCCCGCGGCAAGCAGGCCAGGGCGGTCCGCGAGAAGCGGGAGAGTGCCCGGCGCAGCGAAATGCGGCAGGAGCAGTTCCAGCAGGAACAGGTGGTCTCGCGCACGCCCGACCGCGGCCAGGCGCAGCCCCGCCGGCTCGGCGCCCGCCTCCTGGTCGCGCTGCTGGTCGTGCTGGCCGCCGTGGTGGTCTACGCGGTGCTCGTGCTGCCCCATCGCGGCGAGTCGGCCGCCGACCCCAACGGCGACCGGACGATACCCGCACAGATGCCCGGCGCCGGCGGCGGCAAGACCCACTCGGCGAACCCGCCCGCCGACACCGGCCAGGCGCCCCCCGCCAAGCCGAGCAGCAAACCCACCACCAAGCCCCCGACCAAGGCCGCGACGACCCGGCCGCCGGCCGCACCCCCCGACCTCGGCCCCGACTTCGCGCTGCAGACCGACGCGGCCGGCTTCACCGTCGCCGTGCACACCGGGTGGGCACGCAGCGGCAAGAACGGCCAGGACGAGGTCCGCTACACCGGCAGCGACCTGACCCTCACCGTCGTCCCCGGCCGCGACAAGGCCTCCGGCGACACCGAGGACCCCCTCGCCTACCAACTCGTCGAACGCGAACTCGCCGCCTTCCGCGCCTCCTCCTGGTCCTCCGCCTCCAGCCTCCAAGCCCTCACCCTGCGCGGCCACCCCGCCGCCGAGGGCGAATACACCTGGCGCGACGACAGCCAGCAAACCATCTACGCCCGCAACCTCGCCGTCCAGATCAACGGCCACTACCACATCATCCTGATCTCCGGCCCCGACACCGAACGCGCCGCCGTCCAACGCGCATTCGACAAGGCCGTCGAAACCTACACACCCCACTGAGCCCTTGCGGGGCCCGCGGGCCCGCCGCGCCCGGTCCGGGTCCGCCCCTGCGGCTGGGTTGGGCGCGGGGCGGGGGGCGCGTCGGCCCCGGACGGTGGGTTGGTCGGCCTTCGGGGCGGTGGGTTGGGCGCCCCGTAGGGGCGCGAGGAACTGCGCGACAAGCCCCGTACCGGCGGGTGGTCCGGAGCCGGGCGGCAAGGGGCTTCCCTTGCGGGTGGGTTGAGTGCGCGGCGCGGGCGCGCGTCACCCCCGCACGGGCGGTTGGTCCGTCCTCGGGCCGCGGGTTGAGCGGCCATCAGGGGCGCGGGGAACTGCGCGACAAGCCCCGTACCGGCGGGTGGTCCGGATTCGGACGGCAAGGGGCTGCCCCTGCGGGCAGGTGCGGGCCGCGGAAGGCGCGCGTCAGCCCCGTATGGGCGGGGTGGTCCAGGCTCGGGACGCAAGGGGCCCGGTTGCCGCGGGGGAGGGGCGCGCCGGGGCCCCGGGAGGAGAGCGGCGGGCGTGAGCCCGCAGAGCCGGTGCGCGCCGCGACAGGCAAAGTGCATCATGGCCTCATGGCAAGTGACGGGGGACGCACCACCGCCGAACACCAGCCCCGGGACGTCATCGCCGGCCGCTACCGCATCACCGCCCGGCTCGGCCGCGGCGGCATGGGCACGGTCTGGCGGGCCGACGACGAACTGCTGCGCCGTCAGGTCGCGGTGAAGGAACTGCACCTGCCCTACGCCGGCCTGACCGAGGCCGAAGCCGACAAGCAACGGGACCGCGCCCTGCGCGAAGCACGCGGCGTCGCCCGGATCCGGCACCCGCACGTGGTGGTCGTCCACGACGTGGTGGAGCAGGACGGCCGCCCGTGGATCGTGATGGAGCTGGTGGACGGCCGCTCGCTGGCCGACGTGCTGACCGAGGACGGCCCGCTGGAGCCGCGCGAGGCCGCCAGGATCTGCGCCGCCGTCGCGGGCGCGCTGCGGGCCGCGCACCGCCACGACATCCAGCACCGGGACGTGAAGCCCGCCAACGTCCTCATCGAGCGGGCCGAGGGCCGGGGCACCGGCCGGGTGGTGCTCACCGACTTCGGCATCGCCCGCGTCCCGGGCAGCCACACCATCTCCGAGACCGGTTCCTTCGTCGGCTCGCCCGAATACACCGCGCCCGAGCGGATGTCGGGGCAGCCGGCCGGACCGGCGTCGGACCTGTGGTCGCTCGGCGTGCTGCTGTGCGCGGCTGTCGACGGGCACTCGCCTTTCCGCCGCGATTCGATCGGCGAGATCGTGCACGCGGTGGCCATCGCCGACATCGTCCCGCCGGCCGCGGCCGGCCCGCTGCTGCCGGTGGTCAGGGGCCTGCTGGAGCGGGACCCGGAACGCCGGATGGCCGCCGCCGACGTGCAGACCGTGCTCACCGCCTTCGCGGAAACGGGGCTCGAGCCGCCGACCCCGACGCCGGAACTCCCCGCCCCGAGGTCCCCCGACGATCCGGCGCCGGCGCCCGAGCCCGACCCGGAACCGAAGCCGGAGCCCGGCCACGCCCCGGTCCCGTCCGAGCCGCCGCGCGGCCCCCGGCACCGGGGCCGCACCGCCGTCGCCGTGCTCGCCGTGACGGCCGTGGCGGTGGTCGCGGGCGCGGCCGCGGCGATCCTGGTCACCCGGGGCGAGAGCGGGGGCCGCGCCGCCGCGGTGAGCCCTCCGGCGCTCACCGCCGCCGCCACGGCCGCCACCACCCCCGCAGGCCCGCCGAGCCCGGAGACCCCGAGCAGTCCGGCGACGACCTCCGCCGCCCGCCCCCTGCCCGCCGGTTTCGAGCGGATCACCGACGCCAACGGCTTCTCGGTCGCCCTGCTCGACGGCTCCCGCCGCGACCCGGAGGGTCCCCGTACGTACTACTGGTCGCCCGGCGATGTCTTCCGCTTCGGGGAGCGCGAGCAGAGTCCCGATCCGCGCGGCCCGTACGCGGTGATGCACGACCAGCACGTGGCCGCGCCGTCCTCGCCGGTCTACCCGGGCTACCGGGACGGGGTGATCACCCGGACGACCCAGCACGGGCAGGACGCCGCGCTGTGGGAGTTCACCTACGACGGCTTCGGCCACGGCAAGGGCCCCCGGCGGACGTTCGACCTGTGCTGGACGCAGGGCGACCGGATGTACGACCTGTGGGTGTCCGGCCCGCTGGAGAGCGCGGAGAGCACCCGGAAGGCCTTCGACACCGCCGTGGCGAGCTTCCGCGCGGGCTGATCCGGCCGAGGTGCGGTCTGACCTGGGACGCCCCCGACCGCCCGTACCGGCGGTTACGCCGATCCGAGCTGCGGCGATGCACAGCGGGGCGAATCGCGCCACTGGACGCTGGCGCGGTTTCGCCGATCGGCGAGAAAGGGCTACTCACGGGTAGTCGCCAGGTGCCCGGCAGTCGTAACCTCACCGGCATGACGGATTCGCCGGAGCGCGCCACACCCCCGCCGACGACCGCCCGCCCGCCGCCGGCGGCCCGGCGCCGGAGCCGACCGCGCCCGAGCCCGCGCCCGAAGCCACCGACGCCCGCTCCC
>NZ_FMCH01000634.1 GCF_900091855.1 Streptomyces sp. DvalAA-14
GACCGTACGCTGCAGCTCTTCACCCGGACCGCCGCGGGGACCCTGCTGCGGGCGACCGCCTCGGCCTGAGCGCTCCCGACCGCCGGTGGGCGCCGGTCGCCGGGGACCCCGGGATCCGTACCGCCGGGGCGGCCGGGCGGGGCGCCGGGTGGTGCGCCGGGCGGGGGCCTGTGGACGACGGAGCCGGGTCCGCGCGCCCAGCCGGTAGGCTGGAGGAGTGGCGATCGTCGATGTATCCGAAGAACTGAAGTCCCTCTCCTCGACCATGGGGTCGATCGAGGCTGTCCTCGACCTCGACAAGATGCGGGCCGACATCGCCGCGCTGGAGGAGCAGGCCCAGGTCCCGTCCCTGTGGGACGACCCGGAGAGCGCGCAGAAGATCACCAGCCGCCTCTCCCACCTCCAGGCCGAGCTGCGCAAGGTCGAAGCGCTGCGCAGCCGGATCGACGACCTCTCCGTCCTCTTCGAGCTGGCCGAGGCGGAGGACGACGCCGACACCCGTACCGAGGCCGAAGCCGAGCTGGTGACGGTGCAGAAGGCGCTGGACGAGATGGAGGTCCGCACCCTGCTGTCCGGCGAGTACGACGCCCGTGAGGCCCTGGTCAACATCCGGGCCGAGGCGGGCGGCGTCGACGCGGCCGACTTCGCCGAGCAGCTCCAGCGGATGTATCTGCGCTGGGCCGAGCGCCACGGCTACTCCACCGAGGTCTACGAGACCTCCTACGCGGAGGAGGCCGGCATCAAGTCCACCACCTTCGTGGTCAAGGCCCCCTATGCCTACGGCACCCTGTCCGTCGAGCAGGGCACCCACCGCCTGGTGCGGATCTCGCCCTTCGACAACCAGGGCCGCCGCCAGACGTCGTTCGCCGGCGTCGAGGTGCTCCCGGTGGTGGAGCAGTCCGACCACGTCGAGATCGACGAGACCGAACTGCGGATCGACGTCTACCGCGCCTCGGGTCCCGGCGGCCAGGGCGTCAACACCACCGACTCCGCGGTGCGGATCACCCACCTGCCCACCGGCATCGTCGTCTCCTGCCAGAACGAGCGCTCCCAGATCCAGAACAAGGCCAGCGCCATGAACGTCCTGCAGGCCAAGCTCCTGGAGCGCCGCCGGCAGGAGGAGCAGGCCCTGATGGACTCGCTCGGCAAGAGCGACGGCGGCAACTCCTGGGGCAATCAGATGCGTTCGTACGTCCTGCACCCCTACCAGATGGTCAAGGACCTCCGCACGGACTACGAGGTCGGCAACCCGCACGGTGTGCTCGACGGTGACATCGACGGCTTCATCGAGGCCGGCATCCGCTGGCGCAAGTCCCATGAGAAAGCTGTCGCCTGAGCCGCCGTTCGCTCTCGCCCGTCCGACTCCTCTCCGCCGCCCCGATGTCACAGTGAGGTAGCGAACTCCCGGGCACACAGGGCCAATTCGGCCGATTGCGTGCTTAATGACCTTGACGGTACCCGGGAAAGCCGCGAGGGTGTTGCGCGGCATGCGCACGATTGAGGCGTAAGCGCACGGGGGACGACGCACCGGTCCTCCCAGCAGTACCGCTCTCCTCCATGGCCGCGCAGCCTGAAGCAGACACCTACTGGGGGTACTTGACTCATGAGCAAGCGCAATACACGGCTGCATGTGACCCGCGTGGCCGCGGCCGTCCTCATAGCCGCCGGTGCGTCCCTGACGGTGGCGGGGGTCGCCCAGGCCGAGTCCGCGCCGAAGCTGCTGACGGACGTGACGCCCTCGGACACGCCGTCGGACACCACGGGCCCGACCACGCCTCCCACGACGACGCCGCCGACCACCCCGCCCACCACTCCGCCGACGACGCCTCCCACGACGCCGCCGACCACCCCGCCCACCACGCCGCCCACCACTCCGCCGACGACGCCTCCCACGACGCCGCCGACCACCCCGCCCACCACGCCTCCGACAACGGCGCCGGGCACCATCGCGGGCGTCGACGGCGGTGACACCTCGGGCCAGTCCGGATCCGGCGGTGCCCCGGGCGCCACCAGCCCGGCCACCTCCGGCGGCAACGACAACACCTGCACCCTGACCGGAACGAGCGTCGACTGCGGGAACAACAACCCCGGCGCCGACAACGTCCAGCAGGTCCCGCAGGGCGCCACCACGAGCCAGCTCGCCGAGACCGGCTCGGACGGCACCACGTACCTCATCCTGGGCGCCGCGACCATGATCGCGGGTGGTGTCGGCTTCCGCCTGACCCCGCGTCTGGCCGGCCGCCGCGACGCCGCCTGAGGCCGGTCCCGGCGGTTACGCGACAACGCGCAGCGGGGCCCGGAACGCGTCAAGCGTCCCGGGCCCCGCTTCTTTCCTGGCTCTCCGTGCCCGCAGCCCCCACGTCGAGGCCCCCGCGGCCCCGCGTCAGGCGGTCGCGTGCTCCACGACCAGCACCAGCGCCAGCAAGGCGACCAGGAAGGCTATGAGCGCCGCCGGCGATATCGACGCCAGGGGATTCTCACGTTCCAGTCGAGCGCGGCTCGCGCGGCAGACGGGGCAGCGGCCCTCGCTCACCGGGCCGGCGCAGTTTGCACACACCAGTCGGTCGCACGTCATGCGATCTCCTCCTCCGCCCCGTGAACGCCCTCGGTGCCGGAATCGTTCCCGAGGGTATGCGGTCCTACTCCGCGGGCCCAGCGCGCGTACGGCGACACCGCAGCGGCCCGTGTCCGGGTCCACTGCATGTACACGCACCTTCCACTGTGACAGGTTCCGCGCGAATCGGCGCCCCCGCACGGACAGCGGGCGGCGGGGCAATGACGGGTTTGTCCGAGGATGCCCTGTGGGCAAGGCCACCAACCCTCTACGGCGACTGCGCGGCCTCAGCGCGGTCGCGTAGTGTCGCCCCCACATCCCCTGTCCGCTCACCCCGCAAACCTGGTGCGAACGTGATCCGATTCGACAGCGTCACCAAGACCTACCCCAAGCAGAACCGTCCTGCCCTGCGGGACGTCTCGCTGGAGATCGAGAAGGGTGAGTTCGTCTTCCTGGTGGGCTCGTCCGGCTCCGGGAAGTCGACCTTCCTGCGGTTGATCCTGCGCGAGGAGCGAACGGACACCGGCCTGGTGCACGTGCTCGGCAAGGATCTGGCGCGGTTGTCCAACTGGAAGGTCCCGCACATGCGGCGCCAGCTGGGCACCGTCTTCCAGGACTTCCGACTGCTGCCCAACAAGACCGTGGCCCAGAACGTGGCGTTCGCCCTCGAAGTGATCGGCAAGCCGCGCGGCACCATCCGCAAGACGGTGCCCGAGGTGCTGGATCTGGTCGGCCTGGCCGGCAAGGAGGAGCGGATGCCCGGTGAGCTGTCCGGCGGTGAGCAGCAGCGCGTCGCGATCGCGCGGGCCTTCGTCAACCGGCCGATGCTGCTGATCGCCGACGAGCCGACCGGAAACCTCGACCCGCAGACGTCGGTCGGCATCATGCGGCTGCTGGACCGGATCAACCGGACCGGCACCACCGTGGTGATGGCCACCCACGACCAGAACATCGTCGACCAGATGCGCAAGCGCGTCATCGAACTTGAGAAGGGCCGGCTGGTGCGCGACCAGTCGCGCGGTGTCTACGGCTACCAGCACTGACTGACCGCCGTAACCACCAGCCCCTGAAAGGAACTTGGCACCATGCGCGTCCAGTTCGTCCTGTCGGAGATCGGCGTCGGTCTCCGCCGCAACCTCACCATGACCTTCGCCGTCATCATCTCCGTAGCGCTCTCGCTGGCCCTCACCGGTGGCGCCCTGCTGGTCAACAAGCAGGTCAACGCGATGAAGGGCTACTGGTACGACAAGGTCCAGGTCACCATCTACATGTGCAACAAGGGCGACGCGGTGACGACGCCCAACTGCGCCAAGGGTGCGGTGACCGACGACCAGAAGAAGAGCATCCTTGCCGACCTGAACAAGCTGCCGGTGGTGGAGAAGGTCTACTACGAGTCGGCGGAGGGGGCGTACAAGAACGCCCAGCAGCAGTTCAAGAACTCCCCGCTGTACAGCTCGGTCACCCCGGACCAGATGCAGGAGAACTACCGGGTCAAGCTCCGGGACCCGACCAAGTTCGCGGTCATCGCCAGCGCCTTCACCGGGCATCCGGGAGTGCAGTCGGTGGAGGACCAACGCGCGGTGCTGCAAAGCCTGTTCGGCCTGCTCAACGGCATGACCAGAGTCGCGTACGTGGTCCTTGCCTTCATGCTCACCGTCGCCATGCTGCTGATTGTGAACACCGTCCGCGTCTCGGCGTTCAGCCGCCGCCGCGAGACGGGGATCATGCGGCTGGTCGGCGCGTCGAGCTTCTACATCCAGATGCCGTTCATCATGGAGGCCGCGTTCGCGGGACTCGTTGGCGCGGGGCTGGCCTGCGTGATGCTGCTCGGCGGCAGATACTTCCTGATCGACGCCGGGCTGAAGCTCCAGGACAAGATCACCTCGGTGTCGTTCCTGGGCTGGGGTCCGGTCTTCGGCGTGCTGCCGCTGGTGCTGCTCATCGGGCTGTTCATGCCGGCCGTCGCGGCGTTCGTCGCCCTGCGCAGGTACCTGCGGGTCTGACGGGGTGCCGGCCCTGGTCCCGGCCTCGGCCCGGGCCCGGCCGGCCCCGCCCGGCGCTGTGCGGAGGAGCATCCTACGGCGGCGGGCGAGCCCGGGCCGGGGTGTCGCGACTTTCCGTGCGGCGACATTTCCTGGCCTAGACTTCCGGCCATGTCCGGCCCGCCGTTGTTCGGGACGCCCCGCCGCATCCGCCGCGGGGCCACCCTGGCATTGGTCTTCGGCGCCGTGCTCGCCACGGGCGCCGCGGCCGGCAGCTTCGCCGCACCCGCCCAGCGCGGTACGGGCGAACCGGACGGCCGGATCGTCGCCGGTCCGGTGGCCGACGACCCGAGGAGCACGCCGGCATCCGCGCAGCCCCGGACCGGGAGCCGCGGGCAGGCCGCGCCGCTGACGACGGCAGCGCGCGCGTCCGGCGGGCGGAGCGGCCCGGCCGGCGACACCGCCCGTTCCCCCGCCCTCGTCGACACCGGGCGCATCGCCCAGGAGATCGAGGACGGCGAGGTCGGCCCGGAAACCGTGCAGAAACTCGTCAGCCGCAGCGGCGACCGCTGGTCCTCGTTCTACACGGCGCAGGAGTACGCGGGCCTCCAGCGGGCGCTCAGCGGCCGTTACGTCGGCGTCGGCCTGTGGGTGCGGCGGATCGACGGCGGGCGGATCCGGATCGTCCGGGTGCAGGGCGGCAGCCCCGCGCAGCGCGCGGGCATCCGGGTCGGCGACGTGCTGGCCAGTATCGACCGCACCCGGTGCGCCGGCCTGGCGGTCACCCAGGTCGTCGCCGATCTGCGCGGCGACGCGGCGGGCGACACCGACGACGTGCCGGGCAGCCGGGTCACCCTGGGTGTCGATCGCGGGACGCACAGCCGGCAGGTCACCCTGCGGCGCGCCACCCTGGCCACCGAGGCCGTCACGGTGAGCCGCCCGCGGCAGGGGCCGACCGTCATCAAGGTCGACGCCTTCTCGGCCGGCGTGGGCGAGCAGGTCCGCCGGGCGGCCCGGAACGCCCCGCGCGGCGTCCTGCTGGACCTGCGGGGCAACTCCGGCGGCCTGGTCACCGAGGCGGTGGCCACCGCCTCGGTCTTCCTCGACGGCGGCCTCGTCGCCACCTACGACCTGCACGGCCGGCAGCAGGCGCTCTACGCCTCGCCCGGCGGCGACACCGCCGTACCGCTGGTGGTGCTGGTGGACGGCGGCACCATGAGCGCCGCCGAGATGCTGGCCGGCGCGCTCCAGGACCGCGGCCGGGCGGTCGTGGTGGGGTCGCGGACCTTCGGCAAGGGCTCGGTGCAGATGCCCAGCACGCTGCCCGACGGCTCGGTGGCCGAGCTGACCGTGGGCCACTACGACCTGCCCGGCGGCCGGGGTGTGGACGGCAAGGGCATCGCGCCGGACGTGCGGGTGCCGCCGGGGCAGGATCCGGTGGCCGAGAGCCGCCAGGTATTCGCTGGCCTCGGGGCCCCCTCGTAGTGGGACAATGGTCCGGCTATGGCAAAAGAGACGGGTCGCAAGATGATCGCGCAGAACAAGAAGGCGCGACACGATTACCTCATCCTCGACACCTACGAGGCCGGTCTGGTGCTGACCGGGACCGAGGTGAAGTCCCTGCGTCTGGGCCGCGCGTCGCTGGCCGACGGCTTCGCGCAGCTGGACGGCGGCGAGGCGTGGCTGCACAACGTGCACATCCCCGAGTACACCCAGGGGACCTGGACGAACCACACCGCCCGCAGAAAGCGGAAGATGCTGCTGCACCGGGCCGAGATCGACAAGCTCGTGCAGAAGTCCCAGGAGAGCGGGCACACCATCGTGCCGCTCGCCCTGTACTTCAAGGACGGCCGGGCGAAGGTCGAGATCGCGCTGGCCCGGGGCAAGCGGGAGTACGACAAGCGGCAGACGCTGCGGGAGAAGCAGGATCGGCGCGAGTCGGAGCGGGCGATGTCGGCGGCGCGCCGCAAGCAGCGCGCCTGAGCCCGCAGCGGACCTGAGCCCGCAGCGGACCTGAGCCCGTCCCGCCCCGCCCCGTCCCGCCCCCGACCGGATCCCGGTCGGGGGCGGGACCCGGTCACAGCCAGCCGCGGCGCGCGGCCTGCCAGCCCAACTGGGTGCGGGTGGCCGCGCCGGCCAGCTCCATCAGCTGCTGGATACGGCGCTGCACGGTGCGCCGGCTCAGCCCCATCTGGGTGGTGATCGCCTTGTCGGCCACCCCGGCGACCAGCAGCGACAGCAGCCGCCGGTCGGTGGTGGACAACGGCTCCTCGGTGCCGACCGCGTCGGTGCCGGTGACCGCGCCCGAGGCGTCGACATGCAGCGGGACGGCGTCCTCCCAGTAACGCTCGAACAGCGCGATCAGCGCGTCGAGCAAACTGCTGTCGCGGACCAGGGCGGTCGTCGGTTCCTGCGGGCTGCCGTTCGGGCCGCCGGGCACCAGCGGGAAGATCGCCATCGAGCGGTCGGCCACCGCCATCCGCAGCGGCAGATGGGTGACCGCGCGGGCGATCTCGCCGGAGCGGACGCCCTCCGCGACATTGGCCACCGCGCCCTCGTCGTCGAAGAACGCCCGCTCGTACAGCACCCGGTAGCGCACCCCGCGCTCCAGCGCCTCGTACTCGGCCCGGTTGCTGCCCGACGGCATGGCCACGTACTGCGCCTTGCAGAACCACAGCATCTCGTCGCGGGCGCCGTCCTGGATCTGGCGCAGCCGCTGGCGCAGCGCCTCGGCGCCGGTGATCACCTCGATCAGCAGCCCGGCGTCCCGGCGGCGGGCGGTGGCCCGATACGTCTCCAGCAGGTCGGCCGTCGCCGACCTGGCCTGCTCCAGCGCGTTGGCGCGGCGGTTGAGCTGCGGCAGCAGGGCCACGTCCGGCGGGTGCGCCCGGTAGCGGGGCGGCCGCTCGTCGGAGGGGCTGATCATCGCCTTGGCGACCAGTGCGGTCAGCGCCGCCGCCACCTCGTCGGCGCCCAGTGCGCAGCGCTCCGCGACGACCTCGGCCGGGACGCTTTCGGCCGTGACCAGAAAACGGTAGACGGCCTCTTCCGCGGCGGTGATCCCAGCAGCCTGCAACGCCACGGCACCCTCCTGGCAAGCCACCGGCTCGACGGGGGGACACGGTACTACGAGCTGTCCGGCATCCGCAGCCGAGACGGGCGGAGTGAGCGCACCGCGCACCCCGCCCGCCTCGGCGGATGTCGACCAGCCGGCCGTCAGCCGCGCCACACGTAGGCGCGCTGGACCGTTTGTCGGACCGCGTCGCCCGCCGCGTCCCGGGCGGTGACCCGCAGCGTCACATACGCGTCACCCTTGACCCGCGCGGACCGCGTGACGGCGGCGTCGAACACGTTGTGGCTCCCGCCGCTGATCTTGGCGTCGCTCCACGTCTTTCCGTCGTCCCATGAGGTCTGGACCTCGACCCTCACCCCCCGCGGGGCCATGGCCCCGTCCTGGGCGCGGACGGTCACCCCGATGGTGTGCGAGCGGGCGGCGCGGACCGCCTGGCTGGCGTCGACCGGTACGGCGTAGTCGAGCTGCAGCAGCGGCAGCAGGGCCGCGTCGGCGGTGGTGTCGGAGCGGAAGGACCACGAAGTGGCCGTGGTGGTGGCGAATTCCCACTCGGGGGAGACCCGCGAGGTGGTCAGGTCCAGCCGGTAGTCGGCCGCTCCGGGGGCCACCTCCAGATCGGTCCAGGCGTTGTCGGCGCCGGCGACGCGGACACCGTCGCGATAGAGCACCGCCTGCGCGGAGTCGCCCTCCGGCGGCGCCGGAGTGCCGCTCGCGGGCCCGGTGGTGGCGGTGGAGAGCCCGCCGAAGCCGCCGCCGACGGTGGCGCGCGCCGCGTGCCCGGCCTCGGAGTCGGTGAACTCCGGTATGCGCAGGTCGAGCGTGTCACCGACGCGCACGCTGGGAGTCGGCGTACCGACCGGGATCGACGGCCGCACCACCCCCTGGTACCAGGACTCGGGCGGCTGCGGACCGGGCCGGTAGAACCGGTCCCCGTCGTTCATCCCGGCGGTCAGGGCCTGGTCGTTCTCGTCCTGCGTCGTGTAGTTGACCAGGTGCCCCCAGTCGGTCCCGTTCGCCGTGACGTACTCGGTCCGGGCCGTGCCGGTGGGCACGTAGCGGGTGTTCTCCCAGGCGAAGCTCTGGTAGGGCCGCCACGCGAAGCGCTGCTCACTGGCCCACGGTTCGCCGCCGTTGTCGGCGTAGGTGGTGCGGATGACCGCGCTGTTCTGGGCCGAGACGGTGTAGACGACCTGCTGCGGGATCTGCTGGGGGTAGGCCGCCATCACGTCGTACAGGTACGGGCTGCGCGGGATGCTGGTGAAGCGCACCGTGGTGGTGTGCCGGGCCAGCCGGGCCAGCAGGGCCTCACCGACCGAGTGGCCGATCCGGATCGCCGGCAGGGCCTCGCGGGCACCCGACGGCCGCCACTGCGTCCAGGCGTCGTCGGAGAAGCTCACCAGCAGGAGGCCGCGGGCGCCGGCCGCGGCGGCGGCCCGGGCGAGATCCGCCTCGCTGACGCCGGTCTGGTTGCGGACCACGGCCAGCTTGCCCCGCACGTGGCGTAGGTCGGGCTGCTCGATGCTGCCCGCGTCCACCGCGGTGAGAGCCGTCTCCTTCGTGTCGAAGAGCCGCGATTCCGGCATGTAGAAGGCCGTGAGGTCGAGCCCGGTGCCCGGTGCGGACGCCGTGAGCATCGGCGCTGCGAGCTGGTAGCGGGCGCTGAACTCGAAGGAGCCGTCGGTGACGCGCGCGGTGGGGCTCACGTACAGCTTGTCGAGCGTCCCGAGGAAGAAGCTCTCGCTCTCGATGGTGGCCAGCCCGTCGATCTGCCGGTAGGTCTGGTAGTAGGGGGTGCCCGCCTCCGCGGCCGGCTGCGGGGTACGGATCCGGACCTGGGTCGTCCGGCCGGCATCGGCGGTGACCGTGGTGTCCTTGGTGACGTTCACCTGCGGCAGGACGACCAGTCGCTCCACGGTGCCGTCCCCGCCCGGGTTGCTGGCGGAGAAGGACGCGCGGACCTGGTAGGTGCCGTCCTCCACGACGGCGGAGTACGAACCGTTCCCGTTGTCGCTGAGCGGGACGGCGCCGGTGGCGCCCCATACGGTCAGGTACGTGCTGCTCTCGGCCAGCCCGTCGTCGACCGCTCGCGGGACCACCGTCAGGGTGTGGGTGGCACCGTGGACGATCAGCGCGACCGTGGTGTGCACGCGCACCGATCCGTCGGGTGAGGCCGCGATCAGGTAGCCGTAGTAGGCGCCGGTCTGCGCGGCGGCCGGGTCGACGGCGACCGGCAGGTCGAGAGTCTTCCCGGCCGGGACCACCAGCGACGTCCGGCCGAGCCGGACCGCGCCGGCCGCCAGCGAGCGGCCGCCGGCCGTCTTGAGCACCAGGGACGGCTCAAGGGTGACCGCGGCCGACGAGGTGTTGGTGTACCGCACCGTCGTGGTGCCGGCCGGGTCCGTGGGATGCACGCTGCCCAGCAGCACGCTGCCGGTCGCGGTGACCGGCCCCAGCGCCGCGGCGGCGACATCGATCCGGCCGCCGCCCTGGTCGGTCTCCAGCTGGCCGGCGATGGTGTCGGCTGTGCTGATCAGCGCGTCCTTGATCTGGCGGCCGGACCAGTCGGGGTGCTTGTACGCCAGCAGCGCCGCGGCGCCCGCCACGTGCGGGGTGGCCATCGAGGTGCCGGACAGCGTGGTGTAGTACGGGTCGACCGGGTCGCCGAGCGTGGTGCCCGCCGCGCGCGCCGCCACGATGTCCACGCCCGGCGCGGTGACGTCCGGCTTGACGGCTCCGTCGCCGAACCGCGGGCCGCGGCTGGAGAAGCTGGCCAGCGCGTCGGTGCTGTCCACCGCGCCCACGGTCAGCGCCTCGTCGGCATCGCCCGGGATACCGACGGTCCGGGGGCCCGCCTCCCCGTTGTTGCCCGAGGCCACCACGAACAGGGTCCCGCTCGCCCGGCTGATCTCGTTCAGCGCCTGGCTCATGGGGTCGGTGCCGTCGCTCTGGTCGTCCTCGCCCAGGCTCATGTTGACGACCTTGGCGCCTTGGTCGGCCGCCCACTGCATACCGGCGATCACGCCGGAGTCGTAGCCGTAGCCGTCGTCGCCGAGGACCTTGCCGACCAGCAGGTTCGCGGCCGGGGCCACGCCGGTCCAGCGGCCGTCCGAGGCCGCCCCGTCACCCGCGATGATGGAGGAGACGTGGGTGCCGTGCCCGAACAGGTCGTTCGTGCCGGACGGGCTGTCGGTGAAATCCTGGGTCAGCGCCACCCGCCCGCGCAGGTCGGGGTGGGTCTGGTCGACACCGGTGTCGAGCACGGCGACCTTCACGTCTGCGCCGCGGTCGCCGGACTTCCACACGTCGGGGGCCTTGATCTGGTCCACCCCGCTGCCGGTGGTCGCCGTCGCCGCGACGCGGCCGTCCAGCCAGACCCGCGGGACGGCGGTGGCGGTCCGGGCGGTGGCGGACGGCGCCCCGGCGGGCGCCAGCCGCTGCCAGAAGTCACCCAGCTCGGTCGCCGGGACCCGGATCGCCCGGGCGCCGATGCTCTGCAGGTCGCGGACCGGGTCCCCGGGGGCGGCCAGCGCGGTGAGGCGGCTGACCGCGGCCGGCGTCACGCCGGCCGGCTGCCCGACGATCAGCGGCAGCGCGGCGGAGTGGGCCTCGTCGTACCGCTGCTGTACCAGAGCCGTCACGTCGAACAGCCGCCGGTCCAGCCGGCCGGACCGCACCAGGGCGTCGGCGTCGGAGGGCAGGACGGTGACGTCGCCGTTCTGCTCGGAGGTGTGGAACACGATGTCCCGCCGCCCGGCGCCCGGCCGTATCGAGGCGGTGTGCCCGCCGCCCGCCGTTCCGCCGATCGTCACCTCGTCGCCGGTGATCAGACGGACGGTGACCGTACTGTCGGCGGTGCTCGTCCCGGTCGTCCCGGTCGTCCCGGTGTTCGATCCGGTGACCGGCGCCGCCGCGGTGGCCGCCGGGTCCGGGCCGCCCGACTGGGCGGCGCTCGGAACGATGGCGCAGACGGTCAGCATCAGTCCTGACGACACGACCGCTGCCAGACGGGTTCGTCTCATTCGGTCCAGCCCCTTCTTCTGCCGGTGCACGCGATGCTGGACAGAATCAGCCGGGGCCGCGGCGTGTGTCACCGCTTTCCTGTGGCACGGATGTGACTTGACGCAACGGCGCCATCGGGGCTTGTCCGGCGGCGGAGGGGCCTGCGGGGCCGCCGGCCGTCCCACCGGCGGGTGACGCCCCGGTGGACCCGGGGCATGCGGGAGGGAATGCGCTGGCACCGCCGGGCGTTCATCCCCTACGATGGAGGCAGCACCACCAGGCCATGGTGAGTCGGGTGTGCGGCTTGAAAACACCACATGGGGATGATCGGTTTCGACTGGGGATGTCGAAGCAGGGGAAGCGAGCCGAGAAAGCGGCAATGATCTCGTAAACCATATGCCGAAAAAAATAATCGCCAACACCAAGCGCGATTCCTTCGCCCTCGCTGCCTAAGTAGCGATTTGCGAAGTGTCAGCCCGGGGCTGTTCCCGACCCGGATCCTGGCATCAGCTAGGGAACTAAACTTCTAGGACCGGTCACGGGTCCTGGAAGGAAATCAAACAGTGGCTGGGCCCGTCGGCGGCTTGTCCGCGTGACTGCCGGGGCCGAGAAAAGCACAGCGGACTGCGCTCGGAGAAGCCCTGATTTTGCACCACAGGACGCGGGTTCGATTCCCGCCATCTCCACAAAGCGACAGGCGAGGTGGACCGCGCGCAAGCGCGGGGCGCCTCGCCTTCGTCATGCCCGCACGACTCCGGCCGCCGCCCGCCGGGCACTGCCGCGGTCGGCCCGACCTGGAGGAACCAGGAGGAACGATGACCCCGACCCCATCGGACAGCGCGGAGCGCACCGCGCTGCTCGGCTCACTGGCCGCCCAGCGGCGGCATGTGCTCGGCACGCTGGAAGGGCTGGACGAGGAAGCCCTGCGGCGGCCCGTGCTGCCGTCGGGCTGGTCGTGTCTGGGGCTGATAAGTCACCTGGCGCTGGACGTCGAGCGTTTCTGGTTCCGTGGCGTGGTCGCCGCTGAACCGGACGTTCTCGCCGCGCTGGCCCAGGGCCCGGACGACGCCTGGCAGGTCGGCGCCGACGTGCCGGTCGACACGGTCCTGGACCTCTACCGCCGCGAGGCCGAACGGGCCGACGCCGTCATCCTGGCCACCGACCCGGACACCGCCCCGGCCTGGCGGCCCGAAGGCCCGGCCGGCGGCTGGCAGCCCCGGAGCGTGCGCGAGGTGCTGCTGCACGTGATCACCGAAACGGCCTGCCACGCCGGCCACTTGGACGCGGTCCGCGAACTCGTCGACGGCAGGAAGTGGCTCGTCCTCACCGACTGAACCCCATGGCGCCGGGCCCGCCCGGCCGTATACCGCCAGCCGGCCTCCCGGCGCGGGGCACAGCGGCGCGAGCCCCGCTCCCGCCTCCCCGGCGGGCGCGGCGCCGGCCGGAAAGGGCGGCCCGGTCCGTAACCGCGGGGAAATACCCGGGAACTCGGCCCGTCACCCCGCCTTGCGACCATGCAGGTCCTGGCGGGGTGCGCGGCGCCGATGGGCGGCGGGGGCCCCGGCGGGAGGAGCACCTCCAGCACGAGTCGGGCGGAGGGGTCATGCGAGCGCACTCCAGGGAAACCGGTGAGCCGGCGGCGGTGCCGCCGCTGGCGGGCTTCACCGTCGGGGTGACGGCGGCCCGCCGCGCGGACGAACTGGTCGCGCTGCTGGAGCGGCGCGGGGCGGCGGTGCTGCGGGCGCCCGCCCTGCGGATCGTGCCGCTGCCCGAGGACACCGAACTGCTGGCCGCCACCAGGCGGTTGCTCGACACCCTGCCCGATGTCGTGGTGGTCACCACCGCCATCGGCTTTTGCGGCTGGATCGAGGCGGCCGAGGGATGGGGGCTCGGTGCGGAGCTGCTGCGCGGGCTCGGCGAGGTCGAGATCCTGGCCCGGGGGCCGAAGGTGCGCGGCGCCGTGCGCGCGGTCGGACTGGCCGAGACGTGGGCGCCGCCCGCGGAGTCCATGGCCGAGGTGCTGGCGCGGCTGCTGGCGGAGGGCGTCGAGGGCCGCCGGGTGGCGGTCCAGGTGCACGGGGAGCCGCTGCCCGGCTTCGGCGAGGCGCTGCGGGCGGCGGGGGCGGTGGTGACGGCCGTACCGGTGCACCGCTGGGTGCCGCCGGAGGATCTGGCACCGGTGGACCGCCTGCTGGACGCGGTGTGTGCGCGGGGCCTGGACGCGGTGAGCTTCACCAGCGCGCCGGCCGCTGCCTCGCTGCTGAAGCGGGCCGAGGGGCGCGGCCGGCTGGAGGAACTGCTGCGGGCGTTCCGGCGGGGCGAGGTGCTGGCGGCCTGCGTCGGGCCGATGGCGGCGCTGCCGCTGCAGGCCCACGATGTGCCCACCCGGCAGCCGGAGCGGTTCCGGCTGGGGCCGCTGGTGCAGCTCATCGCGAGCGAACTGCCCGGGGCCGTCCGGATGTTGCCGTGCGCGGGACACCGCCTGGAGATACGCGGGCAGGCCGCGGTGGTGGACGGCGGGCTGCGTGCGGTACCGCCGGCCGGGATGTCGCTGCTGCGCGCGCTGGCCCGCCGCCCCGGCTGGGTGGTGCCCCGCGGCGAACTGCTGCGGGTCCTGCCGGGGGCCGGCCGCGACGAGCACGCCGTCGAGACGGCGATGGCGCGGCTGCGGGTCGCCCTGGGGGCCCCGAAGCTGATCCAGACGGTGGTCAAGCGCGGCTACCGCCTCTCCCTCGACCCGCACGCCGACCTCAAGTACGGCCGCCCCGCCTGACCCTGACGCCTGACGCCTGACGCCTGACGCCGGACGCCGGACTCCCGGCCGGGGCCGGCCGGTCCGCCCGCCCGGCCACCTGGGGTCGTCTCAGGGCTTCGGGCCGGTGGCCGGTTTTTCGCGCGGTTCCCCGCACCACCCGGCGACGATCCCGGGGCCGCGGGGCGGGCGGACCGGACGACCCTTCCGAGTCGGGGGAACCGCCTCGGCCGTATGTGCGCGCCGCTCCCTAGCCCGTGCCCGCCGTCTGCGGGCACCCTGGGAGGCAGGGTGACGGGATGCGGAAGGTGGTGGCGCGATGGAGGCGCTGCGCTTCGACGGTGGGCGGGTGTGCCTGGATCTGGTGGCGGCCGGGGCGGAGCAGGGCTTGCCGTCGGTGGGGCGGTTACGGGCCTGGGTGTACGGGGCCGGGCTGGTGCCCGACGGGACGCCGGTGGGCGTGGCGGAGGGCTGGCTGGCACCGTTCGGGGAGCTGCGGGCGCGGCTGGAGCGGATGGTGGAGGCGGAGCTGGCCGCGCACCGGCAGGAACCCGCCGACGTGGCCGCGCTGAACGCCGCGGCGCGGCCCGCCACCCCGGCGCCCGCCGCCGTCGCGGGGGAGGGCGGGGCGCTGCGCCGGGTCCTGGCCGGGGAGCCGAGGTGCGAGGAACTGCTGGCGGCGGTGGCGCGCGACGCCGTCGACCTGTTCACCGACCCGGTCGCGCGCAGCCGGCTGCGGCGGTGCGCCGGCCGGAACTGCGGGCTGGTGTATCTGGACACCTCGCGCGGCCGGCGCCGCCGCTGGTGCAGCAGCGAGGTGTGCGGCAACCGGGAGCGGGTGGCCCGCCACCGCCGCCGCAGCACACGGGAAGTGTCCCCGGGCTGACCGCGACGGTCCACCCGGGGGAAACCGCCGGCCCCGCCCGCCCCGCCGGTCGCTGTCGGGTGGGCAGAAGGCCGCAGGTCGCGTACGGTTGCAGGCTGCCCCTCGCACGGTCGCGCGAGGGGCACCGCACGAAGAAGGGGGTCCTGCGTGGCCGCGCAGACCGCAGCACCGGGGGTCAGGGACCAGGAGATCGCCGCCGAGCAGGCGCACCTGGACCGGGTGTACCACCGCCTCGAGGAGAAGATCCACGAGGCCGAGTTCCTGATGAGCGACGCCGCCCAGCGCGGCCAGGTCGGCACGCCCGGCGCCCTGGCCGAACGGGACGCGCAGGTGTTCCGGGCCGGCATCCACCTGAACCGGCTGAACAGCGAGTTCGAGGACTTCCTCTTCGGCCGGATCGACCTGCTGCGCGGCAAGGACGGCAAGAAGGGCGCCGACGGCGCCTTCACCTCGGTCGACCCGGCCGACGATGCGATCCGCGAGGACGCCACCGCCGACATCGCCGAGACGCTGCACATCGGCCGGATCGGCGTACTGGACACCGACTACGCGCCGCTGGTGATCGACTGGCGGGCGCCGGCCGCGGCGCCTTTCTACCGCTCCACGCCGGTCGCGCCCGGCCGGGTGGTGCGCCGCCGGGTCATCCGTTCCAAGGGCCGCCGGGTCCTGGGCGTCGAGGACGACCTGCTGCGCCCGGAGCTGACCACCGGGCTGCCGGTGATCGGGGACGGCGCGCTGATGGCCGCCCTGGGCCAGGCCCGTACCCACACCATGCGGGACATCGTCTCCAGCATCCAGGCCGAGCAGGACCTGGTGATCCGGGCGCCCGCCGCGTCCGTCACCGAGGTGACCGGCGGGCCCGGCACCGGCAAGACCGCGGTCGCCCTGCACCGGGCCGCGTACCTGCTCTACCAGGACCGGCGGCGGTACGCCGGCGGCATCCTCTGCGTCAGTCCCACGCCGCTGCTGGTCGCCTACACCGAGGGCGTGCTGCCGTCGCTGGGTGAGGAGGGGCAGGTCGCGATCCGCGCGGTCGGCTCACTGGTGGACGGGGTGACGGCCGATCTGTACGACGATCCGGCGGTGGCCCGGATCAAGGGGTCGTTGCGGATGCTGAAGGTGCTGCGCAACGCGGCCCGGGGCTGCCTCGACCGGGACGACCGGCAGCCCTCGCTGCTGCGGGTGGTGGCCTTCGGCCGCCGCGTCGAGCTGGACGCGCAGGAGCTGGACACGCTGCGCCAGCAGGTGCTGGGCGGCACCGCGCCGGTCAATCTGCTGCGCCCGCGGGCCCGCCGGCTGCTGCTGGACGCGTTGTGGCGCAAGTCGGGCCGCCGGTTCGACGACCAGCAGCTGGCCGCCGAGGAGCGCCAGGGCTTCGACGAGGACATCAGCACCGAGCAGGACTTCCTCGACTTCCTCGACGGCTGGTGGCCGGTGCTGGGCCCGGCCGACGTGCTGGCGGCGCTGGCCGACGAGAAGCGGCTGGCCCGGTGGGCCCGGCGGGTGCTGTCGCCGCCGGAGGTCCGCCGGGTGGCCCGTTCGCTGCGCCGCTCCGGCACCTCGGTGCACGATGTGGCGCTGCTGGACGAGCTGGAGACGCTGCTCGGGCTGCCGCCCCGGGACAAGCGGCGGGAGATCGACCCGATGGACCAGCTGACCGGGCTGGACGAGCTGATGCCGCAGCGCGGCGAGAGCAGCAGGGAGCGGGCCGAGCGGCTGGCCCGGGAGCGCACCGAGTACGCGCACGTCATCGTGGACGAGGCGCAGGACCTCACGCCGATGCAGTGGCGGATGGTCGGGCGCCGGGGCCGTACCGCCACCTGGACGATCGTCGGGGACCCGGCGCAGAGCTCCTGGTCGGACATGGACGAGGCCGCCCGCGCCCGCGACGAGGCGCTCGGCTCCCGGCCGCGCCGCCGCTTCACCCTGACCGTCAACTACCGCAACCCGGCCGAGATCGCCGAGGTCGCGTCGACCGTGCTGGCGCTGGCCATGCCCGGCAGCGAGTCGCCGCGCGCGGTGCGCTCCACGGGCATCCGGCCGCGCTACGAGGTGGCCGGCGACGACCTGGGCGCGGATGTCCGGGCGGCGGCGCAGCGGCTGCTGGCCGATGTCGACGGCACGGTCGGGGTGGTGGTGGCGATGAACCGGCGGGCGCAGGCCCGCGGCTGGCTGGCCGGCCTCGGCGACCGGGTGGTGGCCCTGGGCAGCCTGGAGGCCAAGGGGCTGGAGTACGACGCGACGGTGGTGGTCTCGCCGGCCGAGATCGCCGAGGAGTCGCCGGCCGGGCTGCGGGTGCTGTACGTGGCGCTGACCCGGGCCACGATGCGGCTGACGGTGCTGGCGGGGGAGCGGGATCTGCCGGACGCGGACGGCGTGCCGGACCTGCTGCGCAAGGACTGAGCCGGGGGGCACCGGCCCTCCGGCCCTCCCGCCGGCTCGTCCGGCCCCGACATGACTTCGGGCGCCCCTCCGCAAGGAGGAGCGCCCGAAGGACGTTCACGACACCGGCCCGCCATGCTCGCCTCGCGGCAAGTGGGCGCTCGAAGCGCCTAAGGTTGGGCCCGGGGGCTTGGATCGAACCGGTGCCGTACTGAGACTAACAAACCCTTCGCCGAACCTCTTCCCGCCGGGCGGAAAACCTCGGGGATCACCCCTCGGTCACCCGTTCTTCGCCCATCGCTCGCCACCTGCTCGGTCGATCTCCGTATCGCGGAAGTACTCTTCCACCCTCAGTCGCGGGTTTAGACCTACCCAGCGGTAGGTGCGACGATCAATCCGCATTACGGACAACCGAACAACCCTCTCGCAGGAACCGGAAGAAGGTCGTCATGGCAACGGCGCCAAGCGTCTCGTACTCGATCACGGTGCGGCTGGAGGTCCCCGCCAGCGGGACCGCGGTCAGCCAGCTCACCGCCGCGGTGGAGTCCTCCGGTGGCTCGGTCACCGGCCTGGACGTCACCGCCTCGGGTCACGAGAAGCTGCGGATCGACGTCACGGTGGCGGCCAGTTCCACCGAGCACGCCGACGAGATCGTCAGCAAGCTGCGCGGCATCGAAGGCGTCGTGATCGGCAAGGTCTCCGACCGTACGTTCCTGATGCACCTCGGCGGCAAGATCGAGATGCAGTCCAAGCACCCGATCCGCAACCGCGACGACCTGTCCATGATCTACACCCCCGGGGTCGCCCGGGTGTGCATGGCCATCGCGGCCAATCCGGAGGACGCCCGCCGCCTCACCATCAAGCGCAACTCGGTCGCCGTGGTCACCGACGGCTCCGCGGTGCTGGGCCTGGGCAACATCGGCCCCAAGGCCGCACTGCCGGTGATGGAGGGCAAGGCGGCGCTGTTCAAGCGGTTCGCCGGCATCGACGCCTGGCCGCTGTGCCTGGACACCCAGGACACCGACGAGATCGTGACGATCGTCAAGGCCATCGCGCCCGGATTCGCCGGCATCAACCTGGAGGACATCTCCGCGCCGCGCTGCTTCGAGATCGAGGCGCGGCTGCGCGAGGCGCTGGACATCCCGGTCTTCCACGACGACCAGCACGGCACCGCGATCGTGGTGCTCGCCGCGCTGACCAACGCGCTGCGCTGCGTCGGCAAGGAGATCGGCGCGCTGCGGGTGGTCATGTCCGGTGCGGGCGCGGCCGGTACGGCCATCTTGAAGCTGCTGCTGGCGGCCGGTCTCAAGCACGCGGTGGTCGCCGACATCCACGGCGTGGTGCACGCCGAGCGCGACGACCTGAAGGGCGCGGACCCGGGGTCCCCGCTGCGCTGGGTGGCCGAGAACACCAACCCCGAAGGGGTCACCGGCACCCTGAAGGAGGCCGTGGTGGGCGCCGACGTCTTCATCGGGGTGTCCGCGCCCGACGTGCTGGAGGGCTCGGACGTGGCCAGGATGGCCGACAAGGCGATCGTCTTCGCGCTGGCCAACCCCGATCCCGAGGTGGACCCGGGCGCGGCCCGGGAGACCGCCGCGGTGGTCGCCACCGGCCGCAGCGACTTCCCCAACCAGATCAACAACGTGCTGGTCTTCCCCGGGGTGTTCCGGGGCCTGCTGGACGCCCAGTCCCGTACGGTGAACACCGAGATGATGCTGGCCGCGGCGCGGGCGCTGGCGGGCGTGGTCGGGGACGACGAGCTGAACCCGAACTACATCATCCCCAGCGTCTTCAACGACAAGGTGGCCGGCGCG
>NZ_FMCH01000632.1 GCF_900091855.1 Streptomyces sp. DvalAA-14
GCACCGTGGTCTGCGCGCCCGTGGCCCCGCTTCCGGCCAGTTCGCGGTAGGTGGAGTACCAGTCGCGCTGCGCCTGGATGAGGTCGTCGGGAAAGGCGTGGTGGGGCATGCAGGCGATTCTGGCACACGTTCGAATACATGTTCGATAACGGGGTCGTGCGGGTTCGCGCATGTCGGCGGCCTGATCCGATTGCCGGTCCGCCGCCCGGTAGTTGCCGGTGGAGGCGATCGAAGGCGAGCCGCCCCGCTGCCCCCGTCACCCCGTCGCCCCCGTCACCCCGTCGCCCCGGCTGCCCCGTCCCCGTCGTCCCCGTCCCCGTCGCCCCGAGGAGCGTGGAGCGCCCGCGCCGGTCTGTTCGACGTGCTCACTAAGGTATCTTTAGCGCCAAGCCGTTTTCTCTTAAGGAGCACGCGATGTCGAAGTTGGGAATCATTGTGGCGAGCACCAGGCCCGGCCGGGTCGGGCTCCCGGTCGCCCAGTGGTTCGAAGGGGAGGCTCGCACCCACGCGGGCTTCGCGGAGATCGAGCTGATCGATCTGGCCGAGGTGGCCCTGCCGTTCATGAACGAGCCCAACCACCCGCGCCTGGCCCGCTACACCCACCAGCACACGCGCGACTGGAGTGCCCTGGTCAGCGGGGTCGACGCCTTCGTCTTCGTGATGCCCGAGTACAACCACGGCTTCAACGCGGAGCTGAAGAACGCGATCGACTACCTGCACAACGAGTGGCTGTACAAGCCGGTGGGCTTCGTCACCTACGGCGGCGTCGCGGCCGGCACCCGCGCGCTGCAGATGATCAAGCAGGTCATCGGCGCGCTGAAGATGACGCCGGTCCTGGAGGCGGTCAACCTGCCCTTCGTGCACCAGTTCCTGGACGAGGAGGAGGGGCTGCTTCCCAACGAGATCATGACCGCCGCCGCCAAGTCCATGCTGGACGAGCTGGTACGGCTCGAGGACAACCTGCGACCGCTGCGCCCGACCCTGGAAGCGCCGCACGGCGCCTAGCGGAGACGGCGAGAGGCGGCCGGAGAGAGTCGGAGACGGCCGGAGACGGCCAGACGGGAGGCGCACGGTGGCCGAAGGGTCCGCAGCCGAGATACACCAGGTGTGTGAGCGGTTCCACGCCGCCATCGAGCTGATCGGCGGACGCTGGACCGGCGCGATCCTGCGCGTCGTCTTCACCGGTCAGCACCGGTTCGCCCATATCCGGGCGGCGGTGCCCGGGCTGAGCGACACCATGCTCGCGCAGCGGCTGCGGACGCTCGAAGCACACGGCCTGCTCGAACGCCGGGTCGGTCCGGCAGGTTCCGCAGGTTCGGCGGGTCCGGCCGGCCCGGCGCAGATCGAGTACCACCTGACCGACAAGGGACGGGAGCTCGGCCCGGTCCTCGACGCGGTGATCGCCTGGTCCCA
>NZ_FMCH01000631.1 GCF_900091855.1 Streptomyces sp. DvalAA-14
CCCCGCCGTCGACCGCGGCCTCCATCGGCAGCGCGCCGCCGATGGCGATCGCGGCCAGCGAGAAGGCACCGGCCGCCGCGAAGGCGAACCTGCGCCCCCGGGAAGCCGCCGCGGAGCCGGCCTGGGCGCTGTCCGCCGGCTGCGCGGCGGACGCGGCCCTGGCGGCCGGCTGGTGGATCCGGAAGCCGCGCGAGCGGGCGCCGGCCGGGGCCAGCAGGTCCCGGGCCGGGGCCAGATAGGAGAACCGGCCGGAGCCGAGCGGGCCGGAACCCAGCAGGCCGCCTGCGAACGGCCCTGCGGGCTCCTCACCGACTCCGGGGGCGGACGGGCCGCCGCCGGGCCCGTCGGCCGCCAGCGGGTCGCCCGGGCTGTCGCTCGGGTCCCACGGGCCGCCGCGGCCGGAGCCGTCGCCGCCCATGCCGGGCAGGCCCTGCAGCCGCGCGAGCAGCCCGGCCGATATGGCCGGCAGCTCCGAGGCCGCGATCACGTTCTTCAGGCGCCGCTGCTCGGCGGCGGCCGCCTTGCACTGGGTGCATGTCGCGAGATGGGCGAGTACGCGGTCCCGGCTGTCGTCGGTCAGCTCCCCGTCGACGAACGCCGCGAGGCGGTCGCCCAGGTGCTGCTCGGCAGGCGCGGGACGCTGGGGACGATGCTCGCCTGAACCGCTGCTGCTCACGTTCTCCCGCCCTCCAGGCCAGGTTTCGGTGCGGTGGCGGCAAGCGCGGGCGCCGGACGCGCGCCGGGCGCCCGGTGTTCCAGAGCCTTGCGGAGGTGGGACCGGCCGCGGTGGATGCGGCTCCGCACCGTGCCCAGCTTCACACCCAGCGTCGCGGCGATCTCCTCGTACGACAATCCCTCGATGTCGCACAGCACCACGGCGGCGCGGAACTCCGGGGCGAGGGTGTCCAGCGCCTGCTGGACGTCCGCGTCGAAGTGCGTGTCGTTGAAGTGCTGCGCCGGGGACGGCTCACGGCTGGGGAGCCGCTCCGCCGCGTCGTCGCCGAGGGCGTCGAAGCGGATCCGCTGACGGCGGCGCACCATGTCCAGGAAGAGATTCGTGGTGATGCGGTGCAGCCAGCCCTCGAACGTGCCGGGCGTGTAGGTGGACAGCGAGCGGAAGACCCGCACGAAGACCTCTTGGGTGAGGTCTTCCGCGTCGTGCTGGTTGCCGGTCAGGCGGTAGGCCAGCCGGTAAACCCGGGCACTGTGCGTACTGACGATCTCCTCCCAGGTGGGAGGGGTCCACGACTGAGCGTCCCCGTCGGTGGCGAAGGTCGCTGTGGTGACGGAGTTCGCGGCGGCGGATTCGTTCTCGCGTGAAGGATCATCAGCGGTGTTGGTCACGGATTTGGGCTGTCCGGCGGACCTGCGCAAGTGCGCGAGCACTCCTCGGTCACCGGCGGCAGCCGCACCTCCCCTGTCGGCTCTGGTGGTGTCCAGTAGAGCCCCTACCATAGCCACCTCGCCCGTTAGCTCCGGATAAATGCGCTTGCCTGGGGCGTAAGAGCTTCGCCAAGACGGTGCGGCTCCGCGTCCCATTTCTGTTCCGCCTGCACAACGGACGGTCCCATCTGCTGGTTCCCGGCCCCAACGGATACAGTCGCCGACGGGCCTCGCGGCCAGGCAAACGCAGGGCGGAGCACAGTGGTGACAGGGAGAGGGCCATTACCGGCAACCGGCAGGCGAGCTGGGCGTTCGCTGACGCGTTCGTCGCCGAGGACGACGCCCTGATACGTGCCCGCGCCCGCTCCCACCGGGCCGGCCTGCGGCCGGTCTCGCCCGGTACGGGTGCGGCCCTGCGCCTGCTCGCGGCGACCGGGGACGCGAAATCGGTGGTGGAGATCGGCACCGGGACCGGGGTCTCCGGTATCCATCTGATGCGCGGCATGCGGCCGGACGGCGTGCTGACCACGGTGGACACCGAGCCGGACCGCCAGCAACTGGCCCGGGAGGCGTACCGGGAGGCGGGCTTCGCCGGCAACCGGGCCCGCTTCATCTGCGGTCCGGCGCTGGACGTGCTGCCCCGGCTCACCGACGGCGGTTACGACCTGGTGTTCTGCGACGCGGACCGGCTGGAGTACCTCGACTACCTCGACGCCTCGCTGCGGCTGCTGCGGCCCGGCGGCCTGGTGTGCTTCGAGGGCGCCTTCGGCCGGGGGCGCGCGCTGGACGCCGCCCATCAGGACGCCGAGTCCCAGTGCCTGCGCGAACTGCTGCGCGAGGTCCGCGACAGCCCCCACCTGGCCCCGGTGCTGCTGCCGACCGACGACGGCCTGCTGTGCGCGGTCCGCAGCAAGTGACGGGCGCCCCCGGCGCCCGGATGTCATGAGGCGCGGCCACGTACCGGAGTACGTGGCCGCGACGACATTCGGGGACCGCTGGTCTCAGACGATGGCCTTCTTCAACGCATCGCCCAGGGCGTCCGCCTCGTCCGGGGTCAGCTCGACAACAAGCCGCCCGCCGCCCTCAAGCGGAACGCGCATGATGATGCTCCGCCCCTCCTTGGTCACCTCGAGCGGGCCGTCACCCGTCCGCGGCTTCATGGCCGCCATGCTCGTTCCCCTTCCTGAAACCAGCTCGGACTCGAACACATTGGTTCTCGGCCATTATCCCGCATGTCGCGACCCGATGACCAACATCGGTCGCACTCCGTTCGACACAGGGGGCCCGCAAAACCGGCCAATTCGCCGGTGGGGCACGCCGGACGGGGTCGCGGACCCCTTCGCGCGGGTCGTGTTCGTTTGATGTTCGTCACATGTGCGTCCGCCGCCGGGTCCGGCATCCTGGCCAGGACACTTGCCGCGACGAAGGGGTTCTGGCATGGGCGACAGCGTGCTGTACGAGGTGGGCGACGGGCTGGCGACCGTCACCTTGAACCGGCCCGGGGCGATGAACGCGCTGAACACGGAAATCAAGAACGAACTGCGTGACGCGTTGCGCGAGGCGGGGGCGGATCGGGCGGTACGGGCGGTATTGCTGACCGCCGAGGGGCGCGCCTTCTGCGTGGGGCAGGACCTCAAGGAGCATGTGGAGGTGCTGGCGGCCGGCGGCGGGCTGACCACGGTCGCGGAGCACTACAACCCGATCGCGACCGCCATCGCGACCATGGCCAAACCGGTCGTCGCCGGGATCAACGGGGTGGCCGCCGGGGCCGGCGCCGGATTCGCCTTCGCGGCGGACTACCGGGTGGCCGCCGACACCGCGTCCTTCAACACCGCCTTCGCCGGGGTGGGCCTGGGCGCGGACTCGGGCCTGTCCTGGACCCTGCCCCGGCTGATCGGCCACGGCCGGGCCGCGGACCTGCTGTTCTTCCCCCGCTCGGTGCCCGCCGCGGAGGCACTGGCGATGGGGCTGGTGCACCGGGTGGTACCCGCCGCGGAGTTGCCCGCCCAGGCGCTGGCCGTGGCCCGGGAGCTGGCCGCGGGGCCGACCGTCGCCTACGCGGCGATCAAGGAGGCACTGGCCTTCGGCGCGGCCCACTCGCTGACCGACGCGCTGGCCCTGGAGGACACGTTGCAGACCCGGGCCGGCGCCTCCGAGGACCACCGGACGGCGGTGACGGCCTTCGTCAACAAGCAGCGGGTGCGCTTCGAGGGCCGCTGACGGCGGCCCCCGGCCCGCTGCGGCCCGCGCCGG
>NZ_FMCH01000627.1 GCF_900091855.1 Streptomyces sp. DvalAA-14
CGCGGTCGAGCACGCCCGGGCGGCGGACCGGCTGGCACGCGACGCGCAGGACCTGGCCCGGCAGGATCTGACCGGCTACGGCGACCTCGGCGGCTTCGGCGAGGCCGGCCCGGGCGGCGGCGCGCGGGACGGCGGGGACGGGACCGGCGGCGCGGTGCTCGGCGGGATCCTGCTCAGCGGAGCCCCCAGCGGCGACGGCGGCAGCGGCGACGGCAGGGGCGAGCACGGTGACGGCCCGGGCGCCGGCGGCCCGGGACCCGGCAGTTTCGGCGGCGGGGACACCCGGGGCCGGAGTGGGCGGCGGCGGACGGTTCTAGGACGACGGTCAACGCCCCGACCCGGAAGCGGAACCTCGCGTTCGGGGCAGCGCGGATCGGGGCATCGCGGAACGGAACATCGAGGCACAGGGAGTACGTATGTCCAAGCAGACCGTCCTCGGCCGGGTGGCCCAGCTCGCCAAGGTGAATGTCGACGCGCTCCTCGACCAGGCCGAGGACCCGCAGAAGATGATCGACCGGCTGATCCGCGAGTACCAGGAGACGGTCGCCGCGGGCGAGGACGCGGTCACCTCGACCGTCCGCTACCTGCGGCTGATGCAGCAGGACCACGCCGAGGACGTGGGGGCCGCCGCCGAGTGGGGCAGCCTGGCGCGCGCGGCCAGCCGCAAGGCCGACGAGATGCGGCTGGCCGATCGCGGCGGCGACGGCGACCGCTTCGACCGGCTCGCCCGGCTCGCGCTGGGCCGGCAGTTCCAGTGCGAGAAGGAAGCCAAGATCGCCGAGCCGAGCATCGTCGCGCAGACCGATCTGGTGACCACCCTCAGATCGGGCCTGGACACGGTCAAGCACAAGCTGGACCATCTCCAGTCCGCCCGGGACGAGTTGGTGACCCGCTCGCGGTCCGCCCGGCCGCACAACCCGCCGGCGGACGCGCTGAAGGACATCGATGTCCTCGATCCCGCCGCCGAGTTGAGCCTGTTCGAGGACAAGCTGCGCCGGGAGGAGGCCAAGGTGGCGGGAACGCACACGCCGGAAGCCTCATCGCTCGACCACCTGTTCGAGTCACCGGATCCGCGGGCGGACACCGCCGAAGTCGAGGCGCGGCTGGGCCGGTTGAAGGCCGGAACGGCGTAGCGGCGGCGGCCCACGACGAGGCGGGGAACGAAAGGGACGGCGGACGGCAGGGACGGCCGACAGCAGGGACGGCCGTCGAGGGGGGATGCGCGGGCGCCCTCAGAACATGCTGAGCAGATCGTCCACCGACGGCCCCGACGTCGGCCCGGCGCCGCCCCGCAGCGCCAGCTCGAACCAGACCGTCTTGCCGCGGTGGGTCCGCCGGCTGCCCCAGCTCTGGCTGAGCATCGCGACCAGCTGCAGGCCGCGCCCGCCCTCGTCGGTGTCCTGGGCGCGCCGGCGGCGCGGCTGCATCAAGGCGTTGTCCCACACCTCGCACACCAGGGTCCGGTCCAGCAGCAGCCGCAGCCTTATGTCGCCGTAGCCGTGCCGCAGCGCGTTGGTGACCAGCTCGCTGACCAGCAGCTCCGTGGTGTCCACCAGCTGCTCCAGACCCCAGGACAGCAGCTGCTCGTGGGCCAGTTCGCGGGCCCGGGCCACCGAGGTCGGCTGCGGCTCCAGTGTCCAGTCGCCGACCTTGTCCGGGGACAGGCCGTCGATGCGGGCCATCAGCAGCGCGATGTCGTCCTCGCCGTGCGCGGTGTCCAGGGTGGCCAGCACGTGGTCGCAGACGTCCTCCAGCGGCCGGGCCGGGCCGGCCAGCGACGCGCGGAAGGCGTCCAGGCCCTCGTCCAGCGGGTGGCTGCGGGACTCGACCAGGCCGTCGGTGTAGAGCGCCAGCAGCGCCCCGTCCGTCAGTTCGACCTCGATCTCCTCGAACGGCTCGCCGCCGACGCCGAGCGGTACGCCCCGGGGCACCTCCAGCAGCAGCGGCGTCTCACCCGGTTCGACCACCACCGGCGGCAGGTGGCCGGCGTTGGCTATCGTGCAGCGGCGGGTGACCGCGTCGTAGACCACGTAGATGCAGGTGGCCAGGTAGACCTCGGCGAGGTCGGCGTCACCGCGCTCCTTGGCCCGGCGGGTGACGCCCCGGGCGGGCGCGCCGAGCCCGCTGGCCACTTCGTCCAACGCGCCGAGCACTTCGGCCGGTTCCAGGTCGAGCATGGCCAGCGTCCTTACGGCGGTGCGCAGTTCGCCCATCGCCACGGCGGCCCGCAGTCCGCGGCCCATCACGTCACCGACCACCAGAGCGGTGCGGTGGCCGGGCAGTTCGATGACGTCGAACCAGTCGCCGCCGACCTCGGTCTCCATGCTGCCGGGCAGATAGCGGCAGGCGATGTCCAGGCCGGCCGCCTCCGGGTCGTCCGGCGGCAGCAGACTGCGCTGGAGGATCAGCGCGCGTTCGTGCTCGCGGCGGTACAGGCGGGCGTTGTCGATGAAGATGGCGGCGCGGGCGGCGAGTTCCTCGGCCAGCATCCGGTCCCGCTCGGTGAACGGCTCGCTGCCCTTGGCCCGGGAGAACTGCACCAGGCCGAGCACGATGTCGCGGGCCACCATCGGCACCACCAGAGTCGACTGCACCATCGGGTCGCCGTGGTCCTGATCGCCGTCGAGCACCTGCGGCTGGGCGGTGCGCAGGGCGCGGGCGGCGGCCGAGCCGAACCGGTAGCGGTGCACCGCGCCCACCGGGACCGGGCCCTGCGACGGGTCCTCGTCGTCGTCGGCGGGCATCGCCACCGGGGCGTCCGAGATCGCACTGGCGAAGGCCACCCGGCGTACGTCGCCGCTGCGGTCGGTGGTGCTGGCCAGGTCCTCCACGCCGGACAGCAGGGCCTGGTAGAGGTCGACCGAGGCCAGGTCGCAGAAGTGCGGCACCGCCACGTCCAGGAGTTCGCTGGCGGTCGTCTCCAGGTCCAGCGAGGTGCCGATCCGGGAGCCGGCCTCGTTGAGCAGCGCCAGATTGCGCCGGGCGTGCGCCGCCTCGCGCTCGGCGCGCTGCCGCCCGGTGACGTCCATCGCCAGGCCCGCCACGCCGATCGGCCGCCCGTCACCGCTGTGCAGCCGGTACAGCGACATCGACCAGCGGCGCCGGCGGGGATCGCCGGGCACGGTGCCGACCAGCGGCATGTCCAGCACCGGTTCGCCGGTCTCCAGCACCTGGCGCAGCGCGCCGGTCAGCCGGTCGGCCTCCACCCGGGACAGGAAGTCGTGCGGGCCCCGGCCGCGGTGCTCCTCGGCGGACCGGCCGAAGACCGCGGCGAACCGCTCGTTGACCCGGATCAGCCGCAGTTCGGTGTCGAACAGCACAAAGCCCATCGGGGACTGCCCGAAGACCGCCTGGGAGGCGGCCAGATCGGTCTCGATCTGGCGGAGGGTGGCCACATCCACCGCGATGCACAGCGCGCCCTGGTCGGAGGGCATCACATAGACCTCGGCGAGCCCCTCGGCGCCCCTGGAGTCCTTGAACGGCACCAGGCCGTTCCACTCCCGGCCGTCCAGGATCTGTGACAGCCGCTCATGGCCGCGGCGCTGGACGTCGGCCGGGGCGAAGGCGGCGACCGGGTCCTGGCCGAGCGCCTCGGAGGAGGAGATCCCGAAGAACTCCTCGGCGCGGTGGCTCCACTGGGTGATCCGGCCGTTGCGGTCCAGCGCGAAGGCGGCGAGGCGTATGTAGTCGTAGATGGAGCCCGGCGGACTCGACCGCCAGACAGCATCGCGCGCCTCGTCGGTGCCGTCCGCGGGCGGGTTCGCCCCTGCTGGCATGTCGCTCACTCGCCCGACCCCTCCAGCTCAGCACACATGGACCGGTTGGAGCTGAGTATTCAGCATGTCGACCGTCCAGCACACGGTCTTGTCGATCACAGCATCATCTCGGCTCGTGGGGTACGGTGCGCGTCCCCGGAACACCACGGCCACCCCTCTCTCTCCTGCCTCTTCGGCATACCCGGCACAGTCTCTTCGAACCATGGCGGCACGGCGCCCCGGCGGCCCGCCGACCGCCTTCACCGCGCCCCTCCGGGCAGCGCCAGTTCGAACCAGACCGTCTTGCCCGGCTGCCCGTGCCGCGTCCCCCACCGCCGGGACGCGCCGGCCACCAGCTGCAGGCCGCGGCCACCCTCGTCGTCCGCTGCGGCCACCCGCTCGCGCGGCGGGTCCGGCAGCGGGTCGGAGACCTCCACCATCAGTGAGGAACCCCGCACCATCCGGACCTCGATCGGGCCGTGCGCGTACCGCAGCGAGTTGGTGACCAGCTCGCTGACCAGCAGCACCGTCACATCCGACAGCGGGGCCAGGCCCCACTCCACCAGGGTGTCACGGACCTGGCGGCGCGCCAGTCGTACGGCGCCGGCCTCGGCCGGGTAGGACCAGGTGGCGGTGGAGCCGGCCGGCAGTCCGCCGAGCCGGGCCATCAGCAGCGCCACGTCGTCCGGCTCCCGGCGCGGCTCCATGGCGGCCAGCAGGTCGTCGCAGGCGTCCTCCAGGGAGTCCAGCCGGCGGCACAGCGTCAGCCGCAGCCGCTCCAGGCCGGTGCTGATGTCCTGGCCGCGTTCCTCCACCAGGCCGTCGGTGTAGAGCACCAGCACGGTGCCGTCGGGTACGTCCAGTTCGGTGGTCTCGAAGCGCACCCCGCCGACGCCGAGCGGTACGCCGGTGGGCAGGTCGAGCAGCCGGGCCTCGCAGGCCGACCGCTCGGTCCTCGGCTCCACCAGCACGGGCGGCAGATGGCCCGCCTGGGCGATGGCGCAGCGGCGGGTGGAGGGGTCGTAGACCGCGTAGACGGCGGTGGCCATCCATCCCTCGGCCTGGCTCTGGGCGAGGTCGTCGCCGAGGTCGTTGACCCGGCGCAGCAACTCGTCCGGCGGCATGTCCAGTCCCGCCAGGGTGCGTACCGCCGTCCGGAGCCGGCCCATGGTGGCGGCGGCCACCAGGCCGTGGCCCATCACGTCGCCGACCACGAAGGCGATCCGGCCGCCGGCCAGCGGGATGACGTCGAACCAGTCGCCGCCGGCCTCGGCGCCGGTACTGCCCGGCACATAGCGGTAGGCGAGGGCCACCCCCGGCGGCCGGGGCACGCGCTGCGGCAGCAGGCTGCGCTGGAGCGTCAGGGCGCCCTTGCGCTCGCGGACGTAGAGCCGGGCGTTGTCCAGGGCGGTGCCGGCCCGGTCGGCCAGCTCCATCGCCAAGGTCAGGTCGTCGCGGTCGAACGGCTCGCGGCCCCGGGCCCTGGCCACCACCAGCAGCCCGAGCACCACCCCGCGGGCCCGCAGCGGCAGGACCAGCATCGAGGCCAGGCCCAGCTCGATCGCGGCCCGCACCGAGGGGTCGTCGGGATAGGTGACCGCCCGCAGTTCCTCCTCGGAGTTGACCGTCCGGGGCTGCCCGGTGGTCAGCACGGAGCTGAACACCGAGCCCTCGTACAGCCCGATCAGCCCGCCGGGCCGCAGCATCTGATGCACCAGCGGGCCCCAGTGCACCGCGGCCGATCCCAGCTGGCGCAACTCGGTGTCGACGCCGTACGGCAGGGTGGGCAGATCGCCGCCGTCGGCGATCCCGGTGTGCAGGATCACCCCGGAGTAGTCGCTGAAGACCGGTACCACCGCCTTGGCGAGCGCTTCGGCGGCCAGCCGTACGTCGAGCTCGTCGGCGATCCGCGAGCCCACCTCGTCCAGCAGCGACAGCCGCAGCCGAGCGCGTTCGGCCTTGGCGGCGGCCTCGACGCGTTCGGTCACGTCGATGACGGTGGCGCTGACACCCAGCACCCGGCCGGCCCGGTCCACCAGCCGGTGGTAGGACAGCGAGCGGTACCCCTTGCCGGTCGGGGAGAGGGCGACCAGGTCGATCACCGGCTCGCCGGTGGTCAGGACCTGGCGCTGCAGTTCGGAGAGCTCCGCGGCGGAGGCCGGGTCCAGCACCTCGGTGACGGTCCGGCCGAGATGGTCGGCGGCGGGCAGGCCGTTCATCCGGGCCAGGGCGTCGTTCAGCCGGACGTAGCGCAGCTGGCTGTCGTAGATCGCCACGCCGAGCGGGGAGGAGCGGAAGAGGGAGTCCAGCGCGGCGAGGTCGTGCTCCAGCGTGCGCAGGCGGCTGGTCTCCACCATCGCCGCCAGGACGAAGGGGCGGTCGTCGCCGTCGACCAGCAGGCTGGCCCGGGTCTCGACCCCCACGGTGTGGCCGTCGCGGTGCCGCACCGACAAGATGCCGTCCCACCGGCCGGCCCGCAGCAGCTCCACCAGGATCAGCTCGGCCTGCCCGGTGGGTTCGGCCTGCCCGGTCGGCTCGGCGCCGCCGGGCGCCTCGTGCGCGGGTCCGAACAGCCCGGCCACGCGCCGCCCCACGATCTGCTCGCCCGACCAGCCGAGGACCTCCTCCGCCACCGGGCTCCACAGCAGGACGCGCCCGCTGGTGTCCAGCATCACCACGGCGACCCGGAGGGTGTCCAGCAGCGTGCCGCTGCGCGGGTCCCCCACCCGCCACTCCCCCTCGGCGTCGCCGCCCATCCGTCCACCCCCGCACCGGGTCCGGGCCGGACCGGGCCGGCGTCCCAAGAGATTGCTCCCGTCTTACCCGATATTGCCCCGTTCCGTGCGGATCCAGCGACCGGGCGGGGCCCGTCGGCGCCGACCCCACACCGCCCGCCGACCAGCGCACAAGCCGCGCCGGTGCC
>NZ_FMCH01000626.1 GCF_900091855.1 Streptomyces sp. DvalAA-14
CCGCCGCGCCGGCCGGCTGCCGGACCACCGCGGCCAGGCCGGCCGCCCCCTCGACCACAGCGGTGTCGCCTGCTTCACCGGCCGGGAGGGCGTCCGCCTCCCACCGGAGGTCTCCAGGACAGTCGGCTCGACGGCCGACTCGGTGGGCGTCTCGACAGCCGCCTCGACGGGCGCGGACTGCTCGGACGCGGCCCGTACGGACGCGGCCTTCACCGGTGCGGCTTTCACCGGCGCGGTCTTCACCGGTGCGGTCTTCACCGGTGCGGTCTTCACCGGCCTGGCCGTTGACGGCTTGACGGTCGCGGGCCGCTCGCCGATCGCCTGCGTCCAGCGGCGGGAGAACCAGGCCACGCCCACCAGCACGCAGACCAGGATGATCTTGATGAGCAGCAGTCGCCCGTAGGAGGTGTCGGTGAACGCCTTCCAACTGCCCATCTGCCGCCAGGCCTGATACGTCCCGCTGGCGATGAGGGTGCTGACGGCGCCCAGCGCGAGCGCGGAGAAGCGGCGCACCGCGGCCCGTTCGACGGTGCCCGCCGTGGAAGGCGCCCACAGCGCGGTCAGCAGCGTGATCAGGCCGCCGAGCCAGACCGCCATGGACAGCAGATGCACCACGTCCACCGGCATCGCCACCTTCGGCTGGATGCCCACCGAGGCGTGCTCGGCCATCGCCCAGGTGGCCGCGATGCCGACCGCGACGACACCGCCGCCGATACCGAGGCCCCAGGCCAGATCGGCCCGTTCAGCCGGATCGTCGCGCTTGGCGTAGCTGCCGAAGAGCACCGCGAGGAAGACCGCCGCCGCGGCGAGCAGCAGCAGCCGGGAGATCAGGGCCGCTCCCGGTCTGGTCTCCAGCTGGGTGCGCATCACGTCGAGGTCGAAGGCCTGTCCCAGGCCCTTGCCGTTGACGTACGGGCCGCGCAGCATGATCAGCCCGATGGTCGCGACCACCATCGCCACCCAGCCGGTGGTCGCGATCCGCTGCATCGGCCGCAGCAGGGCGCCCTTGGGCCAGCACACCGTCAAGAAGACCGAGCCGCCGACCAGCAGCGCGAACCCGGCGTAGGCGAGATAGCGGCCGATGCCGTAGAAGACGCTCGCCGCGCCGTTGCCGGCCGCCGCTTCGCCGGAGACGCTCACCGTGGTCTTGGAGGGCGCGCCGATCGAGAAGGTGAAGGCGCCCGCGACGGGATGGCTGTCCTGGGAGATGGCCCGCCACGCCACGGTGTACGTGCCCCCGGTGAGTCCCGGCTTCAGCGCCACCGTGGACGTGGCGCCGGCGTCCTTGCCGACCGCGTGGCCGGGGGTGCCCACCGCCACGTCCGTACCGCGCGGGTCGAGCACCCGCAGGCTGTCCGAGGAGAGCAGCACCCCTTCGGAGAAGGTGAGCACGATCCGCTGCGGCGCCGTTTTGACCACCGAGTTCTGCGCGGGGTCGGTGCCGATCAGCGCGGCGTGCGCGGAGGCGGGCGCGGCGGTGCCCAGCAGCAGTCCGAGCAGGGCGCCGAGCCCGATCGCGAGTGCGGCCAGCCTGCGGAGCACCGGCCGGCGGCCGGGTCGCCGCTGGGGAGCGGGGGTCGCGTACAACCGTGGATCCATCGGCTCGTCAGCCCTCCGGGTGGTACGTCGTCGGTCGCACCGGCACGGTGACGGTCATCGTGGCGGGCGTGGCATGCGCGAAGTGCAGGGTCAGGGTCACCTTGTCGCCGACCGGCGGCTTGCGGGTCAGGCTCTCCAGCATCAGATGGTCGGCGCCGGTGCCCAGCGTGAGCCGGCCGCCGGCCGGCACCGTCAGCGAGGCGACCTGGTACATGGTGGTGCCGGAAGTGGAGTGCAGGGTGACGTGTGCGGCCAGCGGGGTGCTCACACCGGTCAGCTCGGCCGCCGTGCCCCCGGAGTTGGTCACCGTGAAGTAGGCGGCGGCCAGGTCGGTGAGCAGCGGCTGGGGTATGTACGCGGCGCTGACCGAGAGCTTGGCCGGGGAACCGGGCTGCGCGGAGGCGTTCGCCCCCGAGGACGAGGAGCCGGCCAGGATCACCCCGGCGACCGCCGCGACGGCCACCGCGGCGGTTCCGCCGAGCGCGCCGGCCAGCGCGCGCCGCCGGCTCACGGGGCCTCGCTCCGGATGATCCTGGGCAGGTCGTGCTGGAACTGCGCGGCGGTGGTGCCGGACATGTAGAGCACATGGCCCTTGTTGTCCTTGGGCCAGAAGGCCAGCACCTCGGCGCCGTGCGTGACGGTGATGCTGCCGTCCTTCTCCTTCACCGGCGGGTCGATGCCCACACCGACCGAGCGGGCGGCGGCCTGGATGGCGGAGAACTTGCCGGTCAGCCCGATGAAGCTCTTGTCCATCGCGCCCAGCCACGCGGTGAGCCGGGCCGGGGTGTCGCGCTCGGGGTCGGAGCTGATGAACACCACGCGCAGCTTGTCCTGGTCGGCCTTGGGCAGCCGCGACTTGGCCAGCGCGATGTCGCTCATGGTGGTCGGGCAGACGTCGGGGCAGTGCGTGTAGCCGAAGAAGAGCAGCATCGGGTGCCCGGCGGTCTGCCGGACCAGGTCGAACGGCTTGCCGTGGTTGTCGGTCAGCGTGATCTGCGGCTTGGCGAAGGGCGTGTCGAGCAGTGTGCCGGCCTGTTGCACGCCGGAGACGGACGCCACGTTTCCGGCGTCGGAGGACGCGGCGGACCCGCCGGACCCGCCGGACCCGCCGCAGCCGGTCAGCAGGAGGACGGAGGCGGCGGTCAGTGCGGCGGCGGCACTGCCGAGCTTGCGGGTGGTGCGCATGAAGGCGGTTCCTTTGTACGGGGCTTCAAGGCGTGAAGGCTTCAGAACTTCAGAATTCAGGGCTTCGGTTCGGAGCAGCGGGGCTTCCGGGGCTTCAGGGCTTTTCCGGGGCGCCGGAGCCGGCGGCCCCCGGGGGCCGGGCGGCGGTGCGAAGGCTCCGCCGCCCGGCCCCGGACCCGACCACGGATCGGACGAGTCCGGCGGGGCGGCTCAGGCAGCCGGTTCCGATGGCCCGCCGGACGTCCCGCCCGCCGCGCCTCCGGTACCCGTCGCCGGTTCCCTGCGCCGGCCGGCGAAGACGCCGAAGCCGACGCCGATCACCCCGACCACGATGCCGACGATGCCCAGCGCCCTGGCCGTGCCGTCACTGGTGCTCGTCGAGGCGGCGCTGGACGCGGCCTGCGAGCCCGAGGGATCGGCGGCCGGCGCCGCGGCGGGCGTTCCGGCGGTGGCCGCACCCGAGCCGGCCGTGCCGGGCGCCCCGTCCGCGGGGTCGGCCGCGGTGAGCTTCAACGTCGGCGCCGGATTCTGCGGCTCCGGCTGGCCCGCCTGCGGGATCTCGATCCAGCGCACGATGTCACCGTTGTCGTACGTCTGCAGCGCCTTGAACGACAACGAGTCGGCGTCGGCGGGCAGCGGGCCGAGCGAGACCGGGAACTGCTGGAACTGCCCGGGTGCGATCTTGCCGCCGCTCCAGGTGATCTTGGAGACGGCCTGGTCCACCGTGCCGTCGTCGGTCTTCATGGGGGTGGCCAGCTTGGTCGTGGTGACCTGGGCGGTCCAGCCGGGCACCGGCTGGATGGACACCGACGCGATCGGGTGGTCGGTCGGCAGATTGACCTCCACCTTGGTGGTGTTGGCGTGGTCCTCCTCGTCGGGGACCTTGAAGGACACCGTGCTGTAGGCGCCCTTCTGTGCGGTGTCCGGCGTCACGGTGACGTGCGCGAAGGCGGGCACGGCGGCCAGCAGGACGGCCGAACCGGCGAGCGCGGCGACGGTCGCGGCACGGCCGCGCATACGAGAGCTGCTCATGGCAGTGGTTTCTCCACGGTGAGGTGGTGCTGACGGAGTCGTGGAACCCGCACACCGCGCCCGGCGGCGGCGGGAAGCGCGGGTCGCCGCCGCCCTCCGCGGGTGGTCCGCGGGTGAGGGCCGGATCGGCGACCGGCGGCCACGCGCGCCGTCGGGCAGGAGCCCACCGCAGTGGACCGCCGGGGCGCGTCAGGCCGCGAGCACGACCACCGGGGGAGCCCGTCCGGCCAGGCAGTGCCGCAGCCAGACCGTACGGTGCCGGGCGCCGGGTCCGCGGGCGACGCGGCGGGCACGCGGCCCGGCGTACGGCACCCGGGCCGCCAGCGCGGACAGCAGGGCCCAGGCCCGCCGCAGCACGGCGGGCGACAGCGCGGACAGGCTGGCAACGCCCCGTGCCGACAGCCGGATCAGCCGCCACAGCGCGGCCTCGCCGCGCCGCAGCAGCCAGCCGGCCACCACGGCGGCCAGCAGGTGGCCCAGCAGCATCGGCAGGGAGCACATGGACAGCATCGATGTCATCGAGGTCATGGAGCGCGTCACGGCGGTGGCCGCGTGCTCGGAGCCCGCCGCCCCGGACGCGGCCCGCACGCCCGGCATGTCCATCCCGGGCATGCGCATCCCCGGCATGTGCAGCCGGGAGCCCAGCGTCGCCGGGTCGAGCCCGGCCCCTACCACCACCTGCCGGGCGGCGGCCGGGGTCAGCCGCAGCCCGTGGTTGTCGCACACGAGGCGGGCGGCCACGGCCATCAGACCGCCGTCGCCGGATCCGGGAGCGGCCAAGGGGCCCGCGCCGGCTCCGGCCGGGCTGCCGGAGCCCGCGCCCGCAGCCGTACCGGAGATCGTGGCGCACATCTGCCCGACGTTGAAGACCGCGTGCAGCGCCAACTGCCCCAGCGCGAGCAGCGCCGCGATCCCGGGCAGCGTCCGCTCCCGCCCGGCCAGCGGCGCCACGACCGCGAACACCGCGAGCCAGCCGAACAGCAGCGACCAGCCCGGCACGGTCCGGCCGGAGGCCATGGTGTGCCCGGCGGCGGCCAGCACGACGCAGACCGCGGTGAACACCGCGGCCCGCGACATTCGCATACCGGCGCCCGCGCGCACGGAAGGGGCGGGAGTGACCATGACGGCGCACATCCTCTCACCGCGCCCCGCGGGTGAAAACACCGGGTGCCCGGCTCGCGGTGGTGTGTTCCGGTCGTCCCTTTACACCCGTACGCCGGGGTGTCACATCCGCCGAATGAGCGGTATCACGTCAACACCACGCTTACCGAAGCCTCTTCGCGGCAATACGTAACCGTATGTCGAGCCGCAGCCAGGAGGCTGGAGCATGAGCATCTGGTGGTCACTCCATTTGCGGCGCGAGGCTGCGAGCGTTCCGCTGGCGCGGAAGCTGCTCCTGGGAACGATGGAGACGGCCGGGGTCGATCCCGACATCTCCTTCGATCTCTCGGTGGCGCTCTCCGAAGCTTGTGCGAACGCCGTTGAACACGCCGGATCCGCCACGGGCTACAGCGTCACCGCCGAGATCGACGGCGACCGCTGCCGTATCGAAGTGGCCGACTCCGGGCCGGGTTTCTCCCGCGACCGCATCCGCCGTCCGGCCCGGCCGACGACCCTCAGGGGTCAGCACGCCGAGCACGGACGCGGGCTCTTCTTGATCGAAGCACTCGTGGACCACGTCCAGTTCCACGACCGGCCGGGACACGGCACGATCGTGGCCTTCGACAAGGTCCTGAAATGGCGTGAGGACGCCCTGCTGCAAGCATCCTGAGACCGCTGCGGGCGAGCCGGGCCGGCTCGGGCGGTGCGGTCAGCCGCGCAGCGCGGCCATCCACTCCTCGACCTCGTCGGCCTGCCGGGGCAGACCGTCCGAGAGATTGCGGGCGCCGCTGTCGGTGACCACGATGTCGTCCTCGATGCGCACCCCGATGCCCCGGTACTCCGCCGGCACCGTCAGATCGTCCGGCTGGAAGTACAGACCGGGCTCCACGGTGAGCACCATGCCCGGCACCAGCGTGCAGTCCACATAGGTCTCGGTACGGGCCTGCGCGCAGTCGTGCACGTCGAGGCCGAGCATGTGGCCGGTGCCGTGCAGGGTCCAGCGTCGCTGCAGGGACAGTTCGAGCACCCGCTCGACCGGGCCCTCCAGCAGTCCCCACTCCACCAGCCGTTCGGCCAGCACCTGCTGGGCCGCCTCGTGGAAGTCCCGGTAGCCGGCGCCCGGCTTGACCGCCGCGATGCCGGCCTGCTGGGCGTCGTACACCGCGTCGTAGATCTTGCGCTGGAGCGGAGAGAAGCGGCCGTTGATCGGCAGGGTGCGCGTGACGTCGGCGGTGTAGAGGGAGGTGGTCTCCACGCCCGCGTCGAGCAGCAGCAGTTCGCCGGAGCGGACCGGGCCGTCGTTGCGCACCCAGTGCAGCGTGGTGGCGTGCGGCCCCGCGGCGCAGATGGAGCCGTAGCCGATGTCGTTGCCCTCGACCCGGGCCCGCAGGAAGAACGTCCCCTCGATCCAGCGCTCCGAGGTAGCCTCGGCCCGGTCCAGCACCTTGACGACGTCCTCGAAGCCGCGGGCGGTGGAGTCGCAGGCCTTCTGCAGCTCGCCGATCTCGTACGCGTCCTTGACCAGGCGCAGTTCGGACAGGAACGACTTCAGTTCGGCGTCCCGCTCGGCGGTCACCTTGTCGGCGAGCGCCGCCTCGATGCCGGCGTCGAGGCCGCGAACGACCCGGACCGGTCCGGTCGCGGCCCGCAGCTCCTCGGCCGCCCGGCGGACGTCCTTGCAGGCCAGCCCCAGCAACTGCTCGCCTTCGGCGAGGCTGTTGCGCCGGCCGACCCACAGCTCGCCCTGGCCGTCGAGCCAGAACTCGCCGTTCTCCCGGTCCGAGCGCGGCAGCAGGTAGGCCGTCGCCTGGTGGCCGCCCGCCGGCAGCGGTTCGAGCACGAGGACGGCGTCCTGCGTCTGGTCGCCGGTCAGATGGACGTATTCGGTGGCGGCGCGGAACGGGTATTCGGTGTCGTTGGAGCGAGTCCGCAGCCGGCCGGCCGGCACCACGATCCGCTCGCCGGGAAAGCGGGCCGACAGCGCGGCGCGGCGGGCGGCGGCGTACGGCGCCTGCTCGATCGGCTCGAGACCATGCCGCTCGGTGTCGGCCCAGCCGGACTTCATGACGGTGGCCAGCTCCTCGGACACAGCGGGGTACAGCCCGTTCTTGCGCTGCTTGATGGGCTTGTCCTTCGCCACGCCCTGCTCGTCCCGGGCCTCGGCCACGTCCGCCTCCTCGTCATGCCGCAATGTGAACCTTTGGCCCATCGTAGGTGGGCCCGGGCGGTGCGGAAGAGGGGCCGCTGTGTCGGCGGAATCACACGGGCCGCCGCGGGTCGCCGGAAACCGGCCACGACCCGCCGCCCGGGGCCGGCCGCAGCTGTCCCGGAGCCGGCCGCACCCTGCCCCGGGGCCCGCCGAAGCGGCCGTTCGGGACCGGTCACCGGCCGTCACTCGAAGCGCGTCACCAGCAGCACCAGGTCCTCGGCCCCGTCCGCCAGGTCCAGCCCGTCCGGCAGCAGGGTGTGCAGGACGTGGTCGGCGAGCAGCTCCGGGTTCTCGCGGACGGCGCGCGGCGCGCTCTGGGCGGCGGAGTGCAGCCGGGCGACGGCCCGGTCGGCGGATTCGCCGGTCCGGTGCAGCAGGCCGTCGGTGTAGAGCAGCAGGCTCTCGCCGGGCCGGGCGCGCAGCTCCACGCTGGGCGCCTCCCAGCAGCTGAGCATGTTCAGCGGCGCCGACAGCGAGGTCTCGACGTACTCGCAGCGGTGGTTCCCGACCAGCAGCGGCGGGCAGTGCCCCGCGCCGGCCAGCACCAGCTTGTGGCCGCCGCCGGCCGCGGCGGTGGCGTAGGCGAACAGGGCGGTCGCCGAGCGGGCCGGTTCCGTCAGCCGCATCAGCAGCTCCAGATCGGACAGCACGGCCACCGGGTCCTCGCCCTCCATCACCGCGTACGCCCGCAGCGACGCGCGCAGC
>NZ_FMCH01000624.1 GCF_900091855.1 Streptomyces sp. DvalAA-14
GCCGCCGTCGGTCGGGGTCCCGTACACCTGCTGACCGGCGACCACCCGGGTCACACCGTCGGCGAGGAACTGGCCGTCCGGTGCTGTCAGGCCGTGGGCGACCTTTCCCGCCGGGTCGATGTAGACGGTGCCGTCCTGCGACATCCAGCCCGCGCCGGAGCCGTCGTCCTGCGTGTCGCTCCCCCACAGCGGATGGCCGTCCACCACCCGCTGGGTCAGGAAATGCCCGTCCTGGGAGGTCTGCCCGTGCTCGACCACACCCTTCGGCGTCACGAAGGTCGTGCCGTCCTCGGACAGGAAACCGCCGCCGTCGGTCGGGGTCCCGTACAGCTGGTGGCCGTCGACCGTCCGCACCGCGCCATTGGGCAGGAACCGCCCGTCCGGCGTGGTGATCCCGTGCTCGACCACACCCGACGGCGAGGTGTACGTCGTACCGTCCCGCGACAGCACCCCGCCGTTCCTGTCCGTCAAGTGCACCGACGTCCGGGCGCCGGAATCCTCCGCGCCGGCGGCCGGCGTGGAATCCGTCACGGCGCGCTCGATTCTTCGCCCATTCTGCCAAGCTACGGAGCATCGCGCACCGTCGACAGATCCACGTTCCGGGCACCGGAGGTGTCCAGAAAAAGGGACATCGCTGTCGGCCGGCCGGCACGGAACAATGGTGGGGCTCATCCGGGCCCGCCCTGGGCCCGTCACGGTCAAGACCCTGAGGTGCCTCAGAGAGAGCCGGGCTTCCCGATGGCCAAGCAGCCGGACACCGACCCGATCACATCGAAGTACCAGGACACCCCCTGGGAACCGGAGATCGACAAGTCCGCGAAGGACGCCTCGGACGAGCAGAAAGCCGCCGACAAGTACACCAGCATCTACGGCGGCACGCCGACCTACGGCACACCCGGCGACGCCGCGGCCCCCGGCGACCTCCAGACCACCCCCACGCTGGCCACGGCCTACACCGTGGCGCCCGACCTGGAGCCGACCTACAACGACCACACGGCGGCCAGTACCGGCGATTCCACGGCCGCGCCGCAGGCCAGTCCGTTCACCGTCGACCTCGGAGCACTGCGGACCGCCGAACAGGCTTTCCTGGACGCCACGAAGGCCGCCAGCGACGCCTACGCGACGCTGCGCACGGTCGTCATGAACGCGGTCAACTCCGATTCGCTCTTCGGCCAGGACGTCGGAAGCACGGAGGCGGTGATCACCGGAAACTACGCCGGCGGGGGCGGCACCAACACCCCGGAATTCGTCCTCGACCCGCTCGACGACGAGAGCACCGCCTTCGCCGCCCAGATCAATCCGCAGATGGAGGCGAAACTGGTGGACGCCGGAAACGTGATCGAGCTCATGGGCACCTTTACCGCGCTGCTCAACAACGCCGGCCAGACCTACACCGAGACCGACTCCATCTCGGTCTTCCCCACGCCGACCTTCTTCCCCGGCGGCCACGGCCCGGTGGTCCACCCCGGCGGCCCCCCGACGGGGTCGATCCCCCCGCGCCCGGGCCCGATTACGCTCCGGTGATGCAGAAAATCGGACTGATAGGCCTGGGGCGGATGGGAACTCCCGTCTGCGCCCGTCTCGCCGGCGCCGGCCACCCGGTGGCCGTCTGGGACGTGGCGCGGGACCGCGAAACCGCCGCGCTCGCCGGCGGGGCGCGCTGGCGGCCGTCCGCCGCCGCGGCGGCCGTCGGGGCGGACGTGCTCCTCACGGTGCTGCCCGGCCCCGCCGAGGTCACCGCGGTGATGGACGACGAGGTCCTGGCGGCGCTCGCCCCCGGGGCGACCTGGATCGACATGAGCAGCAACTCCCCCGGGGCCGCCGCACCCGTCCGCGAGCGGGCGCGGCGGCAGGGCGTCGAGGTGCTCGAAGCCCCGATCGGCGGCAGCC
>NZ_FMCH01000621.1 GCF_900091855.1 Streptomyces sp. DvalAA-14
GGCCGACGGACCGGGCCGGCGCCCGGCCGACCCGCCGCGTGGGCCGGGCGGCACGAAGAACCGGGAGCGAGCCGACCCCGCTGGCGCGACGCCCGACGGCAAGGTCAGCCGCTCGCGGCGAGGGGCTCGCCCCCGGGAGGGTTAGCGTTAACAAGTCGCCGGCGTCAGCCCCGCAGCGCCCGCAGGCGGCGCATGACGTCGGTCCCGCCGCGACCGAAGTGGTCGTGCAGTTCGCGGTATGCGGCGTACAGCCGGTCGTAGGCCGCCGAGCGGGCCGGGTCCGGGGTGTACGCGTCGCGCTGGAGACGGCCCATCGCCTCCGAGGCGGCCCGGATGTCGGGATAGGCCCCGGCCGCGACCGCCGCGTGGATGGCCGAGCCGAGCGCCGGGCCCTGCTCGGAGGCCAGGACGTTGATCGGGCGGCCCAGGACGTCGCTGTAGACCTGCATCACGAAGGAGTTCTTCAGCAGGCCGCCGGCCGCGGTGAAGTCGTTGACCGGTACGCCGGCGGCCTCGAACGTCTCGATGATGGTGCGCGTACCGAAGGCCGTCGCCTCGATGAGCGCCCGGTAGATGTCCTCAGGACGGGTGTCCAGGGTCAGCCCCACGATCAGCCCGGACAGGTGGTGGTCCACCAGTACGGACCGGTTGCCGCTGTGCCAGTCCAGGGCCAGCAGGCCGTGTGCTCCCACGGGTTGGGCGGCGGCCTTCTCCGTCAGCAGTTCATGGACCGCGATCCCCCGCGGTGGGCCGCCGCGGCGTAGTCGTGGGGCGTCGCCGTGCGCACGGCCCAGGCGAAGATGTCGCCCACCCCGCTCTGGCCGGCCTCGTACCCCCACAGGCCGGGCACCACGCCGTCCCGCACCACACCGCACATGCCGGGTACTTCGGCCAGCACGTCCGAGTTCATGATGTGGCAGGTGGACGTGCCCATGATCGCCAGCATGTGCCCCGGGTCGAGTGCCCGCGCGGCGGCGCTGGTGACATGCGCGTCCACGTTCCCCACCGCGACCACCGTGCCCTCCCGCAGGCCCGTCAGTTCCGCGGCGGCGGTGCTGAGCTTGCCCGCCGGGGTGCCCAGCTCGGACAGGGGGTGTTCGAGCTTGGCGGTGAAGTCGGCGAAGCCGGGGTCCAGCGATGCGAGGAAGTCGCGGTCGGGATATCGGCCCTCCTGGTGGATCCCCTTGTAGCCGGCGGTGCACGGGTTGCGGTTCTCCGCCCCCGTCAGCTGCCAGACGATCCAGTCGGCGGCCTCGATCCAGCGCTCGGCGGCCTGGTATACCGCCGGATCCTCGCGCAGCACCTGGAGGCCCTTGGCGAACTGCCACTCGCTGGAGATCTTCCCCCCGTAGCGGGCCAGCCACGGCTGACCCGATTCCTCCGCCCGGCGTACGATCAGATCCGCCTCGGGCTGCGCCGCGTGGTGGCGCCACAGCTTGGGATGGGCGTGCGGGCGGTCGGCGAACTCGGGCAGCTCGCTCAGCGGGGTACCGTCCCAGGCGGTGGGCAGGACGGTGCAGGCGGTGAAGTCGGTGGCGATGCCGATGACCTGCTCCCGTCTGACCCCCGCGTCGAGCAGCGCGCGGGGTATGGCGAAGCGCAGGACGTCACGCCAGTCCTGCGGGATCTGCAGGGCCCAGTCCGGCGGGAGGGCCGGCCCGCCCGGCAGGGCCCGGTCCACCACCGCGTGGGTGTACTCGTGGACCGCGCTCCCCAGTTCCCGGCCGTCGTCGACGGCCACCACCAGGGCCCGTCCGGACAGTGTGCCGAAATCGACGCCGACGGTGACAGCGGGCAGATCGATGGTCATGCTTCTTCTCCCTGTACGCGGGCAGGCCCCGGTGAACCAGTGGCCGGCCGGACTCCTGGTCTGCGTCTGTACGTCGTCAGGACGGCGTACTGCTGCTGCGGACGATCAGCCGCGGCTCGATGACGACGCGCTCATCGGGACGGGTGGTACCGGTCTCCAGTTGGTTCACCAGCAGCCGGATGCTGGCCTTGCCGACCGCGGCGAAGTTCTGCCGGACCGTGGTCAGCGGCGGGGCGAAGAACTCGGCCTCGGGAATGTCGTCGAACCCGGCGATGGCCACGTGCCCCGGCACCGTCAGCCCCGCCTCCCGGAGCGCGCGCAGCACTCCCAGCGCCATCTGGTCGTTGGCCACGAACACCGCGGTCACCGGCGCCGAACGGCGCCGCGCGGCGCCCGCCGCGACCCGGCCCGCCAGTTCCTGCCCCGCCCGATAGCCGGACAAGGGGGTCCAGTCCCCCACCAGCGGCGCCGGCACCTCGGCGCCCTCCTCCTCCAGAGCCGCCCGCCATCCCCTGATCCGGGCCTCCGCCTCCAGCCAGTCCCGCGGCCCGGCCACATGCCACACCGTGGAGTGCCCGGCCGCCAGCAGATGCTCCGTCACCATCCGTGCGCCCAGTTCCTGGTCCACCGACACACCGGGTATCGGCAGATCGTGCCCGCCCTCGACCGTCACCACCGGGAAGGGCAGCCTGAGCCCGGCGAGCGCGGCGACCGCCTCCCGCTTGGGCACGATCACCACGATCCCCTCCACCCCCCAGCCGCTGAGGTGGTCGATGGCGTCCTCCAGCGCCTTCGCGGTGTAGCGACGCAGCGTCACGGACGAGACCAGGTAGCCCTCGTCCCGGGCTGCCTCCTCCAGACCGAAGAGCGTGCTGGCGGGGCCGAAGAGCGTCGGATTGCAGGCCACCACGCCGAGGGTGAGCGTACGGCGGGTGACCAGCGCCCTGGCGGAGCTGTTACGCCGGTATCCGAGCTGCTCGATCGCCCGGAGCACCTCGTCCTTGGTGGTCTCCCGCACGTTGGGGTGATTGCTCAGCACCCGGGACACCGTCTGGTGCGACACACCGGCCACCTGCGCGACATCCGCCATGGTGGGGGCTCTGCGGGGCCCGGGACCCTCAGCGGTCTGCGACATGCTCTCCCCTTTTTGCTGGTGCGGTACATTGTTAGCGTTCACAGACCCGCTCGTCAAGGCTGTCCCGTGCGCGCCGAGGGCGCATCGTCCGAAGGATCCTCCGGACGGGCCCGCCACGGGGGCAGCTCGCACCGCACCTGACCCTATGCCGCCCCGCCCCGGTCCGGAAGCGACCCCGCCGCGGCCGGTCCGGGCCGCCGCACGCGAGGGACCCGTCGGCCGCCTCCGACGCCCGGCGACGTGCGCGCGGCGGCCGGACGGCACCACCAGGTGCCCGGCCCGACGACCGCCGTGAGAAACCGTCTTCCCACGCCGAACGGGCGCCGGCGGAGCCGGAAACCTCTCGGACAGGGAGGAAGGACGCTCGTGTGCGATCCCTTGACCCGGCCGGGCAACGCTCTTACGTTGTGCGCTGAAAAACCGTTTGCGCTGTGTGTGGCAGATCCCACGGAGCGCCGGTCAACGTGATGCCGTAGGACGGACGGCTCCCACCACTGACGGGCCTTTCGGCTGCCGCGCCACGTCACCCGCCTCGTCAGGAGGGCACTCCCCCATGCGTGGTTTCACGTATCCCCACCCCGGACGGCCACTGGGCCGCGCCGCCGGCGTGGGAGCCGCGGTACTGGCTGTGGCTTCGGCCATGTTCACCGGCTCGCCCGCCCAAGCATCCGCGACTCCGTCCACGACCCTGGTGGTCAACGCCAACCAGGTCCTGCGGCCGGTCACCCACGTCGCGACCGGCTCGCTCTACGGCCTGGCCAACGCGAACACCCCGGCCGACAACCTGGTGCAGGCCATCAAGCCGAACACCTTCGTGCAAAAGCCCCAGGGCGGCCACCAGCAGGGCACCGGCGACATCCTCACCGTCGCACCGAAGGCCGCCCGGGCAGGTGCGAAGGTCGTCAACCGGCTGTCGGACTACTACGCCGGCTGGCCGTACCAGTTCAGCTGGAGCAACTGGCTGAGCGTGGTCGACGACCAGATCGCCCAGACCAAGGCGTCCGGGATCACCAACCTCGCCGCCTACGCGCCATGGAACGAGTCCGACAACACCTGGCTCTCCCAGAACGGCACCTTCGAGGACTTCTGGACCAGGACCTACCGCGAGATACGGTCCAAGGACGCCAGCACGCCGATCCAGGGACCGAGCTTCTCGGACAACATCAGCGACATACAGAACTTCCTGCAGAACGCCGTCGCCACCAACACCGTGCCCGACATCATCGCCTGGCACGAGCTGATCAGGTCCTCCAAGATCGCCGGTGACATCACCACGGTCACCACCATCGAGAAGAACCTGGGCATCACCCCCCGGCCCATCGCGATCGAGGAGTACGCCGCCCCCTCCGAGGTGGGCATCCCCGGGGCTCTCGTCGGCTACATCGCGAAGTTCGAGCGGCTCGGCGTGCACGACGCCGAACTCGCCTTCTGGAACCAGTCCGGCGCGCTGGGCGACCTGCTGACCGGCCAGGGGGGCAGCCCCAACGGCGCCTACTGGCTCTACAAGTGGTACGCCGACATGAGCGGTTCGATGCTCACCACCACCGCCCCCGCGCAGACCGGCATCGACGGCGCGGCCTCGCGCAACAGCGCCGGCAATGAGGTCGACGTGGTCTTCGGCGGCGGCTCCGGCGACTCCGCGGTGACCGTCAACGGACTCAACGCCCTCTCCGCCATGGGCACGTCCGTCCACGTCAAGGTCGAGTACACGCCCTCCCGCGGCCGGACCACCGCCGTGTCCGGGCCGATCACCTTGTCGGAGTCGAACTACACGGTGAACAACGGGTCCATCACGGTGCCGGTGAGCACGAACTCCACCGACGGCTACCACATCGTCATCACGCCCGCCTCGGCCAGCGGCGGCGGCTCCCCCCTCGACGGCACCTACCAGATCACCAACAACAACAGCGGGCTCGCCCTCGACACCGCGAACGAGGCCACCAGCCAGGGGACGCTGGTCGACCAGGCCACCGTCAACAGCTCCGCCACCCAGAAGTGGACCCTGGTGTCCGCCGGCTCCGGTCTGTACAAGATCCGCAACCAGGCCAGCGGGCTGCTCCTCGGCATCACCAACGCGGGCACCGCGGACGGCGGCACCGCGCTCATCTGGAGTGACAACGGGACCGCGGACCATCTGTGGCGGCTGACTCCCGACTCCAGCGGCCACTACAAGATCATCAACTCCAACAGCAACCTCGTGCTGGGCGTGAACAACATGAGCACCGCGTCCGGCGCCCAGGTCCTGCAATGGGACGACAACGGCACCGCCGACCACCTGTGGAAGCTCGCCGCCCGCTGACCCGGACGGACCGCGCACGTCCGGTTGCCGCGCCCCTGCCCCGGCAGGAGCGCGGCAGCCGGCGTCAACGGGCAACCGGGGTCACTTGGCAAGTGGCAACCGGTGTCAACGGGCAACCGGCCGCAGGCGCCCGGCCCTTCGCGCGCCTCGCCGGCCGGCGGCGCGGACCCGACGCGGGGTCAGGCCGACTCGCGCATGACGAGCCGGCAGGGGACGGTCTGCACCCCGCCCGCACCGGCGCCGTCGATGGCGTCCAGCAGCCGCAGCGCGGCGATGCGCCCGATCTCGCTGAGGTTCATGTCGATCGTGGTCAGCGGCGGGCGGGACGCCAGCGCCATGATGTCCCAGTTGTCGTAGCCGATGACAGCGACGTCGTCCGGAACGTGCCGGCCCTCCTCGCGCAGGGTGTCGGCCACGCCCCGCGCGATCTGGTCGTTTCCGCAGAAGACGGCGTCGGTGTCCGGGGCCGTCCGCAGCAGGTTCCGTGCCGCCCTGCGCCCCCACGCCTCACTCCAGTCGCCGAAGTACACCTGGCCGCCCGACAGTCCGAGCTCGGCCTGGCCGAGCAACTCCTGGGTCAGCCGGGCCCGGTGACGCGCCGCCGCGTGATGCGCGGGACCGGAGACATGGGCGATGCGCCGCCGCCCCGAGCCGATCAGGTGCTGCACCGCCAGCCGGGCGCCGCCCTCGTCGTCCGAGCCGACCGACATGTCCGCGGCGTCCTCCGACGGGGCCAGCGCGTAGACGGTCGGGACGTCCTGCAGGCCCCGCAACGGCGGCCTGGGGTCGGTGCGCCGTCCAGTGACGATGATGCCGTCCACCCGACGGGCCATGAGGCTCTGCACGTAGTGGTGTTCGCGGATGGCGTCGCCGCGGGTGTCGCACAGCAGGACGGATATCTTCCCCGCGCCGAGCGCGTCCTCGGCGCCGAGCAGCACCGGGGTGCTGAATCGGCCGATGCCGTCGGTGGTGATCAGTCCGACCGTCCAGGTGCGTCCCGCCAGCAGCGCGCGCGCCTGCTCGTTGGGCTGGAAGTCCAGGCGGCGCGCCGCCTCGAACACCCGCTGGCGCGTCTCGGGCCGCATCCGGCCGTTTCCGTTCAGGGCTTTCGAGGCCGTCCCCACACTGACACCCGCCACAGCGGCCACATCCGTCAGCGTCACACGTCCCGCTGCGGGGCGCCGATCAGTCTCAGCCACGGACAATCCTTTTCTCACCTGCAGGTCTGCGGCCCATCCTGCCAGGAGCCGCCCCGTATCCCAAGTGTTGTCAGAAAATGGATGTTGACCTATGCAGAAGTCTTGACCTGTGTCGTCGGACGCTCCTAGGTTTCGTGCAAGAAAACCATTGCTCAAAACCTTCACGCCCGGGCAGCTCCGGGCGCCTTCCCGTGGCCCGATTCACACCTGTCGCGGTGCCGCCGCCATGGCGGCGCACACCCTGCCGACTGTACATCCCAGGGGAGAGCCATGTCCCGCAGCAAACCGATACCACCTGTGCCGGCCGGTCCGGTCCGGCCAGGACCCGGGACTGCTCTGCGCCCCGTCGTCGCGGGGGACATCACGGGCGGCTTCTGGCACGGCCGCCGCGAGGTCAACGCCCGGGTCGGCATCCCCCAGGGGCCGCAGTTGCTGGAGTCAGCCGGAAACCTGCTCAACCTGCGGCTCGCCGCCCGCACCGCGCGGGGCACCTTCCAGGGCGACTACCCCTTCATGGACTCCGATGTGTACAAGTGGCTGGAGGCGGCCTCCTGGCAGCTCGGCGCCGCCGGCACGCCGGGGGACGCCGCCCTGCTCGCCGAGGTCGACCGCATCACCGCCCTGGTCACGGAGGCCCAGCAGGCGGACGGCTATCTGAACACCTGGTTCCAGGTGGCCAAGGACGGCCGCCGCTACGAGGACCTGCGGTGGGGCCACGAGCTGTACTGCGCCGGCCACCTCATCCAGGCGGCGGTCGCCCACCACCGGTCCACCGGCGGCAAGGAACTCCTCGCGGTGGCGGTCAGGTTCGCCGACCACATGGACTCCGTCTTCGGCCCGGAAAAGCAGATCGACGGCTTCGACGGCCACCCCGAGGTCGAGACGGCGCTCGTCGAGCTGTACCGGGAGACGGGTGAGCGGCGCTACCTCGATCTGGCCGGCTACTTCGTGGAGCGCCACGGCCACGGCCTGCTCGGCGGCGAGGCGTACTGCCAGGACCGGGTACCGCTGCGCGTCCAGGAGAACGTCGAGGGCCACGCGGTACGGCAGTTGTACCTGCTGGCCGGCGCCGCGGACCTGGCCGCCGAGACCGGCGACGCCGGACTGCTGGCCGCGTGCGAGCGGCTGTGGGCGGCCATGGTGGCGACCAAGACGCACCTGACCGGCGGACTGGGCGCCCACCACGACGAGGAGGACTTCGGCGATCCGTACGAACTCCCCAATGAGCGCGCCTACTGCGAGACCTGCGCCGCTGTCGCGTCGGTGCACTTCAGCTGGCGGATGGCGCTGCTGACCGGCGAGGCCCGCTACAGCGACCTGGTCGAGCGCACCTTGTTCAACGGTTTCCTGGCCGGGGTGTCGCTGGACGGCGAGCGCTGGCTCTACGTCAACCCGCTGCAGGTCCGCGACGGCCACACCGACACCGGCGGCGACCAGTCCGCCCGCCGCACCCGGTGGTTCCGCTGCGCCTGCTGCCCGCCGAATGTGATGCGGCTGCTCGCCAGCCTTGAGCACTACATCGCCTCCACCGACGCGCACGGGCTGCAGATCCACCAGTACGCCACCGGCCGCTACACCGGTGACATGGCTGGCGACCCGCTTGTTGTTAGCGCTCACACTGACTTTCCGTGGTCCGGGACGGCGCGGTTCACCGTGCAGGAGGGCCCCACCGACCGGCCGTGGACCCTTTCGCTGCGCGTTCCGCAGTGGTGCACCGACTACCGGGTCCACGTGGCGGGCCGGGAGGCGGCGGTCAGCGCGGAAGCCCGCTGGCTGCGCCTGGAGCGGATGTGGGCGCCGGGCGACGAGGTGACGCTGGAACTGGCCATGGCACCGCAGTTGGTGGAGGCCGACCCCCGGGTCGACGCGGTCCGCGGCTGTGTCGCCATCGAGCGCGGCCCGCTCGTCTACTGCCTGGAGAGCGTCGACAACCCCGGCTGCGGTCTGGACGACATCGTCATCGATGCCGCCCGGCCGCTCACCGAGGAAACACGCCCCGAACTGCTCGGCGGCCTCGTCACGGTCGCGGCCCGCGGATACCGGCGCGGCATCGCGGACCGCGGCTGGTGGCCGTACCGGCGACCGGCCGACCCGGCCGACCCGGCCGGCACCGCGGTCCTGCGCACCGGGCCCGAGGACAAGGCGGCGGCGCTGACCGCCGTGCCCTACTACGCGTGGGCCAACCGCCGGGACGGCGCCATGCGGGTGTGGATCCCCACCCGTTAGACGGTGGTCGCCCTCCCGGCTTTCCCCCCCAGCCTTCCCGTTCGCATCTCCACCGCTCGTCACGTACCCCGCCCGCACAAGCCAAGGACCATCATGAGACACACACGCGTCGCCCTCGCCGCCCTCGCGGCCTGCACCGCCCTGGTCGCGGTCACCGCATGCGGCGGCTCCGGCAGCGGCTCGTCCTCCTCCGCCGCCTCGGGGTCCTACACGTTCTGGGACCCCTACCCGCAGTTCGACAGCTCTTCGGCGTGGGCCAAGCTGGTCGACGCCTGCGGCACCAAGGCAGGGGTGACCGTCAAGCGCACCGCGTACGACACCACCGACCTGGGCAACAAGGCGCTGCTGGCGGCCCAGCAGGGCAACGCCCCGGACGTGATGCTGGTGGACAACCCCGTCGTGAGCACCCTCGAACAGGCCGGCATCCTCAACAAGATGAGCGACGTCGGCGTGTCCACCACGGCGATCCAGCCCAACATCATCGGGGCCGGCACCCTGGACGGCTCGTCCTACGGCGTCCCCATCGGGGCCAACACCCTGGCGCTCTACTACAACAAGAAGGTCCTTGACGCCGCGCACGTCGACCCGGCCTCGATCAAGGACTGGGCCTCGCTGACCGCGGCGCTGCACCAGGCCAAAGCCGCCGGCAAGAAGGGCATCACCTTCTCCGCCATCGGTACGGAGGAGGGCAGCTTCCAGTTCCTGCCCTGGTTCTGGGGCGCCAAGGGCGACCTCACGCATCTGGACAACGCCGACGGGCAGGCGGCCCTGTCGCTGTGGAAGGACTGGGTCTCCCAGGGGCTGGCGCCCAACGACGTGCTGATCAATACCCAGACCACGAGCTGGCAGGAGTTCGCCACCGGCCAGTACGCGTTCGGTGAGAACGGCACCTGGCAGCTGGCCAACGCCAAGAAGGCCGGCTTCCCGTACGGCGTGATCAGCATTCCCGCCCGCGCCGGCGGCCCGGCCCCGGCGCCGACCGGTGGCGAGTTCGTCACGGTACCGGTGCAGAAGGACACCGCCCGCTACAAGGCCTCGGCGAAGATCGCCTCCTGCCTGACCGACGACGCGAACCTGCTGACGACCGACACCACCTTGTCCTACATCGCGCCCACCGCCGCGGTGCAGAAGCAGCAGGTCGCCGCCGACCCGGGTCTGAAGCCCTGGACGGACGCCGTGGCGGCCGCCCGCGGCCGGACCAGTGGCGGCCTGGGTGTCCGCTACCCGGTGATCTCCGAGCAGCTGTGGACGGCCGTGCAGGCCGCGCTGTCCGGCGGCAAGAGCCCGGCGGCGGCGCTCAAGACCGCGCAGACCGCCGTCGGCAACCACAAGAGCTGAACGCCTCCCGCCTCGGCGCCGCGACGCGCGACCGGGTGCCGGGTCACCCTGATCCGGCACCCGGCGAGGACGACTTCGCCCTGCCGCCGCCCGTCCCGGCGGCTCGGCGGACCTGGCACCGTCGTGGCGCCCCAACCCTCCCGGGGTGCCACGACGGAGCCGGAACCCATGAGGGCGGTACCGGGATCCGCGCCGGCAGACCACTGATCGAGGAGCACGTATGACCACCGCCGACGCCGACGCCCTCCAGCGGTCGCCGGCCGCGCCCGGGACATCCGGTGAGGAGATCCGCCCCGATCCGAGCCACCGGCGTCCGGGCCGACGGCCCCGCCGCGGACTGCGGGCGTCCCAGCTGACGGCCTGGGGCTTCGTGGCGCCGGTCGTCGTCTATCTGGTGGCGTTCTACGCCTACCCCCTCTACCGCAACGTCGATCTGTCGGTGCGGCACTACACCGTGCGGTCGTTCGTCCAGGGCGGGGCGCCGTTCTCCGGCTGGGACAACTTCCGTCAGGTGGTGGACGATCCAACCTTCAGCAAGGCTCTGGTCAACACCATGGTCTTCACGCTGGTGTCGATCCTCTTCCAGTACGCGGCCGGCCTGGCGCTCGCGGTGTTCTTCCACCGCGGGTTCCGCCTCGCCCCCACCCTGCGGGCGCTCTTCCTGATCCCCTGGCTGCTGCCGCTGATCGTGTCGGCCTCGACATGGTCGTGGATGTTCAGCAGCGAGTCCGGAGTGGTCAACTACGGCCTGCACCTTGTCGGCGCGGGCCAGGTCGACTGGCTGACGTCTCCGCACTGGGCACTGGCCTCGGTGATCATCGCGAACATCTGGATCGGCATCCCGTTCAACCTGGTGATCCTGCACAGCGGGCTGCAGAGCATCCCCGCCGAGCTGTACGAAGCCGCCTCCCTGGACGGCGCGTCCGGCTGGCAGCAGTTCTGGCGGATCACCTTCCCGCTGCTGCGGCCGGTCTCGGCGATCACCGTACTGCTCGGCCTGATCTACACCCTCAAGGTCTTCGACCTGATCTGGATCATGACCAAGGGCGGCCCCGGAGACTCCTCGACCACGCTGTCCACCTGGTCCTACCGCTTCGGATTCGGGTCCCTGCTCCCGCAGTTCGGTCCAGGCGCCGCCATCGGCAACATCCTCATCCTCATCGCCCTGGTCTTCGGACTCTTCTACATCCGCGTCCAAAGGAGCCAGTCGGCATGACCTCCCGCGTCCTCCGCTCCCGCCGCAACACCGTGATCGGCGTCGTCCTCACCGCGATCATGCTCTTCCCGGTGTACTGGATGATCAACGTCTCGCTCACCCCGCAGCAGGACATGCGCAAGACCCCGCCGGACCTCTTCCCGCTGCACCCCACCTTCACCGGCTATCACGCGGTCCTCCAGGACCAGCTGCCCTACCTGTGGGTGAGCCTGCTCATCGGGCTCGGCACCGTGGCGCTGACCCTGGTCCTCGCCGCGCCCGCCGGCTACGCGCTGGCCAAGCTCCGCCCGCGCGGCGCGGGCGTGCTCGGCCTGCTGCTGCTGATCGCCCAGATGATCCCGGGCATCGTCATGGCGATGGGCTTCTACGGCATCTTCCTCAACTTGGGCATCATGGACACCTGGTGGGGACTGGTCGTCGCCGACTCCACCATCGCGGTGCCCTTCGGCGTGATGATCTTCGCCGCCTTCATGGCGGGCATCCCCGACGAACTCATCTCCGCGGCCAAGATCGACGGCGCGAACGTGTGGCGGACCTTCACCTCCGTGGTCCTGCCGGTGAGCCGCAACGCGGCGGTCACCGTCTCCCTGTTCAGTTTCCTGTGGGCCTGGTCGGACTTCGTCTTCGCCAACACCCTCGACAGCGGGGGCACCATGCGCCCCATCACGCTGGGCATCTACAAGTACATCGGCAACAACAACCAGGAGTGGAACGCCATCATGGCCACCGCCGTGGTCGCCTCCATACCCGCCGCGGTGCTGCTCGTCCTGGCCCAGCGCTACGTCGCCGCCGGGGTCACGGCCGGCGCCGTCAAGGACTGATCCGCCTGCTCCGGGCCACAGTAGCGGAGGCCAGCACCGAAGTGCGGGGGCGGACGCCTGAGTCCGCCCCCGCACCGCGTCAGGACCACGGCGGCCCGAGCCGGGCCGGGCCGGGGAGAACGAGGCTAGAGGTCGGCGGAGAAGTCGTCCGGTTCGTGGGGGACAGGGGCCGGGCGGCGTGGGATCGGGGGGCGGGTGCGGGCCAGCAGGAGGGCGATGTCGTCGCCGCACGAGGCATGGGAGGTGTCAGGGCCCGGGGCGGCCCCGGCAGGGCGGGACCCGTCCGAAGCGGGCGAGGCACCCGGGGAACCCTCGGCCGGGCGGGTCCCCTCCCGGCCGGCCGCGGCCGCTCGGTGGTTGGTCATCGCCGTCAACACCCGCTCGCACAGCTCCTCCAAACCCACCCGCGGCCCCGCGAGCGCGGAGCGCAGCCGCTCCATGCCCGAACCGAGGTCGGCGGTACGGCTTTCGACGAGGCCGTCGGTGTAGAGGGCGATCGTGCTTCCCTCCGGCAGTTCCACCGTGGCGGACTGGTAGGCCATCGTGCCGAGTCCGATCGGCGGCCCGGCCGGGATCTCCGGGAAGACGACCGCGCCGTCCGGGTAGAGGATCGCGGGCGGCGGGTGGCCGGCGCGGGCCATCGTGCACTGCCGGTTGACGGGATCGTAGACCACGTAGAGGCAGGTCCCGCCCATCACCATCGATGCCGGCAGGTCCAGGTCGCCGCCCTCGCCGCTGTCCTGCGCGCCCAGCCGCAGCACGAGCCGGTCGAGCCGGGCGAGCAGGACGTCGGGCGGCAGGTCCAGGTCCGCCAACGTCTGCACCACGGGACGGAGTTGGCCCATCCGCGCGGCCGCGTTGATGCCGTGCCCGACCACGTCGCCGACCACCAGGCCGACCCGGTCGCGGGACAAGGGGATGGCATCGAACCAGTCGCCGCCGATCCCCTCGTGCGTGTCGGCCGGCAGATACCGCGACGCCACCTCCAACGCGACGCCGCCGGAGATGTGCCGGGGCAGCAGATTGCGTTGCAGGGCGAGGGCGGCCGCCCGCTCCCGCGAGTACCGCCGCGCGTTGTCCAGGCTCAGCGAGGCCCGGCCGACCAGCGCCTCGATCAGCACCAGTTCGTCCCGGGAGAACGCCAGCGGGTTGTCGTTGCGGACGAAGACCGCCTCGCCCAGGATCACCCCGCGCGCCTGGAGCGGCACGATGATCAGCGAGTGGATCCGGTTCGCCGCGGCGCTGCGGGCCCGGTCCGGGTCCTGATGCAGCCAACTGCCCGGCGAACGGTCGAGCGCCGGCTCGTAATAGGTCTCCCCGGAGACAGCGCGCGGGCGAAGGGGGACGAAGGTGGAACGTAGACCACCTCGCCCACCTGCCAGATCGCCTCGGGCGTCCCCTCGTGGACCGAGGCCATGCCCGCCCGCCGGAAGACGGGGATCCAGGCGTCGGAGGACTTGAGCCGTTCCAGGGGCTCCTCCTCGCCCATCATCGCGGATTCCGCCAGGTCGACGATGACGAAGTCCGCGAGCAACGGCACGGCGACGTCGGCGAGTTCCTGGGCGGTCTGCCCGACTTCGAGAGCGGTGCCGATGCGCCGGCTCGCCTCGTTGATCCGGAGGAAGTGCCGCCGCCCCTGGGACGTACTGATGTCGGTGGCCATCGCGCAGACCCCGAGCGGCCGTCCCTCGGCCCCCTCCAGGCGGAAGTAGGTGGACGAGAAGACCCGCTCCTCGTCCTCGCCCGGCGGGGTCCACCGGTACTCCCGCTCGATCACCGGTTCACCGGTCTCGAACACGCCGCGGACCACGGCCTCGATCTCCCGGCCCGGGTAGCCGGGGTAGACCTCCCGCATCGTCAGTCCCAGCCGGTCGCGGCCCATGGACGTGTCCCACTCCACGGTCGCCTGGTTGCGCCAGACGCAGCGGGTGTCGCCGTCGCAGATGGACAGCCCGATCGGGATCCGCTCCAGCAGGGCGGCGGCCACCGTCGGCTGCGGCGACCAGGCGGGGACGGCCGCCACGGACTCGGTGGCCGCCACGAACCAGTCGGCTCCGCCGTCGCCGGACAGCGGGGTCGCCCGGATCGCGACGCGAACGGCCTGCCCGTCCTTGCGGCGCAGTTCGGCCGACCCGGACCACGACCCGCCCACCCGGGCCCGCGCGGCACCCTCCGACAGCTCGGCGACCGTACGGTGCCGCGTCAGCAGGTTCTCCGCCGACCGGCCGACGACCTCCTCCGAGCTGTAGCCGAGGAGGGCTTGCGCGGCGTCCGTCCAGGCCAGCACCTTGCCATGGCGGTCGATCAGGGCCACGGCCGCACCCAGCGGGGTCGGTTCCAGCATCGTCCCGACCGGCCCGGCCGCTACCGGTCGCCCCATCAGCGACCGTGCTTAACGACATGTTTGTCCATGTTTGGAGCCTAGCGTGTCCCCCCGGAGGACCTGCGGCTCCGGCACGGCGACGGCTCGGGACGGGCCTCGGAGCGGCCGCGGGGGCCGCAGCACCACTCCGCCCGCCGCCCGCAGTTCGAGTGCGGCGACCGGAACGTCCGCGGTGTTGGTGGCGAAGCAGGTGAGCCGCAGGCCATCGGCGTCGGTGATCCGCAACTGGGCGCCGGGATGGGGGCGTTCCTTGCGGACGATCAGCCGCATCCCTTGAGGACATCACCGGCGAGTTCGGCGACCCAGGCTCCGTCGCGGGCCTCGCCGCTCGGTTCGCCGGCCGCCGTCCACGCGGAGGTGGGAGCGCCGAGGACCGCTTGGCGGATGGCGTCGGTGATAGTCATCCCGACCGAGTACGACAGCCACCGGCCCCGCTTCGCGAGCCAGGCGACGAACTCGTGTGTGCCACCCGCAGAGTCGGTACGGATCAGGGTCGGTCCGGCGTCCGCGCCGGTACTCCTTCGGCAGTTGGGCCAGCGCGATGCAGGAGTCCTCGATGTGGTCGGCGGCCGTGTTGGATCCCGCATTGCCCGGACGGAGCAGCCCGGCAACCAGCAGGATCTTGCCCGGATCGTGCACTGCCCCCTCGGGCGTCGCCACGGCGCGAGCGCCGCCGATATCGCCTGGTCCAGCCCGCTCTTGCGGACCGTCTCGATCAGGAGCACGGCCCCGGCGTGGGACACCACCGCCCGGCCGCCGCCCTCAACGCGGACGCGGGGACAGGACCCGATGCGCTTCCTCACCTGAGAAGTGCCACCGACAGTGGCAGGAACAAGGACCTCGACAATCCCCATTCTTGCTGGTCAGAGGCACTTTTCGTTTACCTGACCACCCGTCGGACAACCCCATCTCGCCAGAGCCCGAGGCTAGGCTGCGGGGCCGAGGTCTCCCGCAAGGAGCGTTTGTACGATCTGGGGCCGGTCCCAAAGGGCCAGGATCTCGTTGGCGATGGCCACGACGGGCAGGTGGTCCTGGTGCCGCACCTTGACGGCTGCGGCTTTCAGAGTGCGCGGGACGGCTCCGGCCTTCAGCAGGACACGCCATTCCTGCACGCCGAGGGCCAGGAACTCCAGTGCGGTGAGCCCGGCGACCTCCAGGGGGTCGGCCAGTGTGCCAGACATGGCGGTGAGAGTGCGCAGGTGGGGCAACCCGGCGACAGGCGCGAGGTTGAACGGCGCGCCGTTCCAAGCGCCGAGGGACAGGACTTCGAAGGTGGGATGGGCGGCGGCCTGGATCGTCTCAAGGCATCCGGTGCCGACCCTGGCCACGGCCGGAAGCTCGTTCCCGCGGCGGTCACGGCGTTCCTCCTGTGCTCGGCCCAGAACGAAATCGGTGAGGGAATCGGCCACGAGCTCGGCACCGAGGCTCTCCGCGCGATGGACCAGGATGATCTGCCCGAAGTGCCCGCGCGGGCCGGGGGTCAGATCGACTGCGAACACGTCGCCGCCGTTGGTGCCGAAGCAGATCCAGCCCGGTGAGCCGCCCAGGCCCTGCACCGCGGCGTCCGGCAGGGTACAGATCGCATCCGTCGCGCCGAGGTCCCAGCCGGGGTAACGGGACGCCGCTTCGATGCTGAACAGCTGTTCCACGCCGGAGATCTCGCAGCCGACCGCCTTGTCGATGCGCATCGCCGTTTCGAAGTCGTGGCCCCAGTCCCCTCCAGCCACCCGGTGGAGAACCTTGAGCTCATCGGACAGCGTGACACCGAGGCGTGCCTCGGCGGCAGCGATCTCCTCTTCCGTCGCGCCGACGGCGTCGGGCAACCGTTCGCGGAGCGTCCGCTCCAGCAACTCAGGATCCGCCGATGGTGCCGGTACCGCCCCGGGCACCGGATCGGGGCGGCGGAGCCAGGGTGCGGGAAGGGAGCCATCGGCCAGGACGAGCACCCCCAGGTCCGGGTAGCCGTAGACCGGTTCCACAGCCGGGCTCGGCCAGACCAGGCCGAGCGTGGTCCGTCCGTCCGGTTGAGCCTCCGCCCTGAATGCGACCTCCTGGACTCCGCCGCGCGTGAGCGCCCTCTGTATGTTCTCCGCCGCGATCCGCGCCGTCGACGACATGGATCCCCGATGGGCGATGCTATGTCCGGATTGACTGATGCGTCCTGCCACACGGGCCGACCGGGCTGCACGCCGCTCTGTGTCGTCCGCCAGCATGAGCCGGAGTACGGGTTCCCAGGCCGCGAAGTCGCATACCGATGGCAAGGGGGGGCTCTGATCAACCATGCGCAGACCATACGCGGAGCCAATGACAGTGGAAGCTGTGACTGAGCGCTTCAGCTGGCGGATGTGCACGAGAGTCGGCGGAGCGAAGTGAGGTCGTGGCCTGTCCAGCGTTACGACCGGTGCCTTGTCGCACTGAGGCGGTCGGATTCTCACGGGTACTCGTTCGTGCTGTCGGATTTCGTCATCGCCCGGGTCGTGCACCGCCCGCGGCCTGCGCCACGGCGCCTGCGCCGCCGATATCGCGGTGTCCGGACCGCGCTTCTTCACCTGGGAAGTGCCTCTCTCGCTACCACGTACGGGACCCTCAGCAAGTCCTGTCGTTGCAGCTCAGAGGCACTTTCTGCGTTTTCGATCACCTGCCGGACGGCACCCACTCGCGAAAGCCCGAGGCGAGATCAAGCGCGTCGACGCCACTCCGGTGCCGTGTGGCATGTCACGCCCGACCGTGCAGCGCTCCAACATGGCCGGCTGGGCCGACTGGGCCGGCTACAGGTACTGCTCGCACACGCGGGCTCTCGCTGAAGATCCGAAGCACCCTGCCGGCCTGCTCAACCGCAAAGGGTCTCGACGAGTAGATTCGACGCGACCAGTGGTCGTAGGCGGGAGCGACCGGGTGACGGGTGTGTCGATGAGGTCGTTGTGCCAGATCCCGGCCGCCATCGCGAGCATCCGTTGCCTACGGATGCCAGTCGGGAGATGCATCACGGTCGCCTGCAGCGGATAGCCACCACGCGCCGCGCCCATTCTCCGGCACAGGTCAGACAATGCCACGCAAGTACACATGGCACTGCTGGGCGCCGCGAGAAATTATCGCGGACAACGCGCCGGAACTCGCACCCTCCGGACGCTCTGCCAGCACATCGCCACTCGCCCGATGCCAGCCCAGCGCCCGGGCATCAAGCAGTACACCGGTATTCGCGAGATATCCACCACCGCTGACCGTGCACTGCCCCGGCACCTCCCTCAAATGCCAGTCATCCGACCGAGAACGTGGCGTGCCGGTCGAACGATGGCACAGCCGCCTCAATCGGCACCCACAAGGTCATCGCGGCCGCCTCGATCCTCGCCCACCGCCGGACGGCCCTCCAGTTGGATCCATGTCGGTTTTGTCGTTGAGCAGTCGTGACATGAGACTGACGAACTGGCGTCGCTGGGCAGCTGTCAGGGGTGCCATCACGGCTTCCTGGGTCTGGTCGATCATGCTGTCGAGGTCAAGGAGGATGTCCAGACCCTGGGGCGTCATCGTCACGATATTTCGACGCTTGTGGTCGGGGTCGACCCTGCGTTCGATGAAGCCGCGTGATTCGAGCTCGTTGAGTGCCGCTGTGACGTCGCTCCGGTCGATCCCGGTATCGCGGCCGAGGTCGGCTTGGCTCGCAGAGCCCCACTGTTCGAGTGTGGCAAGCAAGCGGTAGTGATATCCGCGCAGGCCGTCACCGTTGGCTTCGAATCCGGCGGCGAGCAGTGCCGCGGAGCGCGCATAGACGCCAGCGATGAGCGAGGTCGGGCGGCCCCTGAGTCGATCGGGCGTACGGCCGGGCTGAAGGGGATGCGCAGGCATGTCTCCAGGCTAGCAATTGTGGGGACAGCCAACATCGTCTATGTTGGACCTGCCAACATTGGCCCAGCTAACAAAGCGATCGGCGCAGCACGCACCCACCCCCTGTTCGCCACAGCCCTGTCACGGGGGGCTGCGAACGCCGGCCGACCTGCAGCTCGACCAGCCGCAGCTCGTGACCGGTTTTGAATCCATCACCCAGGAGACTCACGATGGACACCACACCCACCGACAAACCCGATCGCATCCTCGTGGTCGGCCGCAGCCCCAGCGTCCTTGTCGCCACAGTCGACATCCTGCGCGCCAAGGGCTATACCGCCGACGCGACCAATCAGTTCGACCACGTTCTCGACGACTACGACCTCACCGACCTCGACGTGCTGGTCTTCGGCGGAATGGTCCCCGCCGACACCAAGCAATATCTGCGTGAGGAAGTCTCCAAGCGCAACCCGCAGACGAGCTTCGTCCAGGGACTCGCCGGCATCGCCGGCCTCATCGCCGCCCAGGTCGAAGCCTTCACCTCCCACAAGCGACGAGGCCAGGACAGCACCGAGATCACCTACGACGCCGTCCGCCGGTGCGTGCAGCTGACCCTCGAGGAACCCGCGCACGTCACCGTCGAGGCTCTGTGGGCCACCTCCTTCACGCCTCCCGAGCCCAAAAGCACCTCCCTGCGGATCTTCGACGGCACTCTCCAGGCCGGATTCCATGTCACTCCGCTGCCTGAGCGGGTGCCGTCCGAAGCCTCCTACATAACGGTCGCCGTCAACGATCTGGTCCGCGTGTTCACCGTCGGCACGATGCCCGACGCGGTCACACGGATGGTCCCTACCTCCACGAGCGACAAGCGACTCCCCGACGTCGGCCGGATCACCACGAGTAGCGATGACCACTGACCCACGAGTGGACGGTCCGGGCTCCCGGCCCGAACCGCGGGCCCGCACGAGCGCCGGACAGCGCCTGGTGAACCTACTGGCGCGCGGACTGCTGCGAACGCCTGGCATGTCGCCGGTGATCGGCACTCGACTGCTAACCCTCTACGTTGTGGGTCGCACGTCGGGACAGCGCTACTCGGTCCCAGTTGCCTACCTGGCTCAAGGTGACGATCTCCTGATCGGCACCTCCTCCCGATGGGGACGCAATCTCCGCACCGGCGACCGGGTCGCGATCCGACTCAAAGGCAAGTGCTGCTGGGCCGATGTGCGTATCTCCACCGAGGAGTCGGAAGTCGTCTCGGCATACGCCCACATGGCGCGGGCCAACCCGACCTTCGCCAAGTTCAACAGCATTCGCTCCGGTGCGGACGGCGAGCCAAACCGGGACGATCTCCAGCAGGTCTGGCGAGGCGGGGCGCAAGCGCTCAGGCTGACCCCGTGTTCGTAGGAGGAGTTCCTGCATCCACCGGGCCAACTTAAGGGGGCGCCACGGCATAGAAGTTGAGTTGGCTCCACCAGCGCAGCGGAAGCGGAACGGCCGCTGTGGCCTACCGCCTTGGCTCAGGTACATCTCCGTTGCAGACGTTTCCGAACGAGGGTGCGGACTCCGGTGGGATTGTGGTCGTGCTGGGCGCGCACCGTGCGCGGGCACCCGGGGAGAGAGGCTGCGCACCCGATCGCCGCGGAACCTCCCGCGGGCGAACACGGCTGGCGTCCGTCGTACCGACGCCCGCGGACCGAGCGGCACCAGCTTTCCGGCTACCCAAGCCCACCAGCGTGCCAA
>NZ_FMCH01000619.1 GCF_900091855.1 Streptomyces sp. DvalAA-14
TGCGGCCGTCCAGGAAGCGCAGCAGCCGCTCGGCCGGGACACGGGCGAACAGCCGGGTGAAGAAGTCGGCGCCGTCCACCCGGCCGGTGTCCAGCGCCCGCAGCAGCACGGCGTCCATCGCCAGCGCGCGGGCCGGGTAGGCGGGCGGGAACGGGATCGCGGCCCGCGGCCAGGGCGGCGGCGACTCCGGCCGCCTGCCGCTGCACCGCGGCGAAGGTGTAGCCGGTGGCGGGCCGGGTGGCGCCGCCGGCGGCGCCGATCCGGAACACCGAGGCGCCCGCCCGGCGCGGGAAACGCCCGTCGGTCATCGGGATCACGCCCTGCTCGGTGGACAGGATCCGCAGCTGCGGCAGGCCGAGGACGTCGCGGGTGTAGTGGCGCAGCGCGGCCTCGTACCCGGCGTCGTCGAGCACGGCCGGCGAGAACTCGGTGTACTCCACCAGCGCCGTGCGGTCGTCGAGGGGCAGCACGTATCCGAAGGACAGGCCGTGCGGCGGCTGCGGGGTGCGGAAGTCCATCAGATCGGCGACCGCCGGGTCGAACACCGGGGTGCCGGCCCGGACGAACCAGCCCCTGAAGTGCTGCAGCAAGGTGGTGCGGGCCCGGGGGAGCGCGGACGGCGGGCGCGAGTCGAACGCCCAGCGGGTGCGCCAGGCCGCCGCGCCGCCGGCCGCGGTCGTGCCGCGGACCAGCGCCCCGCCGGCGTCGTCCCGTACCTCGGTCACCGACGCCTCGACCCGCCGGATCCAGGGCGCCGTCGCCAGCCGGGCGGCCACCAGCCGCTCGAAGTCCGGTGAGCGCAGCATCTTGTAGCGCAGCGGCGCGATGCGGGCCAGCACCGGGCGGCCGTCGCCGCCGTGCACCCGCAGCCGGTCCCAGCCGGCGGTCAGCACGCTGTCGTACCCGCCGCCCGGCTCCTCCCAGAAGCACCAGGTCCGGGCCGGCGGACGCGGGCCGCCCGGCGGCGCGTCGACGAGCAGCACGGACGGCGGCGCGGGCAGCGCGGGATCGGCGAGCCGGTACGCCAGCGTCAGACCCCGCCGCCCCCGCGCCCACGATGGCGACCTCCGCGTCCCACGCCACCTGCCGCCCCTTCCTGTCCTGAAGCTGCCGCGAGCCGGCCGCCAACCTGCGGCGAGCCTGGCTCGATCCGGCCCCGGAGCGCCTGGCTCCGGCACCGCCCAGCATTCCGGGTCCGGCCCGGCCGGCGGCGCAGGCCGGCCGCGAGTGTCGCGGGCGACTGCCCGCCGCCTGGCTGCCCGCCGCCCGCCCGGCAGCCCGCCGCTGTCCCGGACCGCTGTCGAACAGTACGCGCGGGACGGCCGCCGTGCTCAGTGCGGCGGGCGGGCGCCGGGCGCCGGCAGCAGACGGGTCATCAGTTCGGCGCCGGACACGGCCGCGTCGCCGCAGCAGTTGTTGAACAGAACGTGCACGTCGGCCGCCCGGTCGGCCAACTCGCGGACCCGGCCCACCCAGGGCCGCAGTTCGGCCGCCGTGTACCGGTGGCGGAAGCGGTCCTCCTTGCTCCCGGTGCCCCACAGCCGGCTGCGGCCGTGCAGCCGCACCACCGCCAGCGCCGGGCAGGTCACGGCGGTCACCGGCGGCAGGGACGACGGCAGTCCCGGCGCGGTGTCCACCGCGACGCAGGCGGCGCCCAGGTCGCGCAGCAGCGCCGCCGTGCGCGGGAAGGCGTCCGGCCGCAGCCACGCCGGGTCGCGGAACTCGACCGCCAGCCGCAGCGCTCCGGCCCGCTCCCGCCAGCGCAGCAACGCGGCCCGCGTGTCGTCGGCGGGTCCGAACCACGGCGGGAACTGCAGCAGGACGCTGCCCAGGCGCCCGGCGTCGGCCAGCGGCGCCAGGGCCGCGGTGAAACGCTGCCAGACCTCCCGCCGCAGTTCCGCGGACACCTCGTCCGGGCGCAGGACGCGCCCCGGCGGGCCCGGCGGACGCAGATCCGCCGGCAGCGCCGAGACGCGGGTGGGATGGCCGGTGAGCAGCGAGAAGACCTTCACGTCGAACAGGAAACCCGGCGGGGTGCGCTCGGCCCACAGGGCGCTGTTGCGCGCGCTGGGCAGCGCGTAGTAGGTCGAGTCGACCTCCACCACCGGGAAGCGCGCCGCGTAGTGCCGCAGCCGCCCCTCCGGGTCGCGCGCGGCCGGCGGGTACCAGCCGGCCGCGACGAGGGCGGGATCGGTCCACGAACAGGTGCCGACCCGGGTTCCGGCGGTCCACAGCGGCTGCGGGGACCGGTCCTGGCCCGATCGCGCCGCCCGCGGTCCCCGGGCCGGCGACTCGCGCTCCGGCCGGGCCGGTTCGGGCCGCTCCGGCTCGAACAGCGCGGGCTGCTCCACCGGCGGTCCCGGCCGCGACCGGGGCCCGCGCCCGGTACTCGCGCGCAGCGCGGCTCAGCTCCCCATCAAGGCGTAGACCAGCAGGACCACGGCGACGATCACCAGTACACCCAGGAGTAGTAGCATCCCGGTGCGCGCGCCGGGCGGGTCGGCCGCCGCGGGCTGCTGCGTCGGCTGCGCGGTCGGGCCCCACTCCGGCCCGCCGGGCTGGTTCCAGCGCGGTTCGGGTGGGGGTATCGAAGGGTCGGTCGTCTCGGACATCGCGCATCCTCCTGAGTCGGGGCGGGTCGGATCTGCCGGTCCGTGTTCCCCTTCGCGGCGCCGGCATTCAGGCCCGGCGCGGCCGGCGGGCGGCTGCCATGAAGGCGGCGGCCCTGGGCATAGACGTGGAAGAGGCAACGCCGTGAGGCGTCGCGGTACCGGTGGGAGGATGAAGGGTGGCGACTGGGGAGAGCGCGACGGCCCGGCACGGGCGCCGGCGCGCGCCGGAACGTGAGCGCGGCAGGACACTGCGGGGGGTCCGGGCGCTGATGCGCTTCACCCGCACCCTGTTCCACACGCTCGCCGCCGCCTGGGACAAGGACGCCACCGAGCGGGCCGCCGCGCTGACCTACTACGCCGTGCTGGCCATCTTCCCGGCGCTGCTGATGACCGTCTCGCTGGTGGGGCTGGCCGGCGGGGCCTCGGACGCCAGCTTGTCGGACGGCATCACCACGCTGCTGCCCGCCGAGTCCCGGCCGGTGGTGGCCCAGGCGCTGCTGGACATGGCACGCGACAAGTCGGCCAGCTTGTCGCTGTCGGCGGTCGGCGGGGCCGGCGCGATCTGGTCGGCCTGCGCCTACGCCAGTGTCTTCCGCCGGGCACTGCACAACATGCACGGCGTCACCGACAGCCGGCCCGCCTGGCGTACCGCCCCGCGCGTGGTGTTCACCTCCGTCACCTTGCTGGTGCTGCTGGTGTGCAGCGCGCTGTGCCTGGTGGTGACCGGCGCGCTGGCCCGCCGGACCGGCGCGCTGCTGGACATGGACGGGGCGACCCTCGCCGCCTGGCGCGGGCTGCGCTGGCCGCTGCTGGTGGTGGTGGCCTCGGCGCTGGTGCTGGTGCTGTTCCGCTCCGGTCCCCGCGACGCCAGGTCGCTGCGCGCGATGGCCCCCGGCGGCGCGCTCGCGGTGGGGCTGTGGCTGGCCACCTCCGCCGGGTTCGCCGAGTACACCGCGCACCTGGGCACGTACAACCGGCTGTACGGGCCGCTGGCCGGGACCGTGGTGTTCCTGGTGTGGCTGTGGTTCTCCAACCTGGCCCTGATGGTCGGCGCCCACTTCAACGTCGAGCACGCCAGGGCCCTGACGGCCCGGGCGCGGCCCGCACCCGAACCCAAGGCCGTCCCGGGCGGGTGAACCGGGCGGGTGAACCGAGCGGGTGAACCGAGCGGGGCGGGGGCCGCCGGCCGGGACGCCGGCCGCTCCGGCGTTCCGGTACGACCTGGTACGGCCGCCCGGGTACGCGGAAAGGATGAGACGTGATCGTGGACTGCGCCATCTACCGGGACGGTCGGCGCGCGGAGACCCCGAGCGACCTCTCCGACGCGCTGGAGCACGCGCGCGCCGTCGGCGACTCCTTCGTCTGGATCGGGATGAACGAGCCGACCGCCGAGGAGTTCGACCTGCTCGGCTCCGAACTCGGCCTGCACCCGCTCGCCGTCGAGGACGCCCTCAAGGCGCACCAGCGCCCGAAGATGGAGTCGTACACCGGCGCCCTGTTCACCGTCGTCCGGCCGCTGACCTACGACGACGCGGCGGCCCGGATCCACGCCAGCGAGCTGATGGTCTTCATCGGCGAGTCCTTCGTGGTGACGGTCCGGCACGGCGAATCCCGCACCGCGGCCGAGGTGCGGGCCCGGATGGAGCAGGCCCCCGAGGTGCTGCGGCACGGACCGGTCGCGGTGCTGTACGCGATCTTCGACTCGGTGGTGGACGCCTATGTCGACATCGCCACCGAACTCCAGGTCGATCTGGAGGAGTTGGAGGAGCAGGTCTTCTCCCCGGGCGGCGGCGGCTCCGGGCGGGTGGCCGGCACCATCTACACCTTCAAGCGCCAGGTGCTGGAGTTCCGGCGGGCCACCGGGCCGCTCAGCGAGCCGATGTCCCGGCTGGTGGCCGGCACCGCGCCCTATGTCACCCGCGAGACCCGGCCGTTCTTCCGCGATGTCGCCGACCACCTGGCCCGGGCCAACGAGGCGGGGGACGGCCTGGACCGGCTGCTGTCCGACATCCTCGGCGCCCACCTCACCCAGGTCGGGGTCCAGCAGAACGACGACATGCGCAAGATCTCGGCCTGGGCGGCCATGGCCGTGGTGCCCACCGCGATCGCCGGCATCTACGGCATGAACTTCGAGCACATGCCGGAACTCCACCAGATCTGGGGCTACCCGGCCGCGCTGGGCCTGATGGCGACGCTGGTGCTCATCCTCTACATCCTCTTCAAGCGCCGCGGCTGGTTCTGACCGCCGCCCGCCCGGCGGCCCGGCTTGCACGGGCACCGTCCCCGGGCGGCTTCCACGGGCACCTTCGAGGGGCCCCCACCCGCCGCCGCGGGGGAGGGCCCGTCCCCGCCGCGCCCCCGTGGGTACGCGGCGGAGGCCGTGCGATCGGACGCCGGTCAGCCGCAGGGCAGCGCGCCGGGGGTCAAGATCACCTGCTTGCTGAGATCGCCGTCGAAGCGGAAGGTGTTCACCGCGCTGCCCTGGCAGGTGTAGCGCACGATGCCCAGGCCGTAGGCGACCGGGATCACCGTGCCGGTGCCGCTGACCTTCTCGATCACCGCGTACGCCGGCTGGGTGACGCCGTTGCAGCTCTTGCTGTCGTAGATCGACAACTGGCCGCCGACGAAGTCGAAGTCGGTGTAGTACTGGCAGGCGCCGGGCAGGTCGGCGGTGCCCGCGAGCGCGGTGGTGGCGCCGGGGATGAGCACGGCGGCCAGGGCGGCGGCGCTCGATACGGCGATCAGGCGGAGCTTTCTCACCGGTCGTTGTCCCTTCGGGAGGAGGAGGGTCGTGACGAGCAAGGAGCAGGAGCCGTACGGCGGGGCGGCGGGGTCACCGCGCGCACCGATCGTAGGGTCGCCGACAGAGCGCCGCAATAATGCGAGCGGAGTTAAGAAATTTGCGTAACTATCCCTGCAAAGAGTTGAGTTGCATGAGGCGGCAGGGGTGCGCGGGACCCGGATCGCGCCGTGGCGGCACGGATCCGGGTCCCGGCGGGGGTGGCCGGGCGGCCGGGGGGCCGAGTGGCGCGGCTCAGGCCGGGTGGTGGCGCCGGCGCGGGGCCCGGCCGGCCGGCTGGGTCGGCTCCGGGAGGTGCTTGAAGGCCGGCAGGTCGCGCGTCACCGGCCGCGCGGTGGTCAGCCTGAGCGGCTCCTCGTAGTGCAGCACCTCCAGCGGCTTCCCCTCGGACAGGGTGTAGGTGGCGGAGCTGTTGGTGAACTCCACCCGCAGCCGCCGGCCGCGGAACATCAGCCGGAAGGCGATCCGGCTGAGCGCGTCCGGCAGCCGGGGGGCGAACCGGATCGAGTTGCCGTCGAACAGCCGCATCCCGCCGAGTCCCGCTACCAGCGCCGTCCAGGTGCCGGCCAGCGCCGCGATGTGCAGTCCGTCGCGGGCGTTGTTCTCCAGGTCCTCCAGGTCCATCATGGCCGATTCGCCCAAGTAGTCGTGGGCCAGCTGCAGATGGCCCACCTCGGCGGCGATCACCGACTGGCAGTAGGCCGACAGCGAGGAGTCCCGTACCGTCAGCGGCTCGTAATAGGCGAAGTTGCGCGCCTTCTCCTCCGGGGTGAAGGCATCCCCGCGCAGGTACATCGCCAGCACCAGGTCCGCCTGTTTGACCACCTGCTTGCGGTACAGGTCGAAGTACGGGTAGTGCAGCAGCAGCGGATAGTGCTCGCGGTCGGTGGCGGCGAAGTCCCACACCTGGTGCCGGGTGAAGCCGGCCGACTGCTCGTGCACCCCGAGTTGGGCGTTGAACGGCACCGTCATGGCCGCCGCCGCGTCCCGCCAGGCCGCGGTCTCCTCGGCGGTGACGCCGAGTTCGGCCGCGTGCCGCGGGTGGCGTTCCGCGGCGTCGGCGGCGGCCACCAGATTCCCCTGCGCCATCAGGTTGGTGTACACGTTGTCGTCGGCGACCGCGCTGTACTCGTCGGGACCGGTCACCCCGTCGATGTGGAAGGCCCCGGCGTTGTCGTGGTGGCCCAGTGAGCGCCACAACCGGGCGGTCTCCACCAGGATCTGCAGGCCGGTGTCCTTGTCGAAGGCGTCGTCACCGGTCACCGCCACATAGCGCACCACCGCGTCGGCGATGTCGGCGTTGACGTGGAAGGCCGCGGTGCCGGCCGGCCAATAGCTCGACGCCTCGTCGCCGTTGATGGTCCGCCAGGGGAACGCCGCCCCGGCCAGGCCCAGTTGGCGGGCCCGCTCCTTGGCGGCCGGCAGTGTGTTGGCCCGCCACTGCAGTACCTCGGCGGCGGCCCGCGGCGAGGTGAAGGTCAGCAGCGGCAGGACGAACGTCTCGGCGTCCCAGAAGGTGTGGCCGTCGTAGCCGGAGCCGGTCAGGCCCTTCGCCGGGATCGCCCGCTCCTCGGCCCGCGCGCCGGCCTGCAGCACGTGGAACAGCCCGAAGCGCACCGCCTGCTGGATCTCGGTGTCGCCGTCCACCTCCACGTCGCAGCGGTCCCAGAAGTCGTCCAGGTAGGCGCGCTGCTGGTCCAGCAGGCCCTGCCAGCCGGTGTCCAGGGCGCCGACCAGGGCCGCGTCCGCCTGGTCGCGCAGCGCGGGCAGCGAGCGGGTCGCCGACCAGCCGTAGGCGACGTACTTCTCCAGACGCAGCTTCTGCCCGGTGTCCAGCACCGCCGTCACGGTCAGCCGGCTCACGTCGTCGCCGCTCTCCGACGAGATCTTGGTGGTGGGCTCCGGGCCCTCCACCCGGTGGTCGGCGGCGGTCGCCACCCGCAGCTCGCTGCGGGTGGTGGAATGCACCAGCCGCAGCCGGGTGCCGGCCGCGGAGCTCTCCTCGGCGCGCAGCGGCGACTCCAGGGCGGCGGCCACCCGGGGATCGCCGGCCACCCGCGGGATCTCCTCGTTGGCGATCAGCTCCGACTGCAGCACCAGCCGCACCTGGTCCTCCAGCGGCTCGACCTCGTAGGAGATCGCGGCCACCGCGCGCTGCTGGAAGGAGACCATCCGGGTGGAGCGGACCCGCACCGCGCGGCCGGCCGGCGAGACCCACTCGCACGACCGGCGCAGCACCCCGGCCCGCAGGTCCAGCTCCCGCACATGGTGGCGGATGGTGCCGTAGCGCAGGTCGAAGGGCTCGTCGTCCACCAGCAGCCGGATCACCTTGCCGTTGGTGACGTTGATGACGGTCTGCCCCGACTCCGGATACCCGTAGCCGGCCTCGGCGTACGGCAGCGCGTGCAGTTCGTGCAGACCGTTGAGGTACGAGCCGGGCAGCCCGTTCGGCTCGCCCTCGTCGAGGTTGCCGCGCCAGCCGATGTGCCCGTTGGACAGCGCAAACACCGACTCGCTCTGCGGCAGCACATCGAAATTCAGCTCGCTCTCGCGCAGCGACCACGCGGAGACGTCGTAGGCGGGGTGGTCGATCACGCCGTCCTCCCCAGCAGTTCGGCCAGATCGGTGACGACGACATCGGCGCCGTGCTTGCGCAGCTCGTCGGCCTGGCCGACCCGGTCCACGCCGACCACGTACCCGAACTTGCCCTCCCGGCCGGCGTCCATCCCGACCAGCGCGTCCTCGAAGACCGCCGCCTGCCCGGGCTCGACGCCCAACTGGTGGGCGGCCTCCAGGAAGGTGTCCGGCTTGGGCTTGCCGCGCAGGCCCTGGTCCCGGGCGGTCAGCCCGTCCACCCGCACGTCCATCAGGTGCTCGATCCCGGCCGAGACCAGCACGTCCTTGCAGTTGGCGCTGGAGGACACCACGGCGGTCGACAGCCCCGCCGCGCGCACCGCCTCCACGTAGCGCACCGAACCGGGGTAGGCCTGCACGCCTTCCTGCTTGATCTTCCGCAGCACCAGGACGTTCTTGCGGTTGCCCAGGCCGTGGACGGTCTCGCGGTCCGGCGGGTCGTCCTCCTCGCCCTCGGGCAGCTCGATGTCCCGGGAGGCCAGGAAGGTCCGCACCCCGTCGGCCCGCGGCCGTCCGTCCACGTACGCGTCGTAGTCCGCGGTGGCGTCGAACGGGCGGAACTGCCCCGCGTCACCGCCGCCGCGCCGCCGCAGGAACTCGTCGAACATCTCTTTCCACGCCGCGGCGTGGATCAGCGCGGTCGGTGTGAGCACGCCGTCGAGGTCGAACAGGCAGGCTCGTACGTCGCTGGGCAGGCCGATCTCCGTCATGAGCAGCCTTGTGCCCCGAACGGGAAGCCGCCATGCGGACCTGGGGACAAGACCGCCCGACTCGCCGAATCGTTACAGCACGGCCATCGGACCGCATCCGTCATGACCCCAGCCGGTTGATCTCCGGGCTGTGCAGGATGTGCGGGCCGCCGCCGCCCAGCCGGACCACGGCCAGCATCGCCCGGCCCAGCTGCTCGGTGGTGGTGACATGCCGGGGCGCGAAGCGGCGCAGCACCGGGTACAGCCACGAGGTGGCCGCGTACATCACCCGGTACCCGCGGGTGCGCGAGGTCTCGCCGTGCACCGGCTGGATCCAGCCCGGGCGGAACATGTACGCCCGCATGTCCATGGACAGCAGCGCGTTCTCGGTACGGCCCTTGATCCGGGCCCACGCCGAGCGGCCGCGCTCACTGCTGTCGGTGCCCTCGCCGGAGACGTAGGTGAAGGTGAGCTCCGGACTGCCGGCCGTGACCGCGCGGGCGGCGGCCAGCGCGTAGTCGTACGTCACCCGCTCGTACTCCGCCTCGCTGCGCCCGGCGGCGGACACGCCCAGGCAGTAGAAGCAGGCGTCCGCCCCGGCCAGCTCGCCGGCCACCGGCGACAGGTCGGTGAAGTCCGCGTGCGCCACCTCCCGCAGCCGGGGGTCGGCGCGGCGCAGCGGGCGCCGGACCACCGCCACCACCTCGGTCACCGCCGCGTCCGCCAGGCAGGCGCGCAGCACCCCCTGGCCGACCATGCCCGACGCACCGAAGACGATCACTTTCACCGCTGCCTCCCCGCCCCTGCTGCTCCGCCGGACCCGCGCGGAGCGGGGCCACCGGGACAGTGTGCCTCAGGCCGGGCCCGTCGTGATCTTGTACCGCCGGATCACCGGCCCGCGCCGGCTCCCACCCAGGTCCCTTCGCGTGAGGGGACCGCGGCTGCGGGCCCTGTCAGCGCCGCCGCCCGCCGCTCCTCCCGTACCGTCCGCAGCAAGGACCCGCCGGGCGGAAACCGGCGCCGGCCGTACCACCACAGCGCGAAAGGGCACCGTCATGGCTGTCTTCCTCACCGGCGGCTCCGGCTACGTCGGCCGGTCCGTCATCTCGGCGCTGGTCCGCAGCGGCTTCGACGTCGCCGCGCTGGCCCGCAGCCAGTCCTCGGCCGCCGTGGTCACCGCCCTCGGCGCCGTCGCGGTGGCCGGCGACCTCGCCGACACCCGCGTGCTGCGCAAGGCCGCCGCCGCGGCCGAAGGAGTCATCCACCTCGGCGCCCAGACCGGGCCGGACGCGGCGGCGGTGCAACGGGCCGCCGCCGACGCCATGCAGGAGGGGCTCGGCGACCGCGGCGCCTTCGTGCACACCGGCGGGACGTGGGAGTACGGCAGCACCGACGGCGTGGTGGACGAGGACGCGCCGCTGCGCCCGCCGCCGATCGCCGCCTGGCTGGTGGACAACGAGCGGCAGGTGCTGGCGGCCGCCGAGCGCGGCGGCCGGCCGGTCCTGCTGCGGCCCGGCGTGGTCTACGGCTACACCGGGCAGCTGACCAGGATGTTCTTCACCGACCCCGGCCGCACCGGCGGCGCCGTCCCGATGATCGGCGACGGCTCGAACCACTGGGCGATGGTGCATGTGGACGACCTCGCCGAGCTGTATGTGAAGGCCCTGAACGCGGCGCCCGGATCAATCTATGTGGCCGTCAACGAGCAGAACCCGACACACGCCGACGTCGTCCAGGCGCTGGCCGTGGCCGCCGGCCGGCCCGGCCGGGTCGAGCCGCTGGACGTGGCGCAGGCGGTGGCGCGGATGGGCCCGGTCGCCGAGGCGTTCGCCCTGGACCAGCAGCTGACCGCCGCCCGCGCCCGGCGCGACCTGGGCTGGACCCCGACCCATCTGGACGCGCTCGCCGAACTCGCCAAGGAGTCGGCGGCCTGACCGGGCGTCGGCCCCCCGGCCTCACCAGCGGGGGGTGGCTCGTGCCGGTCAGGCCGGGGCCAGGTGGTAGACGGCGAACGCCCGGCGCAGCACCGGCTGGGCCACGTTGCGGACCCTGACGCCGCCGACCGTCATGCCGTGCTCGGTGCCCGCGTGGGCGTGGCCGTGCACCGCCAGGTCGACCTTGCCGCCGTCCAGCGCCTCGGCGAGCAGGTAGCTGCCGAGGAACGGGTAGATCTCGGTCGGCTCGCCCGCCAGGGTGTCCGGCACGGGGGAGAAGTGGGTGAGCGCGATCCGCAGCGCGCAGCCGGCGTCGGCCAGCTCCTCCAGCGCGCGGCGCAGGCCGTCGGCGCTGCGACGGGTGGCCCGGACGAACGCCTTCATCTCCGGCTCGCCGAACTCGCCCGCGCTGCGACCGGCGAAACCGCCGCCGAAGCCCTTGGTCCCGGCCACGCCCACCACCGTGCCGCCGACGGTCAGCGTGGTCGCGGCGCCCTCCAGCACGGTCACCCCCGCCTCCTCCAGCACCGCCGTCACCTCCGGCGTCTGGTCCGCGTGGTGGTCGTGGTTGCCGAGCACGGCGATCACCGGCACCCCGAGCCCGGCCACCTCCTCGGCCACCACCCGGGCCTCGTCGACCGTGCCGTGCCGGGTGAGGTCACCGGCCAGCAGCAGCAGGTCCGCCACGTCGGGCAGGGTCTCGAAGGCCGGCCGCAGGCTGCCCCGGCTGTCCGGGCCCATGTGGATGTCGCCCACCGCCGCCACCCGTATCACAGCAGGCGCTCCGCCCGGTCGGGGGCGGTGAGTTCGGCGACCGTCACATCGACCTGGCGGTCCAGGCCGGCCAGTACCTCGGCGGCCACCCGCAGCACCGTCTGCCTGCTCTCGGCGGTGGGCACGCTGCCGCTGATGATCACGGTGCCGCCGCGGTCCTCCACCCGCAGGCCGAGATCGGCCGCGCCCTCGTCCACCAGTCGCTGGTGCAGATGCGCGATGCGGTACTCGGCGTGCCCTTCGGCGCCGGGCGGAATCGGGGGGTCAGACGGATTCACGGGCCACCTCCTCGGGTGGGATGATCTCCAGCCGCTCCAGCAGATAAAAGAAGGCGTCCGGCATCGGCTGGGCGCCGTAGTCGCGGCGCAGTTGCGCCCAGTCGGTCTTCTCCCGCAGCGCGCGGGCCACCGGAAGCACCGCGCCGAAGTCGCAGTGGTGCTCGGAGAAGGACCGCAGCAGCGAGGCGAGCAGGTCGGTGGCCGACAGCACCGGCATCCGTACCGCCTCCACCGGCATCACCGGGGCCCGGCGCAGCAGCGCCTCGTCGACCGGCACGTGCCCGAGCTCGAAGATCAGGTCGATGTCCTGGTCCAGGCAGCGGGCCTTGATCAGCCAGTCCTCCGGCGGCCGGCGCACCGGGATGCCGGCCTCGGTGAGCGTGTCGGCGACCGCGTCGGCGGTGTCCGGGGTGATGCAGAAGTCCACGTCGTGCTGGAAGCTCGGCACCACGCCGTGCGCGTAGGCGGCGACGCTGCCGGCCAGGGCGAAGGCGTGGCCGCCGGCCTTCAGCCGGGCGGCCATCTCCTTGGTGGCCTCGAGAATCGCCTGCGTACGGTCCGGCGGCAGCGCCGCCGCCCCCGCTTCCTGCTGCTTGTCCGGTGAGTGCGTCACAGCGGTCGGTTACCCCGTCAGCGGTGGGCGATACGGATTCCTTCGCCGGCCGCGGGTCAGTCCCTGCGGTCCTCCACGCCGAATCCCAGGGCGCGGACCACCGCCTGGACATTCGGGTACGCCGGCTCGGCCGGCAGCGACGACACCCGGTCCACCAGCGTGTCCGGTGCGTGATGGCGCTGCAGGCTGCCCAGCAGGGCCGACCGCTTCGCCGGGTAGATGGCGCGCTCCAGATGCCTGGCCAGATCAGTACGGACCGTCACACCTTCGGCGGTCATGCCGGAAGGCGCCGGCAGGCCGGGGTCACCGGAGGGGAAGGACTCCGTGATCGGCTCGTCCTCTCCCGACGGCTCCGGCTCGTACGCCTCCTCGATCCGGACCTCCCGGTTCGCCTTGAGCTCGCCCTGCATCTCCCTCTTGAGCTCGTCGTCCCGTACGAAGCCGGTCTTGTTGGTTCCCTGGTCCGTCATGGGTTGTGGCCTCCTCTTCGTCCGTGCACAGCCACTACCCGTCCGATTCGTCCCGAAACGATGACATTATGAGTTCCTGCGGCGGCCGGCCGGCGTAGTGCCCCGGTGACCGGGGTACCCGCTGGGGACAGCCGCCGGGAGCAGCCGGGACGAGGTGGGCGGACCGCCGCCGGCCGGCGGGCAGGCACAGCGACCCGGAGGCGACGGTGGACGAGCACCAGCACCAGCACGAGCACGGGCAGGACCGGGACAAGGACCGGGAACACGATCGGGGCCACGGTCGGGGACCGGGCCGGGAGCGGCGCGCGGCGGTGCTCTTCGATGTGGACGGCACGCTGATGGACACCGTCTACCTGCACACCGTCGCCTGGTGGGAGGCCCTGCGGCAGCACGGTGAGCGGGTGCCGATGAGCCGGGTGCACCGGTCCATCGGGATGGGCAGCGACCATCTGCTCGACCATCTGCTCGGCGAGGACCACGACCACGGGGACGACAGCGCGCTCAGCGCCGCCCACGACACCCTGTATGCCCAGTACTGGACCCGGCTCGCCCCGCTGGAGGGCGCCGCGGACCTGCTCCGGGCCTGCGCTGCACGCGGCTGGCGGGTGGTCCTGGCCAGCTCGGCCTCCGACCGGGAGCTGCGGGTGATGCGGGACGCGCTCGGCGCCGACGACGCGATCGACGCGGTGACCACCGCCGACGACGTCGAGGCCAGCAAACCCTCGCCCGATCTCGTCGCCCGGGCGCTGGAGCGCGCCGCCGTCCCGCCCGACCGCGCGGTCTTCGTGGGCGACGCGGTGTGGGACGCCGAAGCCGCGGGCCGCGCCGGGGTGCGCTGCGTCGGGCTGCTGTCCGGCGGCGTGTCCCGCGAGGAACTGACCGGCGCGGGCGCCGCGGAGGTCTACCAGGGCCCGGCCGACCTGCTGGCCCACCTCGACGGGAGCCTGCTGGCCGACCCCGGGCGGCCCGGGCCGGCCGCCCCCGCCGCCGAATGAGGGGCCGGGAGGCGGGCACGCGACCGGTATGACCACCAGCCACATCGAACAGGAAACGAAGTTCGAGGGACCCGGGGTCTTCGACCCCGACGGCCTGCGGCGACTGCCGGCCGTCCGCGAGGTGCGCGAGGAGAAACCCGAGGAACTGGACGCCGTCTACTACGACACCGCCGACCTGCGCCTGCTGGCACACGGCATCACCCTGCGCCGCCGTACCGGCGGCCACGACGAGGGATGGCACGTGAAGCTGCCGGGCGGGCGCGGGGAGCGGCGGGAGGTCCACGCGCCGCTGCGCGCCGGGAAGGCCGGCCACGTACCGGCCGAGCTGAACCGGCACCTCAAGGCGTACACCCGCGGCGCGGCCCTGCTGCCCGTGGTGCACCTGCGCACGCACCGCAGGCGGCATCTGCTGCTGGACAAGCGGGGCCGCTGCCTGGCCGAGGTCGCCCAGGACCGGGTGGCGGCGCAGGTGCTCGGCACCGAGCGGCTGCAGTCCGGCCGGGGGCGGACGACGACGGCGCGGCCGGCCA
>NZ_FMCH01000618.1 GCF_900091855.1 Streptomyces sp. DvalAA-14
CACCGCCCGTACAGCCGCCCGCCGCTGTCCAAGCAGTTCCTGACCGGCCGGACCGCAGTCGCCGACCTCGCCTTCCGGGCCGACGAGGAACTCGACGCGCACTGGCTGCTCGGCACCCGCGTCAGCGGCCTCGACCTGCGCGACCGCTCGGTCGAACTGCCCGGCGGCGAGCGCCTGCCGTTCGACGGTCTCGTCGTCGCCACCGGCGTCGCGGCCAAACGGCTGCCCGAGGCGCCGCTGTTCACCGACCGCATACGCACCATCCGCACCCTCGCCGACGCCACCGCCGTCCGGCACGCCATGACCGCGGCCCGGACCAACCACGTCGTCATCCTCGGCGGCGGCTTCGTCGGCTGCGAACTGGCCTGCACCGCCCGGGAACAGGGTCTGGAGGTCACGGTGGTGGCCCCCGGCAGGCCGCTGCTGCGGCGGGTCCTGGGCGCGCGCGTCGGCGAGGTGGTCGGACGGATCCAGCGGCGGGCCGGCGTGGACCTGCGGCTCGGCCGGCGGATCACCGACTGGCAGGACCACGGCGACGTGCTGCGGCTGGGCCTGGACGACGGAACACTGCTCACCTGCGACTTCGTCGTGCTGGGACTGGGCGGCACGCCGCGGACCGCATGGCTGCGCGGCAGCGGCATCGACATCGCCGACGGCGTCCGCTGCGGGCCGACCCTGCACGTCCGCGACATCCACGGGCGCACCGCCGAGCACATCGTGGCCGCCGGGGACGTGGCCGGCTGGCCCAACGCCCGCTTCGACGACGTGCCGCGCCGCGTCGAACACCTCATCCACGCGGTGGAGATGGGCCAGCACGCGGCCGACGCACTGCTGCGCGGACCGGCCCGGGCCGGCCGTTTCGTGCCCGTGCCCCGCTTCTGGTCGGAGCAGCACGGCACCCGCATCCAGGCGGTGGGCATGCCCGCGCTCGGCACCGAGGTGGAGGTCGTCGAGGGATCCCTGCGCGGCGAGCGGTTCGTCGCCCGCTACACCAGGCCGACCCCGTACGGATCGCAGGTCGTCGGGGCCGTCGCCTTCGACATGCCGCTGCCGCTGCTGGAGTACCGCGACCAGATCGGCCGGGCCCGCCCGCAGCCGAGGCGTCCCGAACTCGTCGGCCGCGGGAGGCGGGGATGAGCCGCGCCGCCGCCCGGCGCGGCGCCCGCCCGCACCCCGGACGCCCGCTGCCGCGGCTGCTGAGCCTGCCCGCCCGGCTGCACCTGCGCTGGCTGGTGATCGCCGTGCTGCTGGCGGCTGCCGTCGGGCTGTACGGACGGGTGCTGCTCACCTCGGCGCCGATGCCGCCGAGCCGGGCGCCGCAGACGGGCACTCCCACCTCGTCCCCGCCGCCGCGCGTGATGGCGCGCGGCTGACGATGCGAGGGATGTCCCCTTCGTCCGCGCGGACGGCCCGTCAGCACAGCCCGCTGACCAGCCGACTTCGGGATTCGCCGGGCCTTCAATACGATCCAGCGATGATCATCAGAAGGTTACTGACCACTGGACTGGGCTGTGGCCTGCTCGCCGTGCTGGCCTGCGGTCTGCTGCCCGCGAGCGCGTCCGCGGACGAACCCGCCGCCCCGCAACCCGCCCCCAAGGTCGAGCTGGTGCTCGACGTGAGCGGCTCCATGAAGGCCCGCGACATCGACGGCCAGTCACGGATGTCCGCCGCCAAGCAGGCGTTCGACGATGTCCTGGACTCGGTGCCGGACGGTGTCCAGCTCGGTATCCGCACCCTCGGTGCGAACTACCCGGGCAACAACCGCAAGACCGGCTGCAAGGACACCCGGCAGCTCTACCCGGTCGGCCCGCTGGACCGCACCGAGGCCAAGACCGCCGTCGCCACGCTGCAGCCCACCGGCTGGACCCCGATCGGCCCCGCCCTGACCGCCGCCGCCAACGACCTGAAGGGCGGCAACGGCACCCGCCGGATGGTCCTGATCACCGACGGGGAGGACACCTGCAACATCAACCCCTGCGATGTCGCCCGCAGCATCGCCGCCCAGGGCATCCACCTGGTCATCGACACCCTCGGCCTGATACCGGACTCCAGCACCCGCAACCAGCTCAGCTGCATAGCCGAGGCGACCGGCGGCACCTACACCACCGTGCAGCACCGCCAGCAGCTGACCAGCAAGGTCAAGCAACTCGTCGACCGCAGCAACGACACGACGGTCGCCCCGGTGGCCGTCCAGGGCGGCGCGGACTGCGCTGCCGCGCCGCTGCTGAAGGAAGGGCTCTACACCGACCGGGAGACCTTCTCCCAGAACCGCTGGTACCGCGTCGCGGTCAAGCCGGGGCAGGAACTGCGGGCCTCGGTCAGCGTGTCCGAGGACCGCACGGTCAACGCCGACTACGGCGTCCTGCTGCGCGGTGTCACCGAGCACGGGCGTGAACTCGTCCGCGACGACGAGGGCGGCACCGGACGCACCGACGCGGTGTCGGCCGGCATCCGCTATCCCAAACCGCACGCCGACGACGGCACACCACCGGAGACGGTCTGCCTCCAGGTCGGCAACTCCTTCTCGGCGCAGGCCGGCGTGAAGACCACGCCCGGACTGCCGGTCGAGCTGTCCATCGACTTGACCCGCAGTCCCGTCAATCCGTCCGATGTCGCCTTCTACGGCCTCGGCCGCGGCTGGTGGCTGCTGGGCCTGCTCGCCGCCGTCGGCGCGGTGGCCGGCCTGCTGACCGGCTGGATCGCCCGCTGGCGTCTCAACACGGGAAGGACCGACTGATGCGCGCCGCACAACTGCTCGGCGCCGCGGCGCTGCTGGCCGGTACGGCGCTGGGCGTCCTGGCGGGGCCCGCGACCGCCGACACCCCCGCCCGACCGACTTCCGGGGCCGCGACCGGCTCGGCCGACCCGAGCGCGACCGCGACCCCCGACACCGCCCCGCCCACCACGGCGGGCACCAATTTCGTGACCGCCACGGTCGTCCAGCAGGGGGTCCGGGCCACCGCCGACGCCTCCACCGGCGATTACATGTACTGGGCCTTCCCGGCCGACACCGGGCAGAACGTCACGGTCACCGCGACCGTGACCTACCCGGCGGCCACCGCCCGGCACGGCGCGTCCACCTGGCAGGTCGACGTCTACGACGGCCTGCGCCGCCGCCAGCCGTGCCGCTCGGGCACACAGACCCGGACGGCGGCGGCCGGCGCCACCGACGTCAAGCTGGTCTGCCGGCTGCGGGCCGTCCGCTCCTGGGCCGAGCCCTGGTCCAACGACCCGCTGCGCGGCGCCTACTACGTGCGGCTCACGGTGCTCGACCTGCCCCAGTCCGATCTGGGGCTGCCGGTACGGGCCGCGATGGAGGCCACCTCCTCCGGCACGGCCGGCGCGCACGCGGTGGACGGCTCGGTCGCCCCCGTGGTCTCGCAGAACGCGCCCGACGTCCGCCCGTCCGGCGGCTGGTCGGGCACCTGGTGGTCCCCGCGCTGGCTGTGGACCGGGGGCGGCGGCCTGCTGGCCGTGCTCGTCGCCATCGGCGCGCACCGGCTGGCCCGCGGGCCGGTCCGGCTCAGCGGACCGTACGGCCGCCGGCCGCCTCCCGCGCAGGAGCCGGAACGCTACGCCGGCTGAGCGGGCGACCGCCCGGCTGTGCGACGAAGGGCCCGTCCGACGCGGTGTGTCGGACGGGCCCTTCGTCGCACGCCGCCGGGCGGCGCCCCGTCACTCCGGGTCGAGCCGCTCCTCCAGCCGCTCACGCTCGTCGTCGGTCCACGAACGGGTGTCGCGTGGCTGGACATACGGCTCCGCGTCCGCGGGCAGGCCGCCGGCGATCGCCCGCTGGCGGGCCAGCTCGGCGTCGAACTCCAGGCCGAACAGCATCGCCACGTTCGTCAGCCACAGCCACACCAGGAAGACGATGACACCCGCCAGCGTGCCGTAGGTCCGGTTGTACCGGGCGAAGTTCGCCACGTACAGCGCGAAGCCCGCCGAGGCCAGCAGCCAGACGAACAGCGCCAGCAGGCTGCCCGGGGTGATCCAGCGAAAGCCCCGGCCCTTGGCGTTGGGGGCGGCCCAGTACAGAATCGCGATCATGACCACTACGATCACCACCAGCACGGGCCACTTGGCCACCGACCACAGCTTCAGTCCCGCGTCGCCGACCCCGAGCATGGTGCCCGCCTGATCGGCCAGCGCCCCGGTGAACACCACGATCAGCGCGCTCGCGCAGGCCAGCACCATCAGCACCACGGTCAGCAGCAGCCGCAGCGGCGTGACCTTCCACAGCGGCCGCCCCTCCGGGATGTCGTACACCGCGTTGGACGCCCGGATGAACGCCCCCACGTAACCTGACGAGGACCAGACCGCGCCCAGCCAGCCCCACCACCGCGAGCACCGAACCGGTCCCGCCGCTGTTCTGCAGCTGCTCCACCGCGTGCGTGATGATGTCGCGCGCCGAGGCGGGCGTGAGCTCCGTCAGGTTGTCCAGGATGCGGCGGGTGGCCGACTGCCCGGCCACCCCGAGCAGCGACACCAGGACCAGCAGCGCCGGGAAGAGCGACTGCACGGCGTAGTACGTGAGCGCCGCCGCGCGGTCGCTCAGCTCGTCCTTCTGGAACTCGCGGACGGTGCTGGTGATCGCCGCCCACCACGACCGGCCGCGCAGCTGCGTCGGCTGGTCCGGGCTGGCCTCCTCCGCCGCCCGCAGGCCGCGCCGCCTCAGATGCCCGCCAGGTCTCCGCTCACCGGTTGTCATGATGAGCTGATTGCCCGGATCCGGCCCGCGAACCGGCCGGCGGAGGTGGTGTTCGGGTCGGGGCTCGTCGTCCCGGTCGTCCCGGTCGTCCAGGTCGCCCCGGCGGGCCCCGTCCGCCCGGGCGGCGCCGGCGCGGTCAGTTCGGATCGGCCAGCGGGGCGATGTGCAGATGCGCCAGGTCGTCCGGAATCCGGCCCGACGGGCGGAACAGCGGCGGCGACTCGCCGTCCAGCGCGGTGGCCGGCGCGTCGGTGAGCCGCATCCGCTCGCGCAGCCGCCCGTAGAAGTTGGCCTGCTGCAGCCGTACCAGCCGCAGCGGCCGCGGCGCGGCGAAGACGCCCACCCAGTCACCGGGGTCCAGCACTCCGCGCACCTGTCCGTCGACGCTGACCGCGGCCTGACCGGAGTGCGGGAGCACCCGCAGCGCCACCGGCTCGTCGGCGTCGGCGATCACCGTACGGTCGAAGGTCATGTGCGGGGCGACGGGCGTGAAGACCAGCGCCCGCATCCGGGGCGACAGCACCGGGCCGCCCGCGGCGAAGCTGTAAGCGGTCGAACCGGTCGGCGTGGCGACGATCACCCCGTCGGCCGAGTAGGAGGCCAGCAGCCGGCCCGCGATGTAGACGCCCAGGCTGACCTGCCGGTCCCGGGACAGCTTTTCCAGCACGATGTCGTTGAGCGCGGTGATGTCCAGTGCCACCCCCCAGCCCTCGTCCCCGGCGGTCTCCGGCCGGACCTGGGGCGGCGGCAGTACCGGACCGCGGCCGTAGCCCATCAGCGAGTCCAGCCCGCTGGGCATCCCCAGGGGTTTGGACGCCCGCATGGTGAGCATCATCCGCTCCTCGCAGGCCGAGTCGCCGGCCAGCACGGCGTCCAGCGCGCGCTCCACGTCGGTGACCGCGATCTCGGTGAGGAAGCCGACCCTCCCGAGGTCCACGCCCAGGACCTGGATGTCCTTCTTGGCCGCGATCCGCGCGCCGCGCAGGAACGTTCCGTCGCCGCCGAGGGTGACGATCAGATCGGGGCTGCCCGCCGCGGCCACCTCCTCGCGCCCGCTGCGGCGGTTCTCGTGCTCGCCCCAGACGTCGATGGCCACGCAGGTGATGCCGTGCCGGGCGGTCCAGGCCCGCACCGTCTCGGCGCCGGCCACCGCGGCCGGACGGCCCTCATGGACGACGAGACCCAACCGGCGGATCGGCATGCGCTGATATCTCTTCCTGAACGGAGGGGACTTTCTGCCCTGGCAGGCTACCGCCGGGTGGCCCGGGCCGCCCGCGATGACGCGCCGCGCCCGGTGGCGGGCGGCGCGCGAAGAGTGCCTGGGCGCGAAGCGTGCCGGGGCGCGCCCGCTCCGGTCAGCGGCGGCGGCCGAAGCCGTGCCCCGCCC